>CAYLTE010000072.1:0-17643 GCA_964386195.1 uncultured Burkholderiales bacterium | reverse complement strand
CCCCCAGCCCCCAGCCCCCAGCCCCCAGCCCCCAGCCCCCAGCCCCCAGCCCCCGTTTCCTGCCCGCGCACGCCGGGCTCTGAAATTGCCAAAGGCTCTGGCAGGCCTCGCACCACGTGCAGGAGCGGGGGTTGCTCCACCTCCGAGCAGGAATGTCTTGGGCCCAGCAGCAGAGGAGACGACGATGAAAGTTCTGCGTGTCTTGGATTCCACGGGCGACCGCGTCATCGAGTTCGATGAAAGCGACGCGAAGCTGGCGACGGAGCGCGAGGCAAGGGCGCTGTTCGAGCGCATGCTTGCGTCAGGTTCGGTCGCATTCAAAGTCAATCGTGGGGAAGGGCTGGTCGACGAGAAGGTCACCGACTTCAACGCGCTCGAGAACGAGACGGTAGTCGTTCCGCGCGTGGTCGGCGGTTGAATCGCACAGGCGCGCACGGCAGCGCCGTGCGCGCCGTCTGCTTCAAAGCGCGACTTTCCTCATGCTCGAGCTGATCAGGCGCTGGCGCCGCACGCTGCTGCGCCGCCGTCGCGAGGAGGCGCCTGACCTGCTTGACGGCGCCGACCTACGGGAGGGGGCGCTGAACGCGCGCTGGATCGGCGACGCGGCCACGGCCCGATCGCGGGTGTCCGAGGCACGGGCGCGACGCCTGCTTACGCGCCTGCTCACACCCCAGCAACTACAGGAACTCGACAAGCACGGTTGTTTCACCGTGCGCGTGCCCGAACGCGGCACGTTCTGCATCCTTCCTCGCTCGACGTTCAACGTCATCCACCTGCAGACCGGAAACCTGTATTGCTGCACGACGGAGGCATTCGTGCCGCTGTCGGATCTGATGCTGGCGCAGAAGTTACTTCTCGAAACCGACCCGGACCGATTTTTCGCTGCAGCCAATTGCAGGCCGGAGACCTTCGCCGGTCCCCAGGAGCAGTTGCTGCGTCGGGTGCTCAGCGGTGAGGCGCAGGAGGCGCGCGCCGAGCGTTCGATCTGGTAGTCCGTTCCCTGGCCTGGCAATCGATCCGGGATCGGCGCGCTGCTTGCACAGGCGACGTCGTGTTCATCCAAACAGGACGGAAACCATGACAAGTAACGCAAAGACGACGGCGATCGGCGCTGCGCTCGCATTGGCGTTCGCAACGAACGTGTGGGCTCAGGACACGGCGACGACCCCGCCACGCGACGCCGCCACGACGGACGCGACGCAGGTGCAGGCACAGGCTGGCCGCGACCGCCTGATGCGTGACATGCGCACGAGCGAGTTGATCGGCATGAACGTGCGCAATGCGCAGGGCCAGGATCTGGGCGAGATCCAGGACGTCGTGCTGGACGTGAACAACGATCGCGTGCATTACGCCATCCTTTCGTTCGGCGGTTTCGCCGGCCTCGGCGACAAGCTGTTCGCTTATCCGGTGCGCATGTTCGGGCTGGGCCCGGACGAGCGAAGCCTCACGTTGAACGTCAGCAAGGAGCAGCTCGAAAATGCGCCCGGTTTCGAGACGCGGCGCTGGCCGCGTTGGAACGTGCGCGAGGACACGTATCGCGCGGACGTCGAGCGCTACTTCGGTGGGGACACTGTCAAGATCGAGCCGGCGCCCAATGCGCTGCTGCGCCGGGCGAGCCAGGTGATCGATGCCGACGTGCACGACGGCGCCGGCAAGGAGATCGGCGAGGTCGAGGACGTGGTGGTGAACATGCACGACGGTTCCGTGCGCTACCTGGCAGTCGACTTCGACGACGAGTACGCCGACGAGAACGACCGCATCGCGACACTCCCGATGCAGGCCTTCCGCATGCCGAAGGACGACGACGGGGACCTGCAGATCCGGCTGGATCGGCAGGCGATGCGCGACGTCCCGCGTTTCGAGAAGGATCGCTGGCCGGACATGAACACCGGAGAGTACAGCTCCCGCGTCGAGCGCTGGTTCGCCGATTTCGGCGACCGCTCCGACCGGGCCGTCGGCGATGCACCGGCAGGCCAGCAGCGCGATCGGTCGCAGCAGTAAGCTCGATTTCGTCTGGGCTATACCCGCCATCGATCGATGGCGGACACGCGCCCCGGCGCATGCCGGGGCGCGATCCTACTCCAGCCTGAACACCACCAGCTGGTCGGCTTCGTAGCTCGTGCCGTCGCGCTTGAACTTGTACTGGCGTACCGCTTCGAGCACCGATGCATCGAACACACCCGGCGGCTCGGCCAGAAGGATGACGGCATTGGTGACGCGACCCTCCGTGTCCACCGACAGCCGCACCTTCACCTGACCCTCGATGTTCTGAGCCAGGGCATCCTCGGGATACTTCGGTTTGACCTTGCGCACCGGCTTGACGTCCTGGAACACCGAGGGCAGAGGTGGCGCCTCCACCTCCTCCTCCTTCGGTTCCTCTGGCTCGGGTTCCGGTTTGGGCTCTTCCTTCTTCTTTTTCTTCGGTTTGGGCTTCTCCGGCTCCGGCTTCGCCACCACGATCTTCGGCTTGGTGCCGGGAGCGGGCGGCGGCAGGTCAACCTCCACCTGCTTGATCTCCTTTTCGGGCTCGGGCTTGCGCTTCTCGGGCGGAGGCGGTGGCGGCGGAGGCTCCGGAGGCGGATCCAGGCGCACGTTCATCACCGGCGTGGGCGGCGGTTCGACCAGTCCCAGGAAGGACCAGTCCACGCCGAACACGAGGAACGGCAGCCCTAGCTCGATGAGCGCGGCGATCAGCAGCGCCTTCCAGAACGGCAGGCCGCGTGCGTCGTCCTCGTCGGGCTGCGCCCACAGCGCGCCCTGGGCGCGCCCGGTCTTCTCGGTCATTTCTGCGCGGGCGGCGGGCTCGGCTTCTCGGCCCGCGCGGCTATCCCGACCGAGGTGATGCCGGCCGAGCGCACGGCGTCCATCGCCTGCAGCAAGGTCTGGAGCGAGGCGTCCTTGTCACCCGCGAGCACCACGTCGATGGCCTTGTCCTTCTTGAGCTCCAGCAGCTTGGCCTTGAGTCCCTCGCCGTCGACTGGATTTCCATCCACCACCAGTTCCCCGGCCTTGGTCACGCCCACGGTGATGGTCGAGGACTTCAGTTCCTGTGTCGTCGCCGAGGCGGGAAGCTCCATCGCCACGCCCGTCCCGGCGATCATCTTGAGCGTGACGAGGACGAAGAACACCAGCAGGAACATCATGATGTCGATCATCGGGATCACCTCGACCCGCGGGCGCTCGGTCTCGAAGTAGCTGCTGCGTCCCTTGCGCATCACGCTCTCCGCGCAGCGCCGATGTCGGTCACCTTGCCGGCGTGCGCTTCGCGCACCGGCACGCCGTGATGCGCCGAGCCGCCGCCGTGCAGGCGGTTGATCACCATCACCTTCAGCTGCTCCATCTGGTGCAGTGCGAGGCGGCCGCGCTTGTTGAAGTAGTTGAGGAAGGCCACGGCGAAGATCGCGATGAGCAGGCCCAGCCCGGTGGCGACGAGCGCCTCGGCGATGCCGCCCGTGACCATCTGTGCCGCCGCGCCTGCGACGCCGCCTTCGCCCAGGATCCCGAATGCGTGCACCATGCCGATGATGGTGCCCAGCAGGCCCATCAGCGGGGCCAGCGTCACGGAGCTGTCGAGCACCCAGACGTTGCGGTCGATCTTGGGCATCTGCCACATGATCGCCTCGTCGATGTGCCGCTCCATGGTGTCGGCGTCCTGTCCGCGCGAGGCCAGCGCCGAGGAAATGATCGAGCGCTGCAGGGAGCCGTCGTAGTGGTCGGCCAGCTGCTCGAGCTTCTCGACGTTCTGGTAATCGACCAGCTGCAGATCGTGCTCCATCGCATTGCCCGAGCGCAGCGCGCGGCGGTAGAACACGAGGCGCTCGACGATCACCGCGATGGTGATGAGCAGCAGCACGCCCATCAGCGGGATCAGCCCGCCGGACTGGATGCTCAGTTGAACGATATGGTCGAACATCGCCTCGCTCCTGTTTTCTGATCGTGTGTGGCTGCGACCCGTCGTCTGTGGCTCAGATCAGGCGGGTCACTCTTCCATGGGGACCGGCGGATAGAACGGAATGCCGTAGCGCTCGCACAGGCGCTTGATTTCTCCGCTCTTGAGCATCTGTGCGAACGATTCGTTGATGAACTGAAGCAGCTCGGCTTCCTTGGTCTTGACCACCCAGGCGCTGTTCCAGCGCATCTCGGGCACCGGCACGTAGCCCTTGGGCATCTCGAACTCGGCCTCGGGGTGTTCCAGCTTGGCCTGCGAGATCGCACCGGACCAGAGCATCGCGGCGTCGATCTCTCCGCGCACCATCGCGTCGATGACCTGGTAGTTCTGGAAGAAGGTCGTGTACGGGATGCCGTTCTCCTCGGCGTACTCGCTCATCGGTGAATATGCCGGTACGCCGACCTTGATGTTCTGCGTCTTCGCATCGTCGAGCGAGCGCACCCCCTTGGCCGCGCCCTGCGTCACGAGCACGAAGCCGGTCGACATGAACGGGGCGGTGAAGGAGAGCTGGTTGGGCGCCATGTGATGGTCGTCGCCCGAGACGGTCAACCCGAGCACGATGTCGCACACGCCTTTATTGATCGAGCGATCGTACGCGCCGCCCGGTGCGCCGGGGCCGAACCGGGTGGCCATGTTGACCCAAGACATGTCGACTTCCCAACCGTGCTTCTTCGCGATCGTCTGCAGCAGCTCGATCTCGAGCCCGGGCGGCTCGTTCTTGCGCGCAGTGCGCGAGAAGGGCCAGAACCAGCCGTCGGCACAGGCCATGATCCGGCCCATGCCCTCGATGCGTGTCATCGCATCGACGTTCTTGAGTTCCTCCGGAATCGCGGTGGGCGGATAGTCCTTCATTCCCGACCGGTAGAGGCGATCGCTCAGCGGATCGAACACCTCGGGCTTGGTATAGCCGATGCGCGGCTTGCGATGCCTTCCATACACGTATTCCGGCTGCAGTTCGAACACCTCTTGTGCAGAGGCGGCGACGCTGCCCACCGCGATCACGGCGGTCAGCACGAGGCAGGCGGCAGCGGCGAGGGGACGGGCGAAACGGGAGCGCGAGCGGACTTGCAAGTTCGGAGAATTGACAGTGCGGCGGGACATCCTCCCGCCCGGGAAAGGACGCATCCTATAGCAAAATCGGGGCATGCGGCGTGCGGTGGCCTGTCTGGACCCGGCCGGTCCTTGCGCTAGCTCAAGCCGCCGCCTGCCTGCCGAGGGCATAGTCCACGCGCGGCCTGCGCCGCCTCACGAGGAGCGAGTCGAGATGAGTTTCGGAAGGATGCGGATCGGGCTGGCTGGCCTGTGCCTGGGAATGCTGCTGGGAATGATCATGCATGCGGCGCCCGCAGCCGCGGTGAGCGTCGAGGAGTTCGGTGCCATGGAGCCGGATGAGGCTCTGCGGCTCCCGGCAACCGAGGCATTGCCGGTGTTCGGCTGGAGTGCGCGCGAGTTCCGCTTCGTGCTCGAGAACGCGCTGATCGACCTGCGCTACCTGTACCAGCCGCCCTCGGGGCGCCCTTCCACGGCGCTCACTGCCGCCGTCAAGGCGTTCCAGCGCGACATCCAGGCGAAGCCCACCGGCGTGATCCTGGTGGGGGAGTTCATGGATCTCGTGCAGCGCACCAACGAGTTCTGGCAGGCGCCGGTCTATCCCGGCCCGGCCTTCGTCATGAGCAAGGCGGACGTGGTGAGCGCGGAGGGGACCTGGCACTCGGAGCAGATGCGCGACCCCGATCCGATCCAGACCACCAGTATCCGTTGCTATCGCGCCGCAGCGCTGTGCTCGATGGTCACTGCCAAGCTCGTCATGGCAGGGGACGAGTCCGGCTGGTTCCACTCTTCCGTGACCGATCTATCGCTGCGCGCGCAGGACTGGACGGTGCAGGAGTGGTCGGAGCGGCGCATCGTTGCCGAAGACCGCACCGCGCGTTGCATCGAGTATGTGCTCACGATCGATCGGAGCCAGGAACAGGTCACCCTGCAGCGTCGGCCGGTCGCGGGGGAGGGCTGCGAGGAGCAGACCGACACCGCCGATTACCGTCTCGTAGCCGGCTACGAGGTCGCCTCGCCCTACTGGGAAGCGCGCCAGGCGCGCCTGCTCTCCCTGCGCAGCGCCGCATTCCGCTCGGCGGTCGAACGCCTCAAGCCTAAGCGTCCTGCCTCTGCTCAGTGACGGATGCGGCGCTCGATCTGCTGCAGCAGCGTGCTGCGATTCTTGTGCGCCCGCTCGTGCCGCTCGATCGCGCGCAACTGCGTATGTGACAGGCCATCCAGGCGGGATGTCAACTGCGCGACCGTCATGTGATCGTAGCGATCGATCGGCAGCCCGCGGTCCGGTGCCTTGGCTTTGCGATCCTGCGCGCGTGCGCCTCGTGTCTCGCGCAACTGGGCGCGCTGCTTGTTGACGATGCGCGCCGCCACCTCCTCCTCGCGACCGGGGTAGCGGCCTTCGTGCTCGAATTGCTCCTTCAGTTCCTCGTACTCGCGTTCGCGCTTCGGGCTTGAACCTCTTGGCATGACCGGGCTCCTGTGTGCGAATGGTGGACGCGTGCGACCCTGCATTCCTTTCAGGGCTGCTCGCGTGCGGGATCGGTGTGCGTTTCGCCCTGCCTGGTGGCAGTTCCCGCCAGTCGCTGCAGCGGTGCGTTCGTTGCCGCGCGCACCAGCAGCGCCGCGCCCGCGAGTCCCGCCAGTGCGCCGGGAATCCCGCCGCGCCGCATCGCCAGAAGAAGCAGGGCGCCCCCGGCGCCACCCGATGCGGCGCGCTGTGCGGGGGACCAGCGCTGCCTGGCCCATGCGGCGCGCTCCTCCCGCCGCGGACTCCCACCCTGCAGGGCGGAAACGTGCTCGGGACCGTCATGGCGCTGCATGCGGTCGCGTACCTCGTGCACGCCGCGCATGCGGCGCACCATCCGCACGAGTTGGTCGCACTCGCCGTCGAGCACCGGGCCACGCAGTTCCACCGTACCGCTGCGCGCCCACACCTCGATCGGACGAGGATGGGCGCTGTGGCGGCCCAGCTTGCTGCGCACGCGCTCGGCGAGCACGCGGTCGGGAATCTCGTTCTGGCGCATCCCGCCCCACTTGTGGCGTGCGCCGCGCGCACGATTGCGCAGATCGTGCCACGTGCCCTGGGCGCTGCGGCGCAACCGGCGCGTGCGACTGGCCGCCTGGTCACGGACCAGCGCGCGCCGTCGCCGTCCCTGCTCGGGATCGAACAAATACATGCCTGCCGCGCCCAGGGCCAAGCCCGCAATCGGAAGGAAGACCATGGATATCCTCCGTGTCGTTGATTCCGGAGCACGCTCCGACCTGCGGGATTCGCAACCTCCGTTCCCGCGTCGGGGGCGGTCGAAACGACCGATGCGCGGGCCAGGGGTGCGCCTGCAATCCCGCGTCCTTGAGGGTGGTGCGGTCTTGCGCCGCAGCATGACGATGCTGTGCCAAGCAGCCCCGTCGCGTTCGCGCTCGGCGTGGCGCGGGTGGTATCCTCCGGCCACTACACCGCACAAGAACAGGACACGATCCCGTCATGGCTGGCTTCCTCGACAAAGAGCGCATCATCGCCGGACCCGGATTCAACCGTTGGCTGGTACCGCCGGCGGCCCTGGGCATTCACCTGTGCATCGGCATGGCATACGGCTTCTCGGTGTTCTGGAAGCCGCTGCAGTCCGCGCTCGTAGGCGAGGACGGCACGCCACTGCCGGCGTGTGCAGCCGGTGCAACGCACTTCGGCGAGAAGCTCGCGGGAACTGCACGCGCGCTCACCGCCACCGATTGCAACTGGACGCAGTTCGATCTTGGCTGGATGTACACCCTGTTCTTCGTCGTCCTCGGATGCGCGGCGGCGATCTGGGGGGCGTGGCTCGAGCGCGCGGGCCCGCGCAAAGTCGGCGTGGTGGCGATGCTGTGCTGGTGCGGCGGCCTGCTCATCTCCGCCTACGGCGTCTACGTGCACCAGCTGTGGCTGATGTGGCTGGGCTCGGGTGTCATCGGGGGCATCGGGCTCGGGCTGGGCTACATCTCGCCGGTATCGACGCTTATCAAGTGGTTTCCCGACCGGCGCGGCATGGCCACCGGCATGGCGATCATGGGCTTCGGCGGCGGCGCGATGATAGGCTCCCCGTTCGCCACCTTGCTGATGAAGCACTTCGCCCAGGGCAGCGACCCGGGCGTGTGGCAGACCTTTGTCGTGCTGGCCCTGATCTACGCCGTATTCATGCTCTTCGGCGCGCTGCTCTACCGCGTGCCGCCGACCGGCTGGCGACCCGAGGGCTGGACGCCGCCCACGGCAACCAGCAGCATGATTGCGCGCGGGCACGTGCATCTGCAGAACGCGCACAAGACGCCGCAGTTCTGGCTGCTGTGGATCGTGCTGTGCATGAACGTGTCCGCTGGAATCGGCATCATCGGCGCTGCCGCGCCGTTGTTGCAGGAGACCTTCGGCGGCGCGTTGATCGGCCAGCCGGAGCTCGGCTGGGTCGAGGTCAGGGCGGACGAGGCGCTGCGCAACGCAGCCGCCGCCATCGCGGCGAGCTTCGTCGGCCTGATCTCGCTCTTCAACATCTTCGGGCGCATCGCCTGGGCCTCGTCGTCCGACAAGCTCGGCCGCAAGCAGACCTATGTGGTCTTCTTCGTGCTCGGCGCAGCCCTGTACGTGCTCGCCTCGTACGCCGCGGACTGGAAGATGCTCGGCCTCCTGGTCCTGGTGTTCTGCATCATCTCGTCGATGTACGGCGGGGGCTTCGCCACCATTCCGGCCTATCTCGCCGACATGTTCGGCACGCAGTTCGTCGGCGCCATCCACGGACGGCTGCTCACCGCCTGGTCTACCGCGGGCATTCTCGGCCCGGTGGTGGTGAACTACATGCACGACGTGCGCGTGGAGGCGAAGGTTCCCTTCGACGAGATCTACGGACCGATCTTCTTCACGCTCGCCGGCATGCTCCTGGTCGGCTTCGTGGCCAATCTGCTGGTACGGCCGGTCGCGGAGAAGTGGCTCATGAGCGAGAAGGAACTGATCGAAGAGAAGCGTCTCGCGCACGAGGCGGCGGCTGGCGCGGCGAGCAGCAGTGCGGTGGCGGGAACGAAAGGCGGCCTCAGCGGTGCCGTGCTGCTCGCGTGGGCCGTGGTCGGCATCCCGCTGGCCTGGGGCATCTGGACCTCGATCGTCAAGGCCCTGCCGCTGTTCAAGTAAGGAAAGGTCCGCGAAAAGCGGTCAGCGCGCCGCGCCGGCACTGACCCGGCGCAGGACGGACAGTGGCGGCGGCTGCGTCGCCGTGCGCTGTTCGGGGCGGATGTCCAGACCTTCCAGGGTTCGCGCGAGGTCGTCGAGCACGGCCTGCCGGCGTCGCACGAACGTCGAGGCGAAGCAGCGCCAGAAGATCCAGCCGGCGCGCTCCAGGACGCGCTGCCGGCGCACGTCCGCGCTCCATTTGTCCGGCCCGTGGTGCTTGTCGCCGTCGCATTCGATGGCTACGCGCGCGTGGTTCGCTCCGTCCACCACCAGGTCGATTCGATACGTACCCACGCGTACCTGTGGCGTGACGCGGTAGCCGGCTTCCACCAACCAGTCGTAGATCTCGCGCTCGAGCGGCGATTCGCACAGCTCACGCGGGTCCCGCCGCACGCCGGTGGTCTCGTCGGCTGCCTCGATCGGGAAGGGCGCGGCGAAGTGCTCGATCAGCCGCCGTCGCAGGCGGTCGGACTCGGGCAGTTGTTCCGGCAGGACCGAGCGTACCAGGTACATGCGGTCGCGCGCGCGCGATGCCGCCACGTTGAAGCGCTGCGCGAAGCTCTCGCGCGCCAGCGGCGCGCCCACGTCGTTGGGTGCGCATACCAAGCTGAGGAACATGACGTCGCGCTCCTTGCCCTGGAAGGTGCGCGCGTCGCCGCAGGCGATGCGGTAGCGCTGCAGCGTTTCCGGCCCCAATTCCTCGCCGAGCATCTCCCAAATGCGCAGCGCCTGCTCATCGCCCAGCAGCGAGACCACGCCGATGCTGCGCGTGCTCATCCGAGCATCGGCGAGCAGGTGCTTGATCTCGTCGACGATGAAACGCGCCTCCGGAAGATTCACGTCGCCGCGGCGCTCGCCGTCCTCGATCAGCACGTCGACGAGCGGCGGATCGAGGCGTGCGGCAAGAGGCGGCAGGCGCAGCGGCAGCAGTTCGCCGTGGTAGAACTCGCGCCGGGAGTACTCGACGATCGGCGCGACGCACCGGAAGTGCTCCTTGAGCATCACGCCGCTGCGTGCGAACACCACCTTCGCGAGGTCGTAGATCGATCGGTCGGCCGACATCTGCGCGCGGTACAGCGGCACCTGCTCCGACAGGTGGCGCTGCATGAGCGCCTTGATGCGCTCCTCCTCGATGCCGATCGCCTCGGGCGCCACCTGCCGGTCGTCGCCCACGATGAGCAACCGGCGCCCGCGGAAGATGGCGGGAAGCGCGGACAGATCCGACTGCGATGCCTCGTCGATGATCACCAGATCGAACAGCCCCATGCGGGCAGGCAGCGTCTCCGACACGCGATAGTGCGGCATGATCCAACACGGAATGGCCGCGTGCGCATCGGACGCCGCCTCGCGCGCGTCCTGGCGGTAGCGCGCGGCGCGCTTGCCGGTCCCCTTGCCGATGCGCTGGATGGCATTGAGATAGGCCTGCAGCGCCGCCCGGGTGCTGGCCGAGGTGTTGCGCGCGAGCTGCAGCCAGGTGCGCTTGACCACCACGTCGCGGTAGGCGCGCGCGAGATCCTGGTCGAGCTCGCCGCGCACCCGCGTGAGGCGGCGGAATTCGTTCTGCGGGTCGATCAGCGACAGGTGCGTGGCCAGGCAGCGCATGCGCCACGCCCGCCGCCAGTCGGGCGGGATCAGCCGATCGTCCTCGCCGGCGGGCTGCAGCAGCAGGCGCGCGTACTGGGGCGCTCCGGACTGTGCGATGCGCTGCGTCACCTCCGACACGCTCTGCAGCCAGGGCGCGAGCCGCTGCAGGCGCGCGAGCTCCGCCATCGACGCGCTCCACGCCGCCAGCAGCTGGCTCTCGTTCACCTTCGGGTTGCCCAGCACGTCGTTGACGAACACGCGAAGGTCCTCGACCACGCGGCCGCTGCGTCCCTCGAGCGCCTTCTGCATGCGCGCCTTTGCGACCCACACTTCGCCCAGGCGCTGCGCGCTCTGCTGGTGCGCGACGACGCGCTCGAGCTGCGCCAGCGCCTCGTCGTCGCTTCCCACGCGCACCGCGGGCGCCCAGGTCGGGAACAGCGCAACGGCGTGCGCCGCGAGCCGGCCCTCCGCCTGCGCCAGCTCGCGTGCCGCGCGATAGGCATTCACCTGATCGAGGGCAGCCACCACTCGCTGCGGCTGCGACAGGTCGAGCGCCGGCAGCCCGAGATCCGCCGCGAGCGCATTCCAGCGCGCACCGAGCTGGCGCAGACGCTGCTGGAGGTTGAGATAACCCAGGGCGTGCTGCCAGTCCGCCGTCTGCGTCGGCGCCCGGCCGTCGACCGTGATGGCATCGACCGCGCGTTTCGTCTCGGCCTTGCCGAAACCGCCCATCAGTCCGAAGGCGCGCCGGCCGATGGCGAGATTGTTCAGCGCCTGCATCAGCTCGGCGTCCTGGTCGGAGTCCGCGGGTGCCTCCACCGGTCGCGCCAGGAACGAGGTACGCAGCTCCGCGGCACCCGAGAGCTCCTGTGCCAGTCGCTCGAGCAACTTGAACTCGTCGGCCTCGGGCGCACTGCGCAGCCGCGTGTGCAGTCGGGTGCCGGGTTGCGTGAACGCCGGCTGGACCTGTGCTCGCAGCGCGCGCACGCGGGCGAGCGCCTGACCGAGTTCGTCCAGTGCCGCCTCCGCGCCGTGCGGTGCCTGCGGCAGATCGCCGCGTCCCTGCGCGCTCATGCGCACGAAGCCCGACAGACCCTGGTGCATCTGCAGCAGCGCGCGCGCGTCGGGAAACTCGGACGCGAGCGGCAGTTCGTGCGCGACGGACTCGATGTCGGCCCCGAGCTGACGTCGTGCCTCGCGCAGCCGGTCCATGTCTTCGTCGCCGAAGCGCGGCGCGTACTGCGGCCCGATGCCCAGCGCATCGGGAATCCACTCGTACTGCTCGGCACGGTCGAGGATCTCCTGCGCAGCGTCCATCGGGGACAAGCTCTCGCCATCGATGTCGATGCGCGCCTGGTTCAGCCGTGCCCAGCGTCCGATCTCGGTGTCGATGCGTGCCAGGCGCGCGTGCAGTCCGTCGATGGTCTCCTCGAGCTGCGCGACTTCGGCTTCCAACGCCGCCTGGTCGATCGACTGCACCTCGGAGGCGACGTGCTGGACGGACTGCTCGAACTGCTGCATGCCCTCGTGCTCGCTGCCCAAAAGGGAGATGGCGAGCGGCCGGATCTGCTCCGGCAAATGCTCGCGCAGCACCGCGAGGGCCGGCTCCTTCATCGATGTCACCAGCACTCGCCTGCCGGTGGCGAGCCAGTGGCACACGATGTTGGCGATGGTGTGCGTCTTCCCCGTTCCCGGCGGGCCCTGCACCACGACGCCGTCGTGTGCCTCGAGCAGCTGCACGATGCGCAACTGCTCGTCGTTGAACGGCTTGGGGAAATACAGGTCGCGGGCGCTGCCCTCGACGTCCACGCCGCGCGGCCGGGTGGCGGTCGACACGCCGCGAAAGCGCGGCAGTTCGACCGGTGCCACCTCGGTGGAGGGATCGCTCACGATGGCGCGCACGGCGTCGGGCAGACCGTCGTCGCCTGGCACGTCCTGCAGCAGGCGGCGGTACTGCTCGAGGTCGTGCACCAGCAGGTTGGTGCTGCGCGGTCGAGCGAACAGCACCCAGCCCTCGGTCACACGGATGGGCAGGGGCGGTTCCGGCGCACCGCCTCCCACGAGCGCGAGATCACCCGCGCGGCGGTCGACCGGCGTCAATGCCTCCACGACCGCATCGATCGCCGGCCGAAAGCTGGCGGCATCGAACGGCGAGAGCGCCTCGCTCGCCTGCTGCAGCGCCTGCCTGCCGGTCTGCTCGGCGCGGTGCGCCGCGGCCCGCTCCGCGCCGTTGCGATCGAGCGCGGCGTAGAAGTCGAGTTCCACGCGCGGCTCGGCGTCGCGCGGACGGATCTCCACCGCGCCGCTGCGTGCATTGATCGACAGATCGACGAGTTGCGTGATCAGCGGGTATGCCGCGGGCGTGCCCGGGAGGTCGACTACACCCAGCCCGAGGCCCCACACCAGTTCCACCGGCGCTTCGAGCAGCGACCCGGACAGCTGCTGGTGCAGCGTGAACAGGCGCACGTACAGGCGCGACTGCCGCCGCCGTCGGCGCTCGCCATCGGCCCAGGGCACCCAGCGGTCTTCCATGTAGGCGGCGTACTGCTTCTCGACTTCGGCACGGTACGCGTAGTCGCGAAGCTGCACGGACATCTGCGCATGTACCGTGGGTCTGACCGCGGTGTCCATGTCCCTCGGTTCGCTGCCGCCGTCGCGATGCGTCCCGGCGGCGATCAGCGCGGCACCGTCGATCGCGTCGGCGAGCTTGGGTGCGACCAGCACGGCAACGCCGACCGCCAGCCACGGCGCGAGCCAGGGGTTGTCGGGGCGGGGCGGGAGTTCGGGGCCGGGCGGACGCGACACCGTGAGCCAGATGTCGTCCTCGCCGTCCGTGCCGACGTCGTTCAAACGGCTGCCGTCCACTGCCGCGAGCTGGTGCTCGAACAGCAGGAACATGCCGTGATCGGTGACGTTGGAGACGACCCTGCCGCGCGCGCGTCCGGTCTGCGCGACGTAGTCGATCAGCGCCTGGAGGCGTCGCTTCCTGGGAGTGGTCGCATCGGCGACGAGGGAGTCTTGACGCAGCATCGCGGGGCCGTACGAAGCCCGTCTCTCGGTGCGATCTTGTTGGAGTTGGGAGAGACGCACTGCGCCTCAGGTCTCGACCCGCACTTTACCATCGGGATGCGCGGAAGGTAAGCGATGACGCGCGCGTACGCGCGCCATCGCAGCGGCTCACGCAGGTGTGCGCGCGTCCTTCGGCCGCCCCTCGATGTAGTGCTTGAGCGCTGCGTAGACGAAGCCGTTCGCCGGCGTGGGGACGTTCAGCACATGGCCCATTCGGACTACGCCGCCGGCGAGCCAGGGCAGCTCCAGCCGGTTGCCGCGCTCGAGGTCGCCGAGCATCGAGGCCACCATCTCACGCGGGAGGCCATCCAGGCGCTGCAGCAGGCGCTCCACCAGATCGGCATCCAGCGCCACGCCCTTGGCCCGCCCCACCGCGGACACTTCGTCCATCACCTGCCGCATCAGCGCACGCGTGTCCGGGTCCTCGCGGATCGGACCGAGCGGAAGCCGCGTCAGGGCCGTCATGGAACTGGCGGCGACCAGGAACACGTACTTTTCCCAGATCGCCTTCTGGATGTCATCGGCGACCTTGCACTGCACGCCCGCCTGCTCGCAGGCGCTCTGCAGCGCCTGCACGCGTGGCGAGAGGCGTCCGTCGAGTTCGCCGAACTGCAGCAGCGCCATGCTGCCGTTGTGGCGGATGACGCCCGGCTTCTCGATCAGCGCCGCGATGTTGGCCACGCCGCCGAGCGCGCGCTCGCGGCCGAAGGCGGCGACCACTTCGTCGACCGCGATCACGCCATTCTGGAACGACACCACCGCGGTGTCGGGACCGACCATCGGCCGGGCCTGCTCGAGGGCTTCGTAGGTGGACCACAGCTTCACCGCGATCATGACGAGGTCGCAGGTGCCGATCTCCTCCGGACTGGCGCTCGCCTGCACCGGCTTGACCAGCACGTCGCCGTTGGCGCTGAGCACCTGCAGGCCGCTACTGCGCATCGCCTCCAGGTGTGCGCCACGGGCCAGGAATCGCACGTCCTGTCCGCTGGCCGCCAGGCGCGCACCGAAGTAGCCGCCGACACCACCGGCGCCGATCACCGCGATCTTCATGGGTTCTCCTGCACGGTTTGCATGGAAGCCTCGGATGCTAGCGGTTTTCCGGCGTGGCCAGGTCGACCTCGCCGTGCCCGGTTCCGTTTACACTGTACGGTGCGAATCGCCAACGGAATGAACGATGAACGATGCGACGATGCACGTCGGGCCGCTCGCCGGGCGCATGGCGCAGATCGAGCCCTTCCACGTGGTGGTGCTCGTCACCCGCGCGAAGGAACTGGAGGCGCAGGGTCGCGACATCGTCAACATGGTGATCGGCGAACCGGACTTCCCGACGCCGCAGCCGATCCTCGATGCCGGCATCGCCGCGCTGCAGACCCGTCAGGTGCGCTACACGCCCTCCCTGGGGACGCCGGCTCTGCGCCAGGCGCTATCCGACTGGTACCGCACGCGATACGGCGCGCAGGTGCCGGCCTCGCGCATCGCCGTGACCAGCGGCTCGTCCGGTGCGCTGCTGCTGACCATGGGGGTGCTGCTCTCGCCCGGAGACGAGGTGCTCATGCCCGATCCGGCCTACCCGTGCAACCGGCATTTCACCCGGGCCATGGAAGGCCGGGCGGTCGGCGTGCCCGTGGGTCCGGACACCGGCTATCAGCTCACTGCGGAGCTGGTGGCGCGACACTGGGGCCCGCACACGGTCGCCGCGATGGTGGCCACGCCGTCGAATCCCACCGGCACGCTGATCCCGCCGCAGGAGTTGCAGCGCATCCACGAGGTCGTGCGCGCGCGCGGCGGCGTGCTCATCGTGGACGAGATCTACCACGGCCTCACCTATGGCGACGAGGCGCACAGTGCGCTCGAGTTCACCGACGACGTGTTCGTCATCAACAGCTTCTCGAAGTACTTCTGCATGACGGGCTGGCGCCTGGGCTGGATGGTCGTACCGCACCGCTACGTGGCGCACGTCGAGAAGCTCGCGCAGAACCTGTTCATCTCCAATTCCGAGATTGCCATGCAGGCTGCGCTGGCGGCGTTCACCCCCGAAACACTCACCGCGTGCGAGGCCAATCGCCTGCGTTTCCAGGCCCAGCGCGACTACCTGCTGCCGGCACTGCGCGATCTCGGATTCGACATCCCGGTTACCCCGCAGGGCGCGTTCTACATCTACGCCAATTGCAGCCGCATCACCCGCGACAGCTACGGCTTCTGTGTGGACCTGCTCGAGCGCGCCGGCGTGGCCGTGGCGCCGGGGATCGACTTCGGCGACAACGGTGCCGCCGAGCACGTGCGCTTCTCCTACCCCAAGCCGGTGCCCGTCCTGCAGGAAGGCGTGCGCCGGATCCGCGAATACCTCGGAAAAAAGTAGAGACATAACGACGATGAACGCTATTGCATCGAAGCTCGCCGTGACCGGCGCGAAGCTCGCCCTCGCGACCGCGCTGCTCGCCGGCTGCGCCATGCCGGCCGCGCGCGTGGAGAAGAACATCGAGGAGATGAAGCCCCTTGCCGCCGATGCCGCGAAGGAACGGGCGCAGAGCGACCTTGCCTGCGGCAGCGTCAAGACCGAGGTGCTGGACCACGACGCCGGCGACATGGGCAAGGCCTACGCGCTGAACCGCGTGGAGTACACCGTCCGGGCAGCAGGCTGTGGACGCGCGACCGACTATCGGGTGGCATGCACGCCGAAAGGCGTGTGCAGCGCCATGGCCGGCAGCGGCATCGTCGAGCGGGAGTAGCCCCGGGGTGGCATCGCACGCCGCCCCGATATAGCGCCTGAACCAAGGATCACACGCGCGGTCCACATCGGATGGCCGCCGATACGACGGGCGATCAGCCCGCAGCAGCAGCACGGAGGGGGAGTTCGAAGGCGTTCGCCTTCGCCTTGCCTTGGAGAGATCGAGTGAAATCAGCATTGTTGATCGTCGCGCTGCTGACGGCGTTTCCCGTTGCGGCGCAGGAAGCCAGACCGAACGAGGACGAGACCTTCACCGAGGTCAAGCCGGGCGATATCTCGACCGACCCGGAGAATCTCATGGAAGGCGCGCGGCGCGGCGACGTGCGCGCCATCAACAATCTCGGCCTGCTGTGGGCTCGGGGCATCGGGGTCGATGAACCGAACTTCGAGGAGGCCATGCGCTGGTGGAAGGAAGCGGCCAAGCGCGGCTACACCCTGAGCATGAACAACCTCGGCCTGCTCTTCGCCAACGGCCACGGCGTGAAGCAGAACTACGAGGAAGCGCTGAAGTGGTGGGAGATGTCCGCCGACAACGGCGATGCCTGGGCGATGAACAGCATCGGCGACCTGTACGAGAACGGACACGGCGTGAAGCAGAGCTACGCGGACGCGCTCGCGTGGTACGAACGCGCCGCCGAGGGCGGCGACGGCCTGGGCATGTACAACCTCGGCAATTTCTACGAGAAGGGGCTTGGCGTACAGCCGGATCTCAAACGCGCGCGAGACTGGTACGAGCGCTCCGCCGACAAGGGGATCGCCATCTCGATGCATCGCCTGGGCGTGATGACCAGCGACGGGCGGGGCGTTCCCGCCGACCTGGCGGAAGGGGTCGCCTGGCTCACCGTGGCCGGCCAGTACTTCGGCGCCGAGGACGCGGAGGATGCGGCCGGGAATCAGCGCGCACTCGATGGACTCGCGGGCAAGCTCAGTGCGCAGCAGAGCGCACGCGTGAAGGACATCGTGTCCAACCTGCAGGCTCGTATCGAGGAACGCCGCAAGGTCCGCCCGTTCGGGGCAAGCCAGCCTGGAGAGAGCGAGACTTAGAAGAGCAGGGATTGGGGGCTGGGGATTAGGGGC
>CAYLTE010000071.1:0-17769 GCA_964386195.1 uncultured Burkholderiales bacterium | reverse complement strand
GGGGCCAGTGAGCGCTGTCGCCGTCAAGGAGATCGCAGCGACGCGAGCAGGTCCATCAGCCGTCGATGGTCTACCGGCTTGAGCAGATGCGCGTCGAAGCCCGCGGCGGCAGACCGCATACGATCCGATTCCATGCCGAATCCCGATAGCGCGACGATCATCATCTGCTCGCCGCCGTCCGCCGCGCGCAGCGCACGGCACGTCTCGTATCCGTCCTGTCCCGGCATTCCGAGGTCCAGGAGAATCACCCGGGGCTGGAACCTGGCGGCTGTCGCCACCGCGTCGCTCCCGCTGTAGGCAACGGAGACGTCGAGACCCTCGAGGCTCAGGACAGTGGCAAGGCTGTCCGCCGCATCGCGGTTGTCGTCGACGACGAGCGCGCGCGTTCCCTGCGGGACCGTGACGTCGTGCTCCGCAGGCGCGACCGAATGATCCGCGTTCGCGATGACCGGCAGGCACACCTCGAATCGTGCGCCCTGCCCGATACCGGCACTGTGCGCCCGCACCGTCCCGCGATGCAGTGCGACCAGATGCTTCACGAGGGACAGCCCGATGCCCAGTCCGCCGCGCACCGGGTCCGGAGCAGTGTCGAGCTGCGAGTACAGCTCGAAGATGCTCTCGAGCCGTTCGGGCGGAATGCCTTCCCCGTCGTCGCTGATCCGGATCTCGACCCGATCGCCGCTCGGCGCGCACTCGACGCGGATGCGGCCATCGCGTGACGTGAACTTCGCGGCGTTGTGCAGCAGGTTGCCGAAGACCTGTGTCAGCCGGTGCGGATCGCCCTCGACCTGTACGGAATGCTCGGGCAGCGAGAGGTCGAGTTGGCGATCGGCCAGCTGTGGCATGGTCATCTCCACGGCGTGGCGCAGCGCGTCCCTGACGTCCACGGCGCTGCTGCGCAAGGTCAGCTTTCCGCCGGTGATCCTGCTGATGTCGAGCAGATCGTCGATCAGGCGTGTCATCTGCGACAGCTGGCGTTGCATCATCTCCAGCGTCCGCGGCATCAGCTCCGGCGCATCGCGCTTCCCGGACAGCAGCGCCAGACCGTTTCGAAGCGGCGCGAGCGGGTTGCGCAACTCGTGGGCGAGCGTCGCGAGGAAGTCGTTCTTGCGCGCATCGGCTCGCCGCAGTTCGGTCTCGGCCAGCCGCCGGGACGTGATGTCCGTGCCCGACGGAATCAGATACAGGATTCGACCGGCATCGTCGCGCAGGGGCGCGAGTTGGAAGTCGATCCACATCCTGCTGTCGTTGGCCATGCGCACCAGGGCGTCGTAGCGCACCACTTCGCCGTCACTGGCGCGGGCCACGGCATCGCGCAGCCGCGCCTGTTCCTCGGGCGAGTGGGTCCACCAGTAGCAGTCCCAGAACTTCCTTCCGATGACTTCCGCCGCATCGATGCCTGCGGCCGCCAGTGGCGACCGGTTTGCCTGGATGAGCGTCCCGTCGGGCGTGAGCACGCCCACGAAGGCGAACAGGTTGTCCAGCACGCGCCGCAGAAGCTGCTCGCTGTGTCGCAACGCCTGCTGCATGCGCGCGCGTTCGGTCACGTTACGCAGAATGTGCGCGGCCCCGATCTGGTTGCCGGACCGATCGAAGATCGGGTTGAAGCGCAGGTCGTAGACCTGCATGTGCTCGTCGGATGGACCGAACTCCATGGTCACGGCATAGGCCTCGCCGGCCAGCGCCCGCTTCCACAATTCGACGGCCTTGCGTTGCTCCTCGGGCCAGGCCGACAGCGCCTCCACCATGCTGGTGCCGATCTGTATGTCGCGCCCCCACAGGCGGCGGAACTCCGCCGCATAGGCGTCGTTGAAGTAGAGGTAGCGGTACTCGCGATCCTCGGCAGCGATGAGGTCGCCCGTGCCGCGCGTGATGGCGTCCAGGAGCGATAGCGCGTAACGCCCCTCGTCGACCGGCTGCCCGGTGGCCTGCGATGCCTGGGAATCTTCCATCGTTCGGTTCTGGCGGCGCACAGCGCGAGCGGAAGATGGACGCGTCCACCTGCACAAGAAGGTTGGTAAGGATTACAGCATCAGACGCGCCGCAGCGCAATATGTCCCGAGGCGCGATCTCCGGACACCGCAGAAACGCGCAGATCCAGCGGCGGGAGGACAGCATGGGTTCAACGGCGATGGATGTTGCGCCGGATCAATGTGCCGGCACACGTGTAGCGCTACCCTGATCAAATTGCCTACACGTCACTTGCTGGGGAGGAACCATGCGCCGGATCTACTTTCTTGTTCCAGACATCGCGCTGGCCCATCGAATCATCGACGAATTGCTGCTGGCACGCATCCCCGAGAAGCACCTGCACGTGGTGGCCAGGCGCGGCACGCCGCTGGGCGACCTGCCGGAAGCGAGTCTGCTGCAGAAGTCCGACTTCATTCCGGCAGTCGAGCGCGGCGTCGCGCTGGGTGGGGCGGCCGGTCTGCTCGGTGGTCTGGTCGCCATCGCCGTCCCGCCTGCCATGACGGTGATCGCCGGGGGCGTGCTTCTCGCCACCACGCTATCCGGTGCCGGCGTCGGCGCGTGGCTGGGAGGGATGGTGGGCATGAACGTGGGCAATACGCGGATCGCGCGATTCCACGATGCCATCGAGGCGGGCGAACTGCTGGTTCTGGCCGACGTGCCGGCGGAGCGCGTCGAGGAGATCGAGGCGAGTATCCGCAAGCACCTGCCGCAGGCGGAGATCGAGGGGACGGAACCGACCGTGCCGGCGTTTCCGTGACTGCGGCAGGATGTTCGTCGGTGGTCGAGGCATAGAGGAGAGATGGCAGTGCGGCGGCAGCCGAAGTGACGGTCCTCGTCTAGCTCACGATCACCACCGGAAACCCGCTCTGCTCGAGCAGGCGGAGCAGTGCCAACCGGCTCTCGTCTCGCGCCCCGGGGGGCACCACCACTGCACGACAATGGTGCATCCGCACTTCGCGCAGGACGCCTCCCGCGTCACTGACTGCGATTGCGAGTGCACGCGCCAGTTCCGGGTGCGATAGACGAGCCCGCTCGAGGATAACGCGCGCCGAGGCAGCACTGGCCGCGCTGCCGTTAGACACGAGGAGGAGAATATCCGAGCCGCGGCCGCCGGCCAGCTTCAGCGCTGTATCCAGCGACCGCTGGGGTGGCGTGCCTGCTTCGAGCAGCAACGCCACCGGTGCATCCTGCTCCCCGGGAGATCGTCTCAACGGAGGACGGGAACGCGCCTCGGCGACGACGACCAACTCCGCGGTCGCCGCAGCATCCATGGCTTCACGAGCGATCGTTCCGCGCGCGACACGAAACGAGAATTCGAGGCGGGCGGCGCCCGCGCGCTCGGCGACGAATCGCCGCGCCTGCTCGGCGCGACGGCGTAGCAGGGACTCGAGATCGGCGTGCCGCATCGGTCTCAATGTGCCGGAGTCGCGTCCAAGTTCCTGGGTGAACGGCAGTGCGGCAAGGTTCAGGAGATCGACGTCCTCGACGAACACGCTTTCCAGTTCAGCCTGGGTGTCACGCGCAAGGTGAAGGGCAATCGCCATGGAAGCGGCGGCGTGGACTGTGGAATCGAGCGCGAGAACGATGCGGGCGTCCGGCACGGCGGTCACCGTCTGCGTCCGCGCTGGATGGGCTTCTCGTCGGGCGGCTTCCGTGGAGGATGTTCGGGCTCCTTCGGTATTCCCGCCCGAACCTTCTTGACCTTGATCTCCACGGCCGAATATGCCTGCCGGATCATGGACAGCTCCAGCAATCGCGTGCTCACCTTGAAATTCGGACTGCCTTCAGGGAAGTTGCCATCGCCGTCCGCCTCGCCCGCCGGCGCCCCGGCGAGCAGTCCCAGGGCCTGGTCGACGGTGTCCACGCGGAACACCGCGAAATCGCCGTTGGCCACGGCCTCGACGACGTCCTCCCGCAGCATCAGGTGCTCGACATTGGCGCCAGGCACGAGCACCCCCTGCCGGCCCGTGAGCCCGCGTGCCCTGCAGATGTCGAAGAAACCTTCGATCTTTTCATTCACCGCGCCGATCGGCTGCACCCCGCCATGCTGGTCCACCGCGCCGGTTACCGCCAGCGATTGCTGAAGGGGAAACTGGCCGATTGAGGACAGGAGCGCGCACAACTCGGCGAGCGAGGCGCTGTCGCCCTCCACGGTTGCGTAGGTCTGTTCGAATACCAAGCTTGCCGAGAGGGAGTGAGGCCGATCGCATGAATAGCGGGCCACCAGGTAGGAGGCGAGTATCATCACTCCCTTGGAATGGATCGGCCCGGACAAGTCGACCTCGCGCTGGATGTCGATCACCTCGCCGTCACCGAGACGTGTCGTGGCCGTGATGCGGGTAGGGAAAGCAAAGGTGAAATCACCGAGGCCGGTGACCGAAAGACCATTCACCTGGCCGACCTTCTCGCCGTCCGTGTCGATCTTCAGTTCCCTGCGCAGGATCGCCTCGTGCATCCGACCGCGGATTCGGTCGGCGCGGCGCACCTTGCTGTCGATCGCGGCCTGCACGTGCTCGCGCCGCACGAGCTCCGACTTGTGTGAACGCGCGTGGTGATCGGCCTCGCGCAGAAGGTCGTTCAACGCTTCCAACTGTGCGGAGAGGCGGCGCGCGTCTCCGGCTTCGCGCGCGGCGTGCTCGATCACGCGCGCGACCGCTCCGCGGTCGAGTGCCAGGAGGTTCGCGCGTCGTGCCTGCGTGGCCACGAGCCGCGCGTATAGCTCCTCCTGCCGGGTATCGCGCACGAGCTCGTCGTCGAAGTCGACCTGTACCTTGAACAGTTCGCCGAACTCCGGATCCCAGGCAAGCAGCACGTAGTAGATTAGCCGCTCGCCGAATAGGACAACCTTCACGTCCAGCGGGATTGCTTCCGGCTCCAGCGTGACGGTGCTGATCATGCCCAGATCCTGGCCCAGCGATTCGGTGCGCAGTACACCGCTGGCGAGCGCCCGCTTCAGGCCGGCCCAGGCGAACGGCTGCGAGAGGAGCTTGTACGCGTCGATGAGCAGATACCCGCCATTCGCACGGTGAAGCGCACCGGCCTTGATGAGAGCGAAGTCGGTGACCAGCGTGCCCAGACGCGCGACGTACTCGACGCGCCCCACGAGATTCGGATAGGTGGGATGATCCTCGTCCACCACCGGCGCACCACGGCTGGAACCGTCGCCCACCACGACGTTCACTGCGTAGCGTCGAAAGGAGGGACGCTCGCCCGAGGGCAGTCCCAGGATGTTGGTCTCGGCGTCGGGCGGACGGCGGAACTCGTCGATGTTCTCCAGCACGTCGCCTTCCACCGCAGAGATGTAGGAGACCACGGCAGGCAGGTCGCCATATCTCGACCTGAGCTCCTCGGCCAGGTGTCCCACCGCGTACATCGTCATCTCGCGGTTGAGGGCCTTGATGCGGTCGCGCTTCTCCTTCTGTAATCCTTGCACGAGGCGGATCGCTTTCTGCAGCTTTTCCTGGAGCTCCCGGATGCGCGACTCGATGCGGGAGCGCTCCTCGGCGGGAAGCTTCTCGTAGTCTTCAGGTGAGATCACGACTCCGTCGCGCATCGGCGCCAGCGAGAATCCGGCCGGCGTGTGGAGGAGTGCGATGCCTTCCGCAGAAGCCTCCTCACCGAGCGTAGCGAACGCGCCTTCCTGGCGTTCGCCGACCTCTCCATCGATCTGTTCGGTGCGCGTGCGGTACTCCTCGCTCTCGAACATGGCAGGAATCGAGGCGCGTAGCTCATCGACGAGCTGCTGCATGTCCCGCTTCAGCCGCATCGCAGCGCCCCGTGGAAGGCGAAGCGCATTCGGACGATGCGGCTGATCGAAGTTGTTCACGTAGCACCAGTCGTCCGGCGCAGCTTCCGCCGCTGCCCGCTCTTCGAGCATCTGGCGGGCAAAGGTACGCTTTCCCAGCCCTGGCGGGCCGAGCACGAACAGGTTATAGCCTCGACTGCGGACTGCAACGCCGAAGTCGATGGCTTCCCTCGCACGCCCCTGGCCGATCAGATCAGGCAGACCTTCGAGCTGGGCGGTGCTGTCGAAATTAAGGGAATCGGGCGAACAGGCGGTGAACAGCGCGGAAGCGGGCAGGCGCAGGTCAGCGGTCATTGGCGGTCCGTTCTTTGGAGCCGCCAATTGTGAGCCCCCCGGTAAGACGGCGCTTGATCCACGACAAGGTGGACGAGCGGTCAGGACCCCCGTCGAATGCGCTCAGGCGTCTTTACGAGGGGTCGCGGCCGGCGTTCGTATCGCCGCCGTAGGGTCCGTAGGCCCATGCGGGGCGGCGCCGCTTGCGCTGGGGGAGGTCGCGACGAAACTCCACATCCGGATCTCCGGACGCAGGGGTCGGTGACGCCCCGTCGTTTTCTTGTCCCAACGCCTGCCGGCATACCCGGACCACCGCACGGGCAGAAATGCCCAACCCCGGCGTGCGGTCATGTTCGCCGCTCTTTCCGACATAGGACTCGGCATCCGCGAGCAGCGCGCGAACCTGCTCCTCGGATGCGTGTGTGGAGGATTCGGGAACGAACACGAAGCGGTCCATGGCTTCGAGGGTGAAGCGTTTGGGGAACTTGGTCCAGTCGATCATGCGGCTCATCGGTCGGTTCCGAAGGGATGGATGGTGTCTGGCTGGCAAGGAGCGATCCCGGGTGCTCTTGCGTCGCCATCTCCCGACGGTGCCTGCAGCATCGCGTTCAGCAACTACCCGCGGAACCTGGGTGCGATCGATACGTAGAAAGGTTCAACTGGTCGAACGCAGCTTGTCGACATCTGCGATGTGTATTACCCGCCCCTCCACCTGAACCAGGCCAGCCTCGGACAACTCGTGCAGAATGCGCGAGAAATGCTGAGGAGTAAGGTTCAGACGCGAGGCGATCACGCCCTTGTGCGTCGGCAACTCGACCTCGAGATCGTGGTTGCCCTCTGCCTGCTCCGCATCGCGTAGCAGGTAGCCGATCACGCGCTGTGCGCCGGAATGCATGCAGTAGGCTTCGACGTCCGAGATGATGCCGTGCAGTCGCCTGCTCAGACCACCGAGCATCTTCCGCGCGAACGAAGGATTGCGTTCCAGTTCATCCAGCACCGCGGTCTTGCCGACAAACAGCAGCAGGCTGTCCGAAAGCGTCTGTGCATACACCACGTGAGGCGAATCCAGGAACATCACCGCTTCCCCGAAGCTCATTCCCGGACCGATGATCTCGGCCAGCTTCACCTGACCGTACACGACCATGTAGAAGCCGTCTGACCGATCGCCCTTGTTGAACAGCCGCTTCTGCCGCTCGACGTGCAGCACGCGCGTGCCCTGCGCGATACGTTCGACCTCTGCCGAACTCGCTTCCTTGAACAAGGGCAGATTCTGAATGAACGCGCTCGCGCGGATGTCTTGCTTCATGTGCCCGATCCCCCTCTTGCATGCGGGGATTCTGGGCGCTCGGCGGAACCGAAACTTAACCTAGATCAATCCTCGCGCTCGGCGCGGCCGCATGCTGCGCCGCAGCCAGTACGCACACGAGCAGGGCCGCACCGACATTGTGGGCCACTGCCAGCGGCAGCGGGAGGGATGTGGCCACCATGACGAAGCCCAGCGCCCCCTGACTGACGACGGACGCGACGAGCAGGAGAGCGAGTGGCGCGTTGACACGGCGCAGTCCGCACGCCAGCGCCAGGAACACGGCCCCCACCAGCAGCGCGGTAACGCGATGCAACATGTGCAGCGCCACGCTCGGCTCACGCGGGAGCAATGGACCGGACATGTCGAGCACGTGCTTCAGACCGGGACCGCTGGCGCACCCGGCCAGATCGGTGCAGGACAGTCCCGAGAACGTTGCGCTGGTCAGCACTCCCAGGGCGATCTGCACCAGCAGCACGAGCACGCCGACCCATGCTAGTGGATGTGCCCAGCGCGGCGGGGGCGCGTTGCGGTGCACGCCGGCCGTAGCGATCCGGCCGAACAGCGCCACCAGCACCATGCCCCCGAGCACGTTGAACAGGGGCACTGCGGCGCTCTGCGCATCGGCGCTCGAACGTCCCAGGGACGCGAGGCCGATCAGGAGCATGAACATGACGCCGGTCGATGCCAGTTCCTGCCGGAACGATCGCGCACGGCTGGCGGCGATCACGCCGATGCTCACCACGGCGAAGGTTGCCGCTGCCGCGGAGATGCGATGCAGCAGGCGCGCGAGCGACGGTGCCGTCGCCTCCAGGTCCGCCCGTCCGTAGCAGGCGGGCCAGTCGGCGCAGCCGAGGCCGGCTGCACGCAGGCGCAGCAGCGCGCTCATGCTCAGCACCACGACGACGACGACGATGCCGGCAGCGGCCACGGCCCGGATGACTGCGCGTGCCCGCACATGAGAGGGATCGATCATCAGGCCGGGAATCTATCAGGCAGCATCGGTGAAGCCCTGAACCCAGATCAAGGAAGCCCGTACGGCTGGTCGCGACAATCCGGCAACCAGAACAACCGGGAGAGGCGCGCATGCGACGAATCTGGAGAACGGCCGCCGCGGTGAGCACGCTGGCCGCAGTGGCGCTGTATTCACTCGCGCCCGGTTCACCGGCGGCGCAAGGTGCGTGCGAGCAGACCGCGCGTCATTGGTCCCAGCTCAACGCCTGGTCTTCCGACAGCATCCTCAGGCCCTTCGCCATTCTGCTCAAGGCATGCTGAGCGCAGGATCGCAGTTCTTAACCTGTGCGAAGTACGGCCCACTCGAGGCCTCGTACAGTGTCGTCGGCAGGTTCCCGGCTCACGCCGGACTGGGCAGGCATCCATTTCAACAAGGAGGCGCGCTGCGGCCGCAGCGTGGAAAATCGATGGCAAACGGAACCACCGATCGAACCGATCGCGAGGACGATGACGACGAGCGCATCCCCGCGATGCAGCACCTGTTGGACAATCCGTTTCTCCTCCTGTTTCTCGGCATCACCATTCCCACCGTGCTCTACATCCTCTGGGGGGTGATGGAGATCCTCACTATTCCCAACGCACCGATGTAGCAGGAGAGCGGAACATGAGTTCGATACTGCCGCCCGCGAAACGAATCTGGTGGAAGGAGCCGGTCGAGAAGCTCGAGGTCTGGTGGATCGTGATCGCCTTCCTCTGGGCGCTGGTGCTGTTCTTCATGATGCCGTACTGGCACGTCTTCGGAAAGCAGAATCTCTCCAACGAGGCCTACCGCATCTCCGCCGAACAGTTTCAGAGGAAGACGCAGGAGATGGTGGACAAGTACACGGTGCGCACGGAGACGGAGCAGAACATCCCGGTGGTGCAGCCACCGGCGGGAAGCGACGTCTATCTCATCGCCCGTCTTTGGCAGTGGTGGCCCATCCTCGAGTTGGAGAAGGACAAGACCTATCGACTCCATCTTTCCGCCATGGACTATCAGCATGGGTTCTCGCTACAGCCGGAGAACATCAATCTGCAGATCGTTCCTGGCTACGAAATGGTCGTGACCATCACGCCGAACAAGACGGGGTCGTTTGCGATCGTATGCAACGAGTACTGCGGAATCGGCCACCATCAGATGGTGAGTCGGATGTACGTCAAGTAGAAGAACAGGGGAGCGACCATGGCCATGACTGAATCGTTCCGGATCGACCCGCGCTCCGGTCTCCAGTACCACAATCAAGCGGAGACCCTGATCAAGGTCAATGCAGTTGCCGGTGTGGTGTTCCTGCTGATCGGCGGCATCCTGGCTCTACTCGTATCGCTTACCCGGGTGCCGGGACTACACGTGCTCGATGCCGAGCGCTTCTACATGGTGCTGACCGCACACGGCATCGACATGCTGATCTTCTGGCTGTTGTTCTTCGAAGTCGCCATCCTCTATTTCTGCTCGTCTACTTTGCTGCGATCTCGTCTGGCAACGCCAAAGCTGGGTTGGCTGGCCTTCGCTCTCATGGTCATCGGCGCAATCACGACCAACGTGGCAGTGTTTCAGGGACAGTCGAGCGTCATGATGACCTCGTACGCTCCCATGCAGGCGCATCCGGCCTTCTATCTGGGTCTGATCCTGTTTGCGGTGGGCGGCCTGGTCGCGTGCTTCATCTTCCTCGGAACGCTGGTGATCGCCAAGGCCGAGAAGACTTACGAGGGCTCGGTGCCGCTGGTGACCTTCGGCGCGCTCACCGCGTGCATCATCGCCATCTTCACCATCGCCTCGGGCGCGATCATCCTGATCCCGACCTTCCTGTGGTCGGTCGGCTACATCCAGCACATCGACGCGCTCATGTATCGGGTCATCTGGTGGGGCCTCGGGCACTCCTCGCAGCAGGTCAACGTCGCCGCGCACATCTCGGTGTGGTATGCGGTCGGGGCCATCGTGTTCGGCGCCAAGCCGATGTCCGAGAAGGTCAGCCGCACGGCCTTCCTTCTCTACATCCTGTTCCTGCAGCTCGCCTGCGCACACCATCTGTTGTCCGATCCCGGGCTGTCTTCCGAGTGGAAGATTCTCAACACCAGCTACTTCATGTACTTCGCCGTGCTGGCCAGCATGTTGCACGGGCTCACCGTGCCGGGTGCGATGGAGGTGGCGCAGCGCAAGAAGGGCTATACACGCGGTCTGTACGAGTGGCTGCGCAAGGCGCCGTGGAGCAATCCGACATTCTCCTCGATCTTCCTGTCGATCATCGGTTTCGGATTCCTCGGCGGCATCTCCGGGGTCATGATGGGCACCGAGCAGCTCAACATGCTCATCCACAACACGATCTACGTGCCCGGCCACTTCCACGCGACGGTGGTGATCGGCACCACGCTCGCGTTCATGGGACTGACGTACTTCCTGCTTCCCAGTCTGTTCAATCGCGACGTGTCGTTCTACCGCATGGCGCAGTGGCAGCCGTACGTCTTCAGCGTCGGAATGTACGGGCTCGCGCTCACCCTCATGGGGGCGGGCACGCTGGGGGTGCCGCGCCGACACTGGGACATCGGCTTCTCCGGTACGGCCCTGCCATACGAGTATCCCGGGGCGGCCCACCTGATGATGGCGCTGATGGGTGTCTTCGCGGTGATCGCCTTCATCGGAGGCGGCATGTATATCTTCGTGACGGTCTGGTCGATCCTGTTCGGCAAGCGTCTCGAGGAAGGCCAGCGCCAGCCCAAGCCGACACCTCTGCGCCTGCCCGTGGCAGAGGCGATCGAGGGGCACGGTGGCGGCGCCGGTCTGCTGGAGGCGCGCGGTACCTTCGCTCTGGCGCTCGTGTTCCTCGCCGCGTTCGTTCTCTACTACTTCATCAACTGGAAGTATCTCGGGTCGGTGTGGGGCATCAACTGAACCGTAACGGATCGGGGTGAACGCGATGAGCAGCAGCACGGTCATCGGGAATGCCTTCGCAGCGCAGAGGCTGCGTCGCACGCGCGCGGTGCTCGGCCTGTTCAAGCTGCGCATCGGCGCGGTCATCGCGGTGACTGCACTGGCAGGGTGGGCGGTGGCGAGCGGTCCCGCGCTCAGCGCATGGCAAGTGGTCGTGCTCGGGATGGCGGTGTTTCTGTCCTCGGCCAGTGCCGGTGCCTTCAACCAGTACGTCGAACGTGACGTCGATGCGCGCATGAAGCGCACGCGGCGGCGCGCCTTCGTCACCGGCGAATTGCGCCACACGCGCACCTGGCTGGGGGTCATCCTGGGCTTGGTGAGTGCATCGACCGTCGCCGCGTGGTGGGCACTCAATGGCTGGGCCGCGCTCTATACGTTCCTGGGAGCGTTCTTCTATGCGGTGGTCTACACGGTCTGGCTCAAGCGGCGTACCTGGCTGAATATCGTGATCGGCGGCCTCGCCGGCAGCTTCGCGGTGCTGGCTGGCGCCGCGGCGGTCGACCCCCACATCGGCGCCGTGCCAGCCATCCTGGCCGTGATCCTGTTCCTGTGGACTCCACCGCACTTCTGGAGCCTGGCAATCGCGTATCGGAAGGACTACGAGGCGGCGCGTGTGCCGATGCTGCCCCTGGTGGTCGGCGATGCACGTGCGGCACAGGCCATCTTCGCGCACGCCGCCGTGCTGGTTGCGCTCTCCGCATCGCCGGGCTTGCTGGGATTGGGACCGGTGTACCTGCTCGGTGCCGGGGTCGGAGGGCTATTGCTGCTGCGCCGCTGCTGGCAGCTGTTGCGCGAGCCGGGGCCCCCGCGCGCCATGGCAGCATTCCACGCCTCGCTGACTCAACTCAGCCTGCTGCTACTCGGTGCCATCGTCGACGGGATCTGGTGGTGACGCGCAGCGCGCTTCGGCTGTTGCGCGCTGTACTCGCACTGGGATGCACTGGCTTGGCGTCAATCGCATACAGCGCCGAACGCTCCGATGTGTCGATCAGCGAGGCGTCGGCGGCTCACGGGAGCGCGTTTCGACGGCTGGATCAGGGTGAGGCGCTGCGCGCCAGCCAGGCTGCCATCGGCAATCGCCTGGGAGATCACCGCTTACGCGACGCAGGCGGTGGCACCGTTCGCCTGTCCGACCTGCGTGGCAAGCCGCTGTTGATCTCGTTCGTCTACACCGGGTGCTTCCAGGTGTGTCCGACCACCACACGCACGCTGAAGCGTGCAGTGGAGGCCGCCATGGGTGCGTTCGGGACCGATGCGTTCAATGTCGTGACCATCGGCTTCAACCTGCCTTTCGACAGCGCCGAAGCCATGGGTGCATTCGGGCGCCAGCATGGCATCCATCTGCCGAACTGGCGTTTCCTCAGTCCCGATCCGGAGACGCTGAGAGCGCTCGCGCGGGAGGTGGGCTTCGAGTTCATTCCCGTGACGGGTGGCTTCGACCACCTCACGCAGGTGACGGTGGTCGACGTAAGCGGCGTGGTCACGGCGCAGGTGTACGGAGACGGCTTCGCCTTGTCTGCACTGACCGAGGCGCTCGAACTGGCTCTGCGCGGCGAGCGCGCCGCGCCAGTAGATGCGATCGGACTCATCGAGCGCCTGCGGATTCTGTGCACCTACTATGATCCGGTCAGCGGTCAGTACCGGTTCAAATACGCAATCGTGCTCGAGCTGGCCGGCGGCGCGACAGGCATCGTGCTGCTCGTGCTGTTCATGCTTCAACGCAGGCGTGCGGGCGCGCTTCGATGAACGCAGGTTAATTCACCACGAAGTGAGCGCACATAGCATCGACTCATGTGCGCAATGGCCAGAAGGGAGCACGCCCCCGGAATGCTGCCGGGCCCGTTTCCGGGTGCGGCCGGCGCGCTCGCGCGCCTCGAGCGCATGTTCGATCGCTGCTTCGGTGCGCGCGCGAGCCCCTGCCGCCACCTGGGCGCGCTGGGTTTCCACCTGTTCTGGATCGTCGTGGCCAGCGGCGTCTACCTGTACGTCGTCTTCGATACCAGCGTGACCGGCGCGTGGCAGTCGGTCCACGCGCTCTCGGTCGAGCAGCCGTGGGCCGGTGGGTTGGTGCGCAGCGTGCATCGATACGCGTCCGCCGCCTTCGCCCTGGTGCTGCTGCTGCACGTGGCGAGCGAATTCCTGCGCGGTCGCTACGCGGGTGCGCGCTGGTTCACCTGGGTGACCGGCATACCGCTGCTATGGCTCGCACTCGCAAGCGGTGTCGTCGGATACTGGCTGGCATGGGACCAGCGTGCGCTGTTCAGTGTCGTGGCGACCATGGAGTGGCTGGATGCGCTCGGCCTGTTCGGTATGTCGCTGGCGCGCAACTTCCTCCTCCCTGACAGCGTCGACGACCGGCTGTTCTCGCTGTTCGTGTTCCTCCACATCGGACTGCCCCTGCTGCTGCTGCTGGGCATGTGGGTGCACGTCAAGCGCCTGGCGAGGCCGGCCACGCAGCCGTCGCGCGCACTGGGCGCCGGCACGCTCGCTGCGCTGGTGCTCCTGGCAATGGTTGCGCCGGTGAGCAGCGTCGCGCCAGCCGATTCGCTGCATGTCGAGCAGGCGTTGAGGATCGACTGGTTCTATCTGGCTGCGCACGTGCTGATGTACGAGACTTCCCCGCAGGCACTGTGGGCGCTCGCCCTTGCTCTGACCGTTGGGCTGGGTGCGTGCCCGTTGCTCGCACTCGGGAGGCGGCCGGTCCCCGCCGCGGTGGATGCGGATCACTGCAACGGCTGCCGGCGTTGCTTCGACGATTGTCCCTACGGCGCGATCTCGATGCGTGCGCATCCCGATGCGCGCATGGGCGCCGAAATCGCGGGGGTGGATGCTGCCCTGTGCACGGCCTGCGGCATCTGCGCCGGTGCGTGCCCCTCGTCCACGCCGTTTCGCAGCGCACGCAAGCTGGTGAGCGGGATCGACATGCCGCAGCAGCCAGTCAGCGAGTTGCGCGAGCGCCTGCTGCGGGAACTGGGCGGTCTGTCCGGGAGAGTGCCGATCGTCGTGTTCGGCTGCCGCAACGGCGTCGAGGTCGAGCCGTTGCGCGATGCCGAAACCGTTGCGCTGTCGCTCATGTGTGCCGGACAGCTGCCGCCTGCGTTCGCCGAGTATGCCCTGCGCCATGGCGCCGGTGGAGTGGTCGTCGCCACCTGCCCGGAAGGCGGCTGTGCCTATCGGCTGGGCGAGCGCTGGACGGCAGAGCGCTTTGCGGGACAACGCGAGCCGCGGCTGCGCACGCGTGTGCCGCGTGACCGCATCCGCGTGGTCGGCTGCGCGGCGCACGAACCTGCGGCATTACGCCGCGAGATCGACGCCCTGCGGGCGCAGCGTGGGGCGCCGTGCGCAGGCGAGGAGGCGGCGCATGGCTAGCCGCCCACTGGCCTTGCTCCTGCAAGCCGTGCTGTATGCGGCGTTTGCCGCCGTCGTCGGCATCTTCTCGTCGACCCCGACCTACCGGCACCTCGGCGAGGACGAGGCCCTGCTCAAGCTCAGCTTCTCGCAGCCCGGCCAGCTGCGCAGCGAATGCCGGCGCCGCTCAACCGAAGAGCTGCAGCGCATGGCGCCGAACATGCGGCAGGAGTTCGATTGCCCGCGCGAGCGCTCTCCGCTCATCGTGGAGCTGAGTCTGGACGGCGCGGTCCTGGCGCACGAATCGGTGCAGCCAGCGGGTGTCGCCCGAGACGGTCCCTCCACCTACTATGCGCGCTTTCCGGTGCCGGCCGGAGAACATCGCGTGGCCGTGCGCATCGACGACAGTGTGCGCGTGCCCGGCTTCGGTCACGTGCGCGAGGAGACGGTACGGCTCGAGCCCGGGCGAGTCTTCGTGGTCGACTTCGATCCAGCCAGGGGAGGCATTCTGTTCCGATGAAGCCCGCTCATCTCGTCATTCCCGCCCTCGAGCGCGCGCGGATGCGCGCTGCCGCCCCAGCCGCGCACTACCGTCTTCCGGTCGCCATCGGGCTGCCGCGCAGGCTGGCGCGCGCCTGGCTGCTGCTGGGGCTGGCGGCGATCGCGCTCTCCGGAGTGTTCTCGATCCTCCTGGTCATGGCGCGCACGCCTTATCTGCAGGGCCTGTTTCCCGTGGCGGACTTCTTTCGCGTAGCGCTGGTCGTGCACGTCGACCTGTCGGTGCTGGTGTGGTTCGTCGCCTTCGCCGGCGTGTTCTGGAGCCTGGCTAGCGGGACGCGCGCACCGGCGCTGGGGCGCGCGGCGCTCGCCCTGTGCATCGGCGGGACGGCGGCACTTTGTCTGTCTCCCTTCGTGGAGCGGGCGCAACCGATCATGGCCAATTACGTCCCGGTGCTCGACGGCCCCGTGTTCCTGACCGGCTTGGTCGCTATCGCCGGGGGTGTTGCCCTGGCGATCGTGCGAGCGGTGATCGGTGCCGGTGCGCATGCGCCGTCTCTCGAGGGCACCAGCGCCCTGCGACTTGGTCTGGTGGCCGCAGCACTGGCCATGGCGGTCGCGCTGTTCGCCTTCCTGTGGTCGTGGCTGGCGATACCCGGAGGCACGGACCCACGCACGTACTACGAGGTGCTGTTCTGGGGCGGCGGCCATGTGCTGCAGTTCACCTGGACGGTGATGATGCTGGTGGCGTGGCTCTGGCTGGCCGACGCGATCGGCGCCAGCCTGCCCATCGGTCCGCGCGTGGTGCTGGTCCTGTTTGCGCTGTCGCTGGTGCTGGTACTCGTCACACCCCTGGTCTACCTGGCATGGGACGTGACCTCGGTGGAGCATCGCCGCATGCTCACCTGGATGATGCGCGTGGGCGGCGGCATGGCCATCCCCCCGTTGGCACTGGCCCTGATCATTGCACTGCGCCGCACCGGTGGGCTGGATCCGCAGCGGCGCCCGTTGCGCGCGGCGTTGGTGATGTCGCTGGTCTTGTTCGGCGTGGGCGGTCTGATCGGATTCGCCATCAGCGGCGCCAACGTGAAGATCCCCGCGCACTACCATGGCTGCATCGTCGGCATCACGCTTGCATTCATGGGCGTGACCTACGATCTGCTGCCGCGCCTGGGCTATGGAACGCCCAACACCAGGCTGGCGCTGTGGCAGCCTTACGTGTACGGGGTGGGGCAGCTGATGCACATCGCGGGGCTGGTCTGGTCTGGCGGATACGGCGTCCAGCGCAAGGTCGGGGGTGCGGAACAGGTGCTCGACCGCTTCGAACAGGTGGCAGGGATGGGGCTGATGGGATTGGGTGGAGCGATCGCGATCGCGGGCGGTGTTCTCTTCGTGCTGGTGGTCGCGGGCAGCGTGCTTCGCGCGCATACGGGCATGCGGGCGCGATGAGCGAGCGTATCGACCTCGACGTTCGCTGGCTCGAGCCACCCGAACCGTTCGAGCGGGTGGTCGCCTCGCTCGATGCGCTGCCGCAGGGTGCGACCCTGCGGGTGCTCATCCACCGCCTGCCGCGACCGCTGTTCCAGTGGCTCGAACGCGAGGCCTGGACGTACAGCCATTCATTCGATCCCGAGGGATTCTTCGAGATCCTCATCCGCAGGTAGCGCCGCATGGCCTCTGCTCTGTCCGTTCATCGTGCACCGGCGGCCGCTGTGCCGTTGCGCTTCCTGCTCTCGGCGCCCTGGTTCGCGGTCGCGGCAGGGGCGCTATTGCTGTGGGCGGGACCGGAGGCACTGGCCTCGCGCTGGACCGGCGCGGTACTTGCCGCCACCCACCTTCTCACGCTCGGTTTCATGGGTCATGCGATGCTGGGTGCATTGCTGCAACTGATGCCGGTGGCCTTCGGCGTTCCCCTGCCGCGCAGTGCCGCGGTCGCAGCCGTCACGCATCCTGCGCTTGCCTTGGGAGCCGCGTTCCTCGCGACCGCCTTCGTCACCGCCCAGTCCGTGGCGTTCGCCGCCGCAGCGCTGCTGCTCGGCCTCGCCTTCGGCGTCTTCCTCGTTGCGGTGGGTGCGGGCATCGCCCGTCAGAGACTGCGCGATCCGCTCGCCCGCGTGATCGCCGCGGCGCTGCTCGCCCTGCTGGCGACCGTCGTACTCGGAGTACTGCTCGCCATCGGCATGAGCGGGGTCGAGATGCCGCTGCTCGAGTTGACCAGCCTGCACGCTGCGTGGGGAATTCTCGGCTGGACGCTGCTGCTGGTGCTGGGCGCGGCCCTGGCGGTGGTTCCCATGTTCCAGATGACCAGAGGGTATCCGACCTGGCTGCGCGGTGGCTTTGCCGCCGTCCTGCTGGCCGCTCTGCTGCTATGGAGCCTGGCGCTGTGGTTCGAGTGGCCGGCGCTGCGTCGGGCACTGCAGTGGCTGCTCGCCGGCGCGGTGCTCGCCTTCGCAGCGGTCACGCTCGGGCTGCAGCAGCGTGGACGGCGAAGGCTGCAGCCCGACGCGACCTTCCTGTTCTGGCGCCTGGGCATGCTGTGTCTGGTCGCGGCCACACTGGTCTGGGCGCTCGGCGAGGTGCTGGTGCTACAGGCGTCCCAGAGGTGGGTGCTGCTGCTGGGCGTGCTGCTGCTGCCGGGATTCGCCTATTGTG
>CAYLTE010000070.1:0-18023 GCA_964386195.1 uncultured Burkholderiales bacterium | reverse complement strand
GCCAGCCGTGGAAGGGGCCTTCCTTCGGCACCCACGAACGCACGCGTGTCATGCAGCCGGGCCGGTTGATGTAGATCGAGGCGCCGCAGCCGAATCCGAATTCCATTCCGTTCTGCGGCCAGTGGCGCTCGTGCGTGCCCCAGCCCAGTTCCGCCGGTTGCAGCGATTCTCCGACGAATGCCCCGCTGGACCACGTGTTGGCGAACTCGCCCCATTCCTTGCGCCTCGCCGAAACCTGCCGGTCGCGCTCGGCGATCTGCACTGCCTTCACGTTCAGCTGCATCGCGAAGCGTGCCCACTCTTCCTTGTTCTTGGGTTCCGGAAGTTTTGCGCCGGTGTCGCGATTGATATCGAGCAGCGCCTGCTTGAGGAAGTGCGACACCAGGCCGGGATTGGCGCCGTGCATCAGCACGCTGGTGGCGGCGTTCGCGAAGCGGCCGCGCATCTGCAGCGCCGCTTCGCGATAAGCATAGTTGGTGCGCCGTGCGATAGAGACCGACGTGTCGGTGTGACCGCCGGCCCACGGCTCGATGCAGGCGTCGAGGTACATGATGCCGCGCTCGGCGCAGTACTCGATCAGCGCGAGGCTCGACACGTCGAACGAGGCGTTGAACAGGAAGTCGCCGGAACCGAGTTCGCGGTCGAGGACGCTCACGTAGTTCTCCGGAACCAGTGGTTGCACTGCGAACGTCACGCCGCACTCCTGTGCGATCTCGCGGCCGGTGTCGTCGGCGGTGATGATCTTGACGTTGCGTGCCGGCATGTCGATGTGCCGAAGAATGAGCGGCAGGGTCCCCTGTCCGACGGCTCCGAAGCCGACGATGAGAAGCTTGCCCCCGAACGCGACATGTTTGGTGAACTCAGCCATTTCCTTTCCTGTTACCTCCACTGCTGGATACCGCAACCAAAAAAAAACGGCGCCCCGGGGGAAGCCGGGGCGCCGGCAGCGGTAATTGTAGGGGTTTTCTCAGGTCGCGTCGCAGCGAGGCGTCAGGGCGCCGGGCCGCGGCGCCGGAACCAGCCGGCGACGCTGAGGCGCTGTCTGTGCGCAGGCAGCACTTCGTGCTCGATGCGATCGCTCAGAAACGCCACCAGCGCGCCGCCGCTGGGGAGGATATCCACTGGTGCACGACCAGCGAGATGCAGGCGCAGCTGGCCCCCGTCTTCCTGGTGCCATGCGTCGTTGAGATAGAGGACGCAGGACAGCGCGCGCCGGTCGTCGTCGGCGAACCGGTCGAGGTGGCGTGCGTAGCGGGCACCGGGAGGATAGAGCGCGTAGTGGCACTCGAGGTCGAACAGTCCCAGTTGCAGAAGACGGTTGGCGCTCGCGCGCAGCCCATCGAGACGTCCGAGCAAGGCGGCTTCCCCCGGATGCGCGCCCGGTGGCTCGATCCAGCCGATGCGGTCGTTGCGCACGTCGCTGCGCAACTGCCGGCGGATGCCGGCTCCGACCCGGGCAGGGCGCAGCTGTCCGCTTCGGTCGGCGGCGCGTGCCGCTTCGGCGAGCTCGTGGACGCACGCCGCGGGCAGGAAATCCGTGCACACCGCCCAGCCCTGCTCGGCGAGCGCGTCGATGAGCGCCTCGTCGCCTTCGTCACCCCCTGCGTCCAGCACGTCGTGCGGCGAAGCGTCGCTCACAGCCAGCGCATCATCCCCATCTCGAAGGGATGCGTGAGCATCTCGTGCCAGGGGTAGATGCGGATGCGGTACTCGAGTTTGCCGCACATCTCCGGCGTGAGCTGCAGCACGTATCGATGCTCGCCCTGTTCGGTCATCACCCCTTCCCACTCGAACCGATAGCAACGGCTCTCGCGCAGCTTGTCCGAGTCGGTGTGACGGCCGATGAGAAGTTCGACAACTACGTCGTCGGGTGTGAGGCCATCGAGGTTGACGGCCAGTTCCAGGCGCAGCGCGTTGCCGAACGCCAGGTTGCGCATCGGCGCGTCGAGCCTGCGCAGATCCACCTTCTCCCAGCTGTTGCGCACTTGCGCTTTCCATTCGGCGATCCGGCGGGCCGTGTCGAAGTGCGACTCGTTGTAGCGACGGCCCTGGCGGCTCGCCGGCAGATAGAACTTGGACAGATACTCGCCGACCATGCGCGTTGAGGAGAAGCGCGGCAGCAGCGTCGCGATGGAGCGCTTGGCCATGCGTATCCAGTCCTGGGAGTAGCCGAGGTCTCCGTGGCGGTAGTACAGCGGCACGACCTGATCCTGGAGCAGTTCGTACAGGGCCTTCGCCTCTTCGCGGCTGCGACGTTCCTCGTCGAACGATTCGGACACCGGCTTGATCGCCCATCCGTTGGAGCCGTCGTAGCCCTCGTCCCACCAGCCGTCCAGCACGGAAAGATTCAACACGCCGTTGATGCCGGCCTTCATACCCGAGGTGCCGCTCGCCTCCAGCGGGTAGACGGGATTGTTCAGCCATACGTCCACGCCCGACACCAGCCGTCGCGCCAGGCGCAGGTCGTAATCCTCCACCAGCAGGAACCGGCCCTCGAACTGCGGCAGGGCCGAGATCTGGTGGATGCGGCGAATGAGATCCTGACCCGGCCGGTCCGCGGGGTGGGCCTTGCCCGCAAAGATGAACAGGACCGGACGGTCGTCGTTGCAGACGATGCGCTCGAGCCACTGGAGATTGTCGAACAGCAGCGTGGCACGCTTGTAGGTCGCGAAGCGGCGCGCGAAGCCGATGGTGAGGACCTTGGGATTGGCCGGGTCGGCGAGCTTGAGCAGGCGGTCGAGATGCGCCTCGGACCCGCGGTTGCGGAAGAGCTGCCGCCCGACGCGGTAGCGCACCAGGTGCAGCATCTGCGACTTGAGCGACTGCCGCACGCTCCAGAACAGGTGATTGGGGATCTCGTCGACCCTGCGCCAGAAACCGGCGTCGGTGATGCGGTGAGTCCAGTCGAAGCCTAGGTAACGCTCGAACACCTCCGCCCACTCCTGGGCAAGGAAGGTGGGTACGTGCACGCCGTTGGTGATGTAGCCGATGCTGTTGTCTTCGGGGTCGATCTGCGGCCACAGTTCCGCACAGATGTGCGACGAGACCCTGCCGTGGATGCGGCTGACTCCGTTCTGGAAGCGCGAGCCGTGGCTGGCCAGCACCGTCATGTTGAAATCCGGCTGCCCGGTGCCGCGGCCCAGCGCCATGAACTCCTCGCGACTCATGCGCATCTCGGCGCAGAACTGCTCGAAGTAGCTCCAGATCATCTCCTCGGCGAAGTGATCGTGGCCGGCCGGCACCGGCGTGTGCGTGGTGAACACCGTGTTGGACGCCACACTCTCGAGCGCGCTGCGGTGATCCAGCCCATGTGCAGCGAGCTGGCGCATGCGTTCCAGCACGAGGAAGGCGGCGTGTCCTTCGTTGATGTGCCAGACGGTGGGCTTGCGCTTGAGCGCCTCGAGTGCGCGCACGCCGCCCACGCCGAGCACGATCTCCTGCTCGATGCGCGTGCGCCGGTCTCCCCCGTAGAGTTGATGGGTGATCCCGCGCGCGTGCTCGTCGTTCTCCTCGAGGTCGGTGTCGAGCAGGAACAGTTCGACGTGACCGCAGCGCGCGCGCCACACCTTGCACACGACTCGTCGTCCCGGCAGATCGACGTGGACCTTGAGCGGACTTCCGTCCTCGCGCATGAGGGGAGATACCGGGAGGCTCTCGAACTCCGACTCGGTGTAGGTGGCGTGCTGGTTGCCTTCGGTATCGATGGCCTGGGAGAAGTATCCCTGCCGATAGAGCAGCCCGACCCCGATGAACGGCAGGCGCATGTCGCTCGCGGCCTTGCAGTGGTCGCCCGCCAGGATTCCCAGGCCGCCCGAGTAGATCGGAAAGCTCTCATGGAAGCCGAATTCGGCGCAGAAGTACGCGACGAGGTCGGTGGAGCGCAGCCACTCCGAGCCGTTACGGCGCAGCGGTTCGTCGTGGTAGGTGTCGTAGGCGGAGAGGACGCGATTGTAGTTGGCGAGGAAGACCGGATCTTCCACGGCCTCGCGCAAGACGTGCTCGTCGACCCGGCGCAGGAATGCCTTCGGATTGTGTCCGACCGCGTCCCATAGCCCGGTATGCAGGCGCGAGAACAGAGTCCGTGTGGGCCGATCCCAGCTGTACCAGAGGTTGGATGCCAGTTCCTCCAGACGCGCGAGGCGCTCCGGCAGCTTGGGATTGACTTCGATGTGAAAGACAGTGCGCGATTGCATGGAGATGGACGCGAGCGTTTCGTGTTCGATTGTAGGCAGCGGGGACGGTGCGCCGCAAGACGGGCACGCCCGCACCGCAAGGGTGCGCCGCACCGGCATGGTGCGGCGCCGTCACACCACCCAACCGCTACAGGACGTAGCGCGCGAGGTCTTCGCTCTGAGCCAGGTCCGCCAACCGCGAATCGACGTATTCGGCGTCGATCGTCACCTCCGGCTGTGCGAGCCTGGCCGCGTCGAAGGACAGGTCCTCCAGCAGGCGCTCCATCACCGTGTAGAGGCGGCGGGCGCCGATGTTCTCGGTCTTCTCGTTCACCTGCCAGGCCGTTTCGGCGAGGCGCCGGATGGCATCCGGCGTGAAGTGCACGCGCACGCCCTCGGTGGCGAGCAGCGCCTCGTACTGACGGGTCAGGCAGGCATCGGTGTTGGTCAGGATCTGCTCGAAATCCGACACCGACAGCGATTCCAGCTCGACACGGATCGGGAAGCGGCCCTGCAATTCCGGGATGAGATCGGAGGGCTTGGCATAGTGGAACGCGCCAGAGCCGATGAACAGGATGTGGTCGGTCTTGATCATGCCGTATCGCGTGGACACCGTCGTGCCTTCGACCAGCGGCAGCAGGTCGCGCTGGACGCCCTGGCGCGAGACGTCCGCGCCGCCAGTTTCAGACCGGCTCGCGATCTTGTCGATCTCGTCGAGGAAGACGATGCCGTTCTGCTCCACGTTGCGGATCGCCTGAGCCTTGAGCTCCTCGTCGTTGATGAGCTTCGCCGCTTCTTCCTCCGTGAGCAGCCGCAGCGCCTCCTTCACGCTCAGCTTGCGCTGCTTGCGCCGGCCGGTGCCCAGGTTCTGGAACATGGACTGAATCTGCGAGGTCAGCTCCTCCATGCCCGGCGGCGCCATGATCTCCATGTTCTGTACGCCGACCGCGACCTCGATCTCGATCTCCTTGTCGTCGAGTTCGCCTTCGCGCAGTTTCTTGCGCAGCTTCTGGCGGGTCGCACTCTCGCCTTCGTCGGCGCCGCCCTGCGTCGCCCCGAATCCGAATTCGCGCGGAGGCGGAAGCAGCGCGTCGAGCACGCGGTCCTCCGCCATGTCCTGTGCGCGGCTGTGCACCTTGCGCGTCTCCTGCTCGCGCGTCTGCTTGATCGAGGTCTCCACCAGGTCGCGCACGATGGTGTCGACGTCGCGTCCCACGTAGCCGACCTCGGTGAACTTGGTGGCTTCGATCTTGATGAAGGGTGCGTCGGCGAGCTTTGCCAGGCGGCGCGCGATCTCGGTCTTGCCCACGCCGGTCGGGCCGATCATCAGGATGTTCTTCGGCGTGATCTCGTGACGCAGCGGTTCGCTCACCTGCTGCCTGCGCCAACGGTTGCGCAGGGCGATCGCGACCGCACGCTTGGCCGCGTGCTGCCCGATGATGTGCTTGTCCAGCTCGTGGACGATTTCCTGGGGCGTCATGGTGCTCATGTGTACAGGGACTCGTGGCTGGGGGCTAGGCGCTGGGGACTCGTGGCTGGGGAACATCGCGGACGTTCAGGCTTGGGCACCCGCCCTAACGAGTGCCGCGCAGCAGCTCGACGCCCCCCGTCCCCAGCCCTACTCCAACGTCTCAATGGTGTGCTGCTGATTGGTGTAGATACAAAGCTCGCCAGCGATCGTGAGCGCCTTCTTGACGATCTCCGCCGGGGAGAGCTCGGTGTTGTCCAGCAGCGCCTTCACGGCCGACTGCGCATAGGCGCCGCCGCTGCCGATCGCCACCAGGCCCTGTTCGGGCTCGAGCACGTCTCCGTTGCCGGTGATGATGAGGGAGGATTCCCGGTCGGCCACCGCGAGCATCGCCTCGAGCCTGCGCAGGATCCGATCGGTGCGCCAGTCCTTGGCGAGTTCGACTGCCGAGCGCACCAGGTGACCCTGATGCTTCTCGAGCTTCGCCTCGAACCGCTCGAACAGGGTGAAGGCGTCGGCCGTCCCCCCGGCGAATCCGGCGATGATGCGCTCGTGGTAGAGCCGGCGCACCTTCCGGGCGCTGGCCTTTACGATGATGCTGCCGAGCGTGACCTGCCCGTCGCCGCCGAGTGCGACCGAGCGCCCGCGCCGCACCGACAGAATGGTGGTGCCGTGATAGGAGTCCATCTGGAGCAAGTGCGATCGCGGCGCTGGAATTCAAGCGCCGCGGCACGCCTGGGATGTAAACCTAGGATTGTGCCCGAACCAGTTGCACGCGCGCGTCGAGCGAGAGCGCCTGGAGCAGCGTTTCGATCAGGGCGTGGGGGCGCAGCAGGCGCACGACCTTGCCCCAGGACGCCAACTCGTTCGCCACGCCCACCAGCGTCGCGGCCGGCGAGGGGGCAATCCGGCCAAGCCGGGACAGGTCGACGTTGACGTACTGGCGCTCCTGAGCATTGTCGCGCAGCACTTCGAGCTGGAGATCCGTGGATTCCTCGATCCGTCCGCGCAGGCGGATCGCCTCTGCGGCCTGGTAGCGCGGGGTGCGGCGCTTCTCTTCCACCTCCAGCAGCGGGCGTGTGGACGCCAGTGGGGGTGCCCACGACGGCGGCGAGAATCCGGTCGCGAGGCTGTATTCGAGACAGGCCTGGTCGAATTCGTCGGCCATGTCCTGCAGGCAGTACAGGGCGAAGAGCAGGCGCCACAGCAGCAGGTTGGCGGACCTCGCCGCCAGGCTCTGCCGGATGCGGCCCGCCAGCAGATCGGTGCCGCTGACCGCCACCGGGACCACCCCGCGAGCCAGGGTCTCGAGCATCTCGGTCAGGCGGATCGCATCGGCAGCGTCCAGTCGTTCGAGCCGGCTGAGGTCGAGATGGACCCCCGGGAACTGCCGGGCGACGCGCGCCACGTCTTCGAGCAGTTGGGCCGGGACGTCGATCACTTCGATGCAGGCACCACCGCCGGGGCGCATCGCGTCGGGGAGGCTGGTCAGAAGCCGCTGGTCGAGCCACGACGGCGCGGGGCGGCGCGTGGTAGCGGCGAACTGGCCCGCAAGCGCGTCGAATCGACGCCAGTCTCCCTGCGCGCGCAGCAGCGCGAACAGCAAGTCCCACAGCCGCTCGTCCAGGCTGCTGCGCCGGGAGAGCTCCTCCTCCAGCAGCGACTGGGCCGCTTCACTCTGGCCTTGGGCGAAGAGCATGGCAGCCTGCTCGGAAGCGGGCAGCACTTGTGCATCGATGAGGCGGTGCAGCGAAAGGGCGACCATGGTCGGGCATGCCCCGGAAAACGTGACAGAACCTTGTATCGGAGCCTGTCCGGGCCGGCTTGAGCCGAACGTCACGCAGACGGGAGCTGGCCGGCGCTTCGCTGGGCAGGGATGGCTTGGGCGATGCCGGCAGCGGCGACCAGAAGGAGCACGAGCACCGGACCGAAGGGCTGGTCGAGCTGCAGCGCTGCAGCGAAGGCGATGAGGTAGGTCGCCACGCCGATGCACGCTGCCAGCACCAGCGAGGTCGTCCAATTCCTTCCCAGCCGGTAGGCAATCATGGATGGAACGAACACCAGGCCGAAGGCGGCCATCACGCCGATCGATGCCGTGGCCAATGCCAGACCGACCGCTGCAAGCAGGTCGAACGTCACGTGGTAACGCCGCGCCGAGCGGCCGCTCGCCGTGAAAAACCCCGGCAGCATCCGTTCGAGCAGCAGCGCGCGCGAGAGCGCGGCCAGCAGCGCCGCCGCCAGCACGAGATAGCCGCCGGACGCCACAAGATGCGAGGTGGACGTGAAATACAGTTGTCCGTCGAACAACGCGTGGGCCAGATGCTCCGCAACGGGCACGTTGGCCAGCATCAGGATGGCGAGCGACCAGCCGAGGATCATCATGGCCGCATAGCCGTTGTTGCCCGTGCGTGCCAGCAGGCTCTTGGCGAGTGCGCCGCCACCGGCTGCGGCGACCGCGCCCAACTGGAAGGGCATTCCGGCAATGGCCGCGGCAAGCGATCCGGCCGCTGCCAGCTGCGCGAATGCCAGCGCCGCCAGCCATTCCTCGCGCAGTCGCAGATACATGCCCAGGACAGGAAGGGACAGCGAGAACGCGATCCCGGTTAGGAAGGGCATGCGGAACAGCGGATCGAACAGCACGTCGCTCATGCGGCCGACCCCTCCAGGGGGTGCATCTCGAGAATGCGGTCGCAGGCCGCGTCGAGGAATCGCGACTCGTGACTGATCACCAGCATCGCCACCTTCCCGCGCAGCCGACGGATCTCCGCGAGCAGGCTGTCGATGCCGGCGTGGTCGACATTGTTGGTCGGCTCGTCGAGGAGGACGATGTCGATCGGTGCGCGCAGACAGGCCCAGACCTGGAGAAACTGCAGTTGACCTCCGCTGAGCCGGTCGAGACGCCGACCGAGCAACGGCGCGATCCATCCGGGCAAACCCTCCGGGGATGCGCGGGTCAGACGCAGCAGTTCCCGTCCCGACAGCGGCACGTTCTCCAGTGGAAGCGGATTCTGGTGCTGATGCGCGACGCGCACCCCGGGCCGCCGGAAGATCCGGCCCGAAAACAGCTTGGCGCTGCCACCGAGCGCCTTGAGCAGGGTGGACTTGCCGCAGCCGTTCGGCCCGCGGATGCCGATCACCTCGCCGGCCCGGACGCGAAGCGACACCGGCGCCATGACCGGGCCGCTGTAGCCGGCCTGAAGCCCGCTCGCTTCCAGAAGGACATCGCCGTCGGTCATGCCGCGCGAACCGGGGGCATCTTCATGACTGCACCGCGCCGAGCAGGCGCGAGATCGCATCGTCGTACATACCGAACAGGTCCTTGGCCTCCGGTGTGCTGCCGACCGAATAGGGCAGTTCCACCACCGGCACCTCGATCCGCTGCGACAGCCACTGTGCCGCCTTCGGGTTGTTCACCACGGTGCGCACGATCAGCGCCGCCGGTGTCGACTGCTGCCGTTGGACGAGCGCACTGAGGTGCGAAGACGTGGGCTCCACCCCCGGCTTCGGCTCGAGCGCCCCGACCACCGGCATGCCGAGCCAGGCAAACAGGTAGGTGAGCGCGCGGTGATGCTCGATCACCTGCGTACCGCGCAGCGGTGCAGCGCGCTGCTGCCACTGTGTCACCGCCTGCGTCCAGCGCTGATCGAAGTCGGCCAGTCGCGCAGAATAGTCCTGCGCACCCGCCGGATCGATCTGGCCGAGCCGCTGCGCGAGCACGCGCGCCACCGCACGGATGTTGGACGGATCCCATTGCAGATGAGGGTTGCCACGCGGGTGCACGTCTCCCATCGAGCGGTCGACAACGGTCGGGACTTCCAGCATGCGCGCGAACTCGGCAGCCTCGAGGTGGCCAGGCTGGCCGGGCTGGATCTTTCTGTTGCCGGCCTGCTGCAGGATCAACGGCAGCCAGCCGGCTTCGAGGTCCGCGCCCGAGCAGACCAGCAGGTCGGCGCTGCGCGCGCGGGCGATCAGGCTCGGGCGGGCCTGGATGCGGTGCACGTCCTGCAAGCCGGTGGTGGCGGAGTAGATCTCCACCCGGTCTCCGCCGATCTCGCTGGCGAGTGCAGCCCATTCGGACTGGCAGGCGAACACATCGACCTTTGCCAGCCCCGGTACGCTCAGCGCGAGCATCAGCACGCCGCCGAGCAGGGTCATGAGTCGTTTCATACCTGATCTCTCCTTCGTGTCCCGGCCGGGACGTCAGAACTTGTGCGCGCCGTGCGCGCCGAGGCTGAAGATGTACTGGAGGAAGACCTGGTCGTCGGTCAGGCCGTCCTGGGTCTTGTCCTGCGTGTACTGCAGGCGGATGCGGCTGTACTCCGAGGGATTCCAGTCGAGCATCGCCGACCAGCGTCGCGGCGTGAAGTCCGCCGGCTCGACCAGGCCGTCGAGATTGGACGCCAGGTCGTACGAACCCTCGTCCAACTGGTCGTAGCGCAGACCCATGCGCCACTGCGGCAGGAACTGGAACACCCCCTGCAGGTACCACCCGGACTGCTTGGCTTCGAACGAACCGCTGTCGGTCGGTCCACCGAGATCCGTGGTGAGCTCGCCGTCGAGACGGCGCTCGTACCACTCGGCGACGAACTTGAAGTTGCGGTACTGCGGGTTGCCGTCGGGCGCCCATTTGTAGACGAAGTTCAGGCCCCACATCTTCGTGTGGCCGTCGGACAGCGTGCTGGTGCCCGTGTCGAAGCGTTCGTCCAAATCGAGAATCGAGACGTCTTCGACGCGGTTCTCGGCGCGCAGGTACCAGCCGCCAAAGCGGTAGCTGTGGCTCAGGCCGATGTCGCCGCCGACGTTGGCGAACAGCGTGCCGCCCGTGATGCCGTTCTTGCTGCTGTCGGTGTCCTCGAACGGGAACTCGGCGGGCATGCCGATCTCCGTGCCCAACTCGACCAGCACCGGCAGGGGAGCGATCCACTTCACCTGCAGTGCATCCATCGCGAAATTGCCGCCGAGCAGCACGTTCTGCGGCAGGGCCGGGTCGAGGAAGTCACGCGCATGAGGATGCAGCTGGTTCTCGTAGCCGATCCCGGAGAAGAAGCGGCCGAACTTCAAGGTCAGCCCGTGCCCGAGCGCCGGGGTCAGGGCGTAGGCCTCCTCCACCTCGATGCCGCCATCCTCCAGCGCGAAGGTGGCCTGCGCATAGAACAGGTGATCCACGTTGGCCGAGACCGTGATCTCGCTCTCGTCGAGGCTGAAGCCGCGTTCGCCGAGGTCGAATTCCCCTGCGGGGATGTAGCCGGTTACGCCGCGTTCGCCCGGATCCTCGCTGAAGTGCCGGTAGGAACCCTGCAGGATGAGGGAGATGCCCGGGTTGAATGCGCTCAGCGTCGAGGCAGGTGCGCTGCTGCCACGCGCGGCTTCCTCGGGACGGGCCTCCTCGGACGCGGCGCTGGCTGCCTGTGCCTGCTCCTGCGCCTGCGTGGCCTTGGCGTCGGCATTTGCCGCGGCCGCTTCGGCATCCTTCAGGCGCTGCTCCAGCGCGCGGATGGTGCTTTCGTAATTGCTCTTGAGCTCGTCGATCTGCCTGCGGATCGCTTCCAGCTCATTGTCATTCTGTGCGTGCGCGCTCATGGGCACGCCGACGGCGAGCAGCATCGCTGCCGCCGCGAGACGGGGCTCGAACATTCGTTACGCTCCTGTGTCGACTGAACAGCCGCGACCGCGCTAGGGGCAGCGGCGGCATCTCCTGGGGATCAGTCCAGGGTCGGAGGCGCGCGTGAACTGAACGGGGCGGATACCCCGGGGTGGAAGACGGACAGGATCGCGCCTTCTACCGGGACGTCGGGGGTGACGGCAGGGAAGTGAGGCGGATTCGAAGTGGGTGACGCACCGAGTTGCGCTGCCAGCGCGCACTGCTCGCAGACCTTCTGGTCGGATGCCGTGCCCTTGAGCAGATGGTCCTGGGCATGGCCGAGCGCGACCTGCTGTGAGAACAGCAGGGCGAGGACGAGCAGCAGGCGTTGCAGGCAGAGCAGCATCGCGGAACGTGGTTCGAGTGCCGACGAACGGAAAACCTGGCGGTTACCGGATCGAATCGAGTCTAGCCCAGATATCCGCTGATGCAAAGCGGTTGCGTCTAAGACGCCCGCATCCCGACGCTTTTCGATGGAAGCTCGTCGACTAGAACTCGTCGAGCGTCGCGTCGCGCGTGAGATGCGAGATGTCGCCCCAGGCTTCGAGCTGCCAGCGGCCGGTGTCCCAGCGCATCCAGTTCAGGCTCGCGTTGTAGATCGGGAAGTCCCTCAGTTTCTCCAGCGGCGTGCCGGTGACGTGGCGGTAGAGGGCGTCGAGAATGCCGCCGTGGGTCACGACCACGACGGTTCGGCCGGCGTGCTCCTGGGCCTTCCCGTCGAAATACGCGGATACGCGCGCGTACACCTGGCGGATGCTCTCCCCGCCGGGCACGACGTGGTCCACGTCCCGACCGTGGAAGCGCGCATAGTCGTGTGGATGACGCGACTGGCACTCCGCGCTGGTGAGCCCCTGGAAGATGCCCAGGCAGCGCTCGCGCAGCTGCTCGTGCCGGACTGGCTCGATGCGGACGCGGTCGACCAGCGGCTGCACCGTCTGCAGCACGCGGCCGAGGTCGCTGCAGAAGATCGCGTCGATGGATTCGCGCGCGAGGCGCTCGCCGACCAGGATCGCCTGCGCCAGTCCCTCCTCGTTGAGCGGGCTGTCCAGATGTCCCTGGATCCGTCCCTGGGCGTTCCAGGCGGTCTCGCCGTGGCGTACGACGATGAATCGGGTGCTGCTCATCTCGTTCTCCTTCATTGCGCGACCGCGCACAGCAGGCCCTTCAGATACTCGCCCTCCGGGAACGACAGCGCGACCGGGTGGTCGGGCGCTGCCGACAGCCAGCGCACGATGCGCGCATCCACGCCGGCATCGCTGGCGGCTCCCGCGACGATCTTCTGGAACAGATCGCGCGAGATGCCACCCGAGCAGGAGAACGTGGCCAGTAAACCTCCCGGCTGAAGCAGCTTGAAGGCGAGCAGGTTGATGTCCTTGTAGCCGCGTGCTGCCCGCTCGGCGTGCGCAGCCGTCGGGGCGAACTTCGGCGGGTCGAGGACGATCAGCCCGAAGCGGCGGCCCTGATCACGCAGCCGGCGAAGATACTGAAAGACGTCACCCTCGACCCATTCGACCTGCGCCGCATCGAGTGCGTTGCGGGCGAGGTTCTCGCGTGCGGCGGCGAGCGCATCCGACGAGGCGTCCACCGCCGTGACATGGTGCGCGCCGCCTGCCAGCGCGTTCAGGGCGAAGCCCCCGCTGTAGCAGAAGCAGTCGAGCACCGTGCGGCCTTGCGCGAGCGTGCGCACCAGCGCACGGTTGTCGCGCTGGTCGAGATAGAAGCCCGTCTTGTGGCCGCCGGCGAGGTCGACCCCCAGCGCCAGAGCGCCCTCGCGCACTTCCACGACAGCGGGCGCCGCGTCTCCTCGCAGCGGGCCGCTGGAGGGGTCGAGTCCCTCGAGCGCCATGACGTCCGCATCCGAGCGCTCGTGCACGCGCGCACACCCGGTCAGCGAGAGCAGCATGTCGGCCGCGTGCGCCTTCCAGCGCGCCGCCCCGGCGCTCGAGGCCTGCAGCACCAGGCTGTCCGCATAGCGATCGACGATCAGACCGGGCAGGGCGTCGGATTCGCCGTGCACGAGCCGAACCGCCTCCACGTCCGGCAGCAGCGCGCGGCGCAGCGCGATCGCCTGCTCCAGGCGCGCGCGCAGCAGGTCGGCATCGAAGCGATGGTCCGGGTCGAAGCTCCAGATGCGTACCGCGATCTGCGAGTGCGGGTTGAAGGCCCCCCATCCGAGGAAGCGCCCGTCGTGGGCGCGCACGCGCACCTCGTCGCCGCTGCCCGGATCGGCGCGCGTTCGGGCGATGGCGCCGGAGAACACCCAGGGATGCCGGCGCAGCAACGACTTCTCGCGTCCCGGCTTGAGGAGGACCTCGGCTTCGTTGCTCAGGAGGATCAACCCTTCTTCTTCGCGCGCGGGTGCGCCGCGTCGTAGATCTTGGCCAGGTGCTGGAAGTCCAGGTGCGTGTACACCTGCGTGGACGAGATGCTCGCGTGTCCGAGCATCTCCTGCACCGCGCGCAGGTCGCCGCTCGATTGCAGAACGTGCGATGCGAACGAGTGCCGCAGCATGTGCGGATGCACGGGCGTGGTGAGATCCTGCGCCATGGCGCGCGCGCGCAGCCGACGCTGTACCGTGCGCGCGGACAGAGGGCCAGGTCCGCGTCCGGGGAACAGCGCATCCTGCGCGGACAGTCCGAGCGCGGCACGTACGTCCAGCCAACGGCGGATGGCGTCGAGCGCGGCGCTCCCGACGGGAACGATGCGCCGCTTGCTGCCCTTGCCCAGCACCTGCACCGTCCCCTCTTCATGGTTCACGTCGACCACCCGCAGCCCGGTCAGCTCGCTCAGCCGCAGGCCCGAGGAATAGAACAGCTCGAACATCGCGCGGTCTCGCACCGCAGCCGGTTCGTCCGACTCGAACGCCAACAGACGGGCCGCCTCGTCGGGCGAGAGCGCCTTGGGAAGCAGCCGCGCTGTCCTGGGTGCGCGAATCCCCTTGAACGGGTTGCGGGTGAAGCCATGATCGCGTGCCAGGTAGCGGTACAACGCGCGCCACGCGCAGAGCATTCGAGCGAGCGAACGCCCGCCCAGTCGCGGCCCGTGCAACTGCGCCAGCATGCGGCGACCGGCGCTCGCGTCGAGCTCGGCGAGATCCACCGGCCCGGCCAGCGCCAGCAGCTTGTCGATGTCGCGCCGATACGCGGCGATGGTGTGCGCGCTCAGCCGCCGCTCGCTTCGCAGGTGGCCGAGGAACTGCTCGATGCGAGCCCGGTTGGCCGCCTCGCAGCTGTCGGGTTGCGTATCGGCCACCGTTGCCTCAGAACTCCAGCTGTCGCCGCAGCGCCATGCTGATCAGTTCGGCGATGCGCACCAGGTACAGCGTGCCCATGTCCGGACTGAACCGGCGCGGATCCGGGCTGCCGAGCGCGAGCAGACCGAACGGGCGGTCCACGCGCAGCGGCAGGTATACAAGGGATCGCAGGTCCGCCGCCTGCGCCGAGAACCAGCCGGACGATTCGAACATCGGCCGGTCGCAGAAGTACGGTGTGGCGAGCGCCTCCGCGAATACGCGCGCTTCCTCGCTCACCGGGTCGAACTCAGGCCCCGCATCGACTTGATCCACGCCCCACAGGCGTAGCGCGACTTCCGGAACCGTGAAATCTTCGCGCAGGCTGATGTCGATGGCCTGGATCAAGCCGCCGAGGTCGGGCGCTGCCAGCAGGGCGAGGCTGAGCCGGTGCACGCGGTCGCTGGTGGTGTCGTTCTCCTCACCGAACTGCACCAGCTCGCGCAACTTGCCCTCGAGCGCACGGCTGCGCTCGCGCAGTGCCAGCACTTGACGCTCGGACAGGGGGATCGCTCGTCCGCCGTACGGATGGCGCACCTGTACCGTGCTGAGCAGCTCCGCGTAGTCGTCGAAGAACTCGGGGTGATCCTTCAGGAACTTGGCCACCTCTTCGTGTCTGATGCCCGTGCTCAAAGCTCGATCTCTCCCTCGAAAACCGTCTCGGCCGGTCCGGTCATGAAGACCGGACGGCCCTCCCCTTCCCACGCGATGCGCAGGTCGCCGCCGCGCGTGCGCACCCGAACCGGGGTGCGCAGCAGCCCGCGCTGGATGCCGGCGACGACTGCCGCGCAGGCGCCGGTCCCGCACGCCAGCGTCTCTCCCGCTCCGCGCTCGAATACTCGCAGGCGGATCAGGTGCGGATCCAACACCTGCATGTAGCCCGCGTTCACCCGCTCGGGAAAGCGCGGATGGCGCTCGATTCGCGGGCCCTGTGTAGCGACCGGCGCGGCGTCCACGTCCGCGACAACTTGCACCGCGTGCGGATTGCCCATCGAGAGCGCGCTGACGTTCACGGACTCGCCGTCGACGTCGAGCGCGTAGCTGTCAGCCCGTGCCGGCGCCAGGAACGGGATGCGTGCCGGCTCGAAGATCGGGGGACCCATGTCCACCGTCACCTGGCCGTCCTCCTCCAGCCTCGGCACGATGATTCCGGAGAGCGTCTGTACGCGGATCTCGGTTTTCGTCGTCAGCCGCTTGTCGAGCACGTAACGCAGGAAGCAGCGCGCGCCGTTGCCGCAATGCTGCACTTCGTCACCGTCGGCATTGAAGATGCGGTAGGTGAAGTCGGTGCCGGGAGTGCGGGGAGGCTCGATCAGCAGGACCTGGTCGCAGCCGACGCCGAAATGCCGGTCGGCGAGACGGCGCACCGCCGGCGCATCGAGCACGATGTGCTGTGTGATGGCGTCGAGCACGACGAAGTCGTTGCCCACGCCCTGCATCTTGGTGAAGCGGATGCGCATGTCGGAAGGGTTGCGGTGTCCCGCTGGCGGAGCGCTATTCTATCCGCTCGAGGCAGTCGATTCGACGCGAGAGGCGCCTGGTGTAGCCGCGGCGCAACAGCAGGATCGATGCAAGCGGGTTCGGTCGATCGGCGCGCGGGGCTTGGGGCCGCGCAGATGCGGCCGCGACGCTCACGCTCGCGCGTACGGTGAGCGATCGCCGGGCGGGCGCGTCTTGAAGCGGCGATGCGTCCACAGGTACTGCTCCGGCATCTCCAGGATGCGCTCCTCGATGAAGGCATTCATGCGCAGCGTGTCGTCCTCGACCGAGTCGCCCGGATAGTCTTCCCATGCCGGATAGAAGCGCGCGACGTAACCGCGGCCGCCCTCGAGCTGCCGGATGACGAGCGGCACGATGCGTGCGCGCGTGAGCCGCGCCATGCGCGGGAGCGCGGTGACGGTCGCGGCCGGCACGCCGAAGAAGGGCACGAAGACCGAGTCCTTCACGCCGAGGTCCATGTCGGGCGAAAGCTGCAGTGCCTGCCCGGTCTGCAGTGCGCGCAGGATGGGCTTGACGCCCTCCTGGCGGGCGACCATGCGCGTGCCGGCAAAGCGCTCGCGCTTGCGCTTGAGGAAGGCATCGACGTAGGGATCGCGCTGCCGGACGTACACGGCCACGCCGCGATAGTCCATGGTCATGCGGATGCCTTCCAGTTCGATGCCGACGAAGTGCGGTACCAGGGCGATGAAGCGCTCACCGTTGAGCGCCTCCACGTGTTCCGCGCCCTCGACGCGCACCACGCGCCGCAGGCGCTGGGGCGAGCCCCACCAGGCGATGCTCGACTCCACCAGGGCACGCCCGAAGCATTGGAAGTGCCGCCGCAGCAGCCGCGCACGTTCGGTCTCGGTGATTCGCGGGAAGCACAGGGAAAGATTGATCGCGGCGATGCGGCGCCGCTTTCGAATGAATGCGTAGGCCAGCATGCCGATGCCGCGGCCGATCGGTGCGAGCAGCGGCAACGGCAGGAAATGCAGCAGCCACAGTACGAAGATGCCCAGGCGTGCGCTCATGTCATACGCCCTCTGTACCCCGCTGCACGGACCTGCGCGCGGCGGCACGCGCGGGAACGAGGCGCCGCGAGGGCTGAAGACGGTGAGCCGGAGAACAGTGTCAAATCGCTCGGAAGGGCGTGGTTGCCCGCATTACAGGGAAGCGGCTTCAAGCGGCAGACGCAATCTGCTATCCTCGGCCGTCCCCCAAGAAGCCAAGCAGCGGTGCGTACACCGTTTCCAGCAACCATTCGAAGCCGGCATACGCCAACACGATGAGCGATTATCTTTTCACTTCCGAATCGGTCTCCGAGGGACATCCCGACAAGGTGGCCGACCAGATTTCCGACGCGGTACTCGACGCTATCTTAGCCCAGGACAAGTTCGCCAGGGTTGCGGCCGAGACATTGGTGAACACCGGCCTCGTCGTGATGGCCGGCGAGATCACCACCACCGCCAACGTCGATTTCCAGCAGGTCGCTCGCGACACGATCAAGCGTATCGGCTACGACAATACCGATTTCGGCATCGACTACAAGGGCTGCGCGGTGCTGGTCGCGTACGACAAGCAGTCGCCCGACATCTCGCAGGGCGTGAGCGAAGGTCAGGGCATCGACCTGGAGCAGGGCGCGGGCGACCAGGGGCTGATGTTCGGCTACGCCTGCGACGAGACTCCGCAGCACATGCCGCTGCCGATCTACCTGGCGCATCGCCTGGTCGAGCGCCAGTCCGAGCTGCGCCGGGACGGTCGTCTGCCCTGGCTGCGTCCGGATGCGAAGTCGCAGGTGACGGTGCGCTACAAGGACGGCAAGCCGGACGCGATCGAGACGATCGTGCTCTCCACCCAGCACGCCCCCGAGGTGACGCACAAGCAGATCGAGGAGGCGGTCATCGAGCAGATCGTCAAACCGATTCTCCCGGCCCATCTGGTCAAGGGGAAGATCAACTATTTCATCAATCCCAC
>CAYLTE010000069.1:0-18028 GCA_964386195.1 uncultured Burkholderiales bacterium | reverse complement strand
CGCGCTCGCGCGGTCCCTGGGCCTTGGTGTCGAGGGTGACGACCAGCACCTTGCAGCCCGCGGTCGCGGCGCGCTCCATCAGCGCCTCGTTGATCCCGCGATCCTTCACCAGATAGCTCTGAAACCAGAATGCGCGCCGGGTCGCGGCCTTCACCTCCTCGATGCTGGAAGCCGCCATCTGGCTGAGGCAGTAGGGAATACCGGCCGCCTCTGCGGCGCGCGCCTCGGCCACCTCGCCCTTGCGGGCGAGCAGGCCGGCCAGCCCGGTGGGCGCAGCGACCAGCGGGATGGCCAGTCGTTCGCCCAGCAGCGTGGTCGACAGCTGGCGCGTGGACACGTCGGTCAGCACGCGTGGCCGCAGCGCGATGCGTTCGAAATCGCGGCGATTGGACGCGAGCGTGACCTCGTCCTGCGAGCCGCCGTCGATGAAGTCGAAGATCGCTTTTGGCAGCCGCCGCCGGGCACGCAGGCGAAGGTCCTCGATGCTGGCGATGTTGTCCGGCCGCGGCATCTGCGTCCTCCTCGCGTCAGCGTTTCAAGGCCGAGCGCGGCCGCCTCGGTGCGGCGGGAGAGGGCTGCGCCGTCACGTTTGCCAGCACCAGCTCGGTGATGTGACGCAGCCACCGGCGCTGGCGCGCCTCGGTCATGAGATCCTCGCCGAGGAAGCTGGACAGGGTGTAGCGGTTGGAGAGGTAGAAGTAGGCGAGCGAGGCGATGGTGAGGTAGACCGTGACCGGGTCGACGCGCGGGCGGAAGGCGCCGCTTGCCGCCCCCCGCTTGAGCAGCCGTCCAAGGATCGCCAGCAGCGGAGACGACAGCGAGCCGACCCGCTGGGACTGGCTCAGGTGCTCCCCCTTGTGCAGGTTTTCGCTGTTGAGCAGCCGGATGAACTCGGGGTGCTCCAGGTAGTAGCGCCAGGTGAAGGCGACCAGCTCGCGCATGCCCTTCACCGGGTCGACGTGCTCCAGATCGAGCTGCTGCTCGGCCTCGCCGAGGCGCTCGTAGACCCCCTCCAGCACCGCCCGGAACAAGCCCTCCTTGTTGCCGAAGTAGTAGTACAGCATACGGTCCACGGTGCCGGCTGCGGCGCTGATGCGATCGACCCGGGCGCCGCTGTAGCCGCAGGTGGCGAACTCGAAGGTGGCCGCATCCAGGATGCGGCGCCGCATCGCGTCCGGGTCCCGCGCGCGGCGGGTGGCCTGCGTCGCCGGCTTGGCGGGCGCGGCGCGCACCGGCACTAGCGTTCCAGGTACTGCAGCTTGTCCTTGACCTCCTTGAACTCCTCAGCCTCCGGCAGGGGCGGCTTGGTGTCGGTGATCGTCGGACAGGTCTTGGACATCTCCGCGTTGATCTCGACGAACTGCATCTGATCCTTGGGCAGGTCGACGTCGGCGTAGATGGCGTTGACCGGGCACTCCGGAATGCACACCGCGCAGTCGATGCACTCGTCCGGGTCGATCACCAGCATGTTCGGACCTTCCTTGAAGCAGTCGACCGGACAGACGTCCACACAGTCCGTGTACTTGCACTTGATGCAGGACTCGGTTACGACGTGGGTCATGCGAATTTCCTTGTATTGTTACCGGCCTCTTCGGGGCCGGGGTGAATGAAGCCGCAACCGATCACGGGCTGACGCGTGAAGCGATTACTTAATACAATGGAGCATCCGCTCCATAAGAGCGCCGCCGGTGCGTGGCGACGCCCCTGACTTCCTGTCTGCCGCACGCCGGGCGTATCCATGCCCCTGACAGGGAATTCCGTGCACGTACCACCTCCCTATCTGCAACCCGAGATTCTAGCCGACGCGCTCACGGCGCTGTCACAGGCGCCGCTGGTTCCGCTGGCGGGCGGCACCGACTTCTACCCGGCACGGGTGGGACAGTGCGTCGTGGATGGCGTCCTCGACCTGAGCCGGGTGGCGGAGTTGCGTGGATTCGAGCGCGCGCCGTCGGCCTGGCGCTTCGGAGCCCTCACGACCTGGAGCGATGTGCGCCGAGCGGCCCTGCCACGGGCGCTGCGCGCGCTGCAGGGGGCTGCAGCCGAGGTCGGCGGCGTGCAGGTGCAGAATGCCGGCACGCTCGGGGGCAATCTGTGCAACGCCTCGCCGGCCGCGGACGGGGTGCCGGCGCTGCTTGCCCTCGATGCGGAAGTCGAACTGCGCTCGGTGCGCGGCGCGCGCAGCCTGCCGCTGCAGGCGTTCATCCTCGGGAAGCAGCGCACGGCGCGCGCGCCCGACGAACTGCTCACGGCCATCCGGGTGCCCGCTTTCGGCCCGCGCACGCGATCCACGTTCCGCAAGCTAGGCGCGCGGCGCTACCTGGTTATATCGGTTGCCGCGGTGGCTGCGCGCGTGGACTTCGACGAGAGCCGGCGCGTGACCGGCGCGGCGATCGCGGTGGGGGCGTGTTCGGAGGTTGCGCAGCGCCTGGGCGGGCTCGAGTCACGGATGAAAGGGGTGCCCGTGGGTGCGCTGGGGGACCTCCCGTGCGCGGGGGATCTGGACGCGCTCAGCCCGCGCTCCGACCTGCGCGGATCCGCGGCCTACCGCCGCGATGCCGTGCTGCAGCTCTTGCGCCGCGCGCTGGAGGAACTGGGCGATGAATGATCGCAGCTCCGTCGCGCAGGATGTCATCGCGTTCGAAGTCAACGGGACGCAGGTGGCGGCGCGCGCTGCACCGGCGTCGCGCCTGTCGGAGGTGCTGCGCGAGGTGCTGCGGCTGACCGGAACCAAGGTCGGCTGCGATGCAGGCGACTGCGGCGCTTGTACCGTGCTGCTGGATGGCGAGCAGGTGTGCGCCTGCATGGTCGCGGTCGGCCAGGTGCGCGGGCGCCGCGTGACCACGGTCGAGGGGCTCGCGCGCAGCGGCATGCTCGATCCTCTCCAGCAAGCCTTTCTCGCCCACGGTGCCGCGCAGTGCGGCGCCTGCTCGCCCGGCATGTTGATGGCCGCCCTCGACACGCTCGTGCGCTGTCCGCATCCGAGCGAGGCGGACGTGGCCGACGGGCTTGCCGGCGTGCTGTGCCGCTGCACCGGCTATCGCAAGATCGTCGACGCCGTGCTGGCGGCGGCACGGGGCGAGGAGACGGTCCCGGGACCTGCCGGCGGCAAGGCGGTCGGCACCCGGCTGGCCAAGCTCGACGGCACGGCCAAGCTCACGGGAACGGAGGAGTATGGGGCTGACCTCTTTTCGTCCGTCGCACTGTGGCTGCGGACGGTACGCTCGCCGCACGCACGCGCGCGCTTCGCCATCGGCGACCTCGAGGCATGGGCGGCTGCCCGGCCCGGAATCGTCGACGTCCTCACCGCGGCCGACGTCGCCTGCAACGCGTTCGGCATCTTCGAATCCGACAAGGATCAGCCGGTACTGGCAGACGGGCGTGTGCGCTATCGCGGTGAAGCGGTGGTGGCGCTGATCGGGACGCGCGAGGCCGTGACCGCGGTGAAGGACGAGGAGTTGCCCATCGACTGGCAGGTCGAGGCCCCGACGATCGGCATCGACCAGGGCCTCGCCCCCACCGATGCGCCGCTGCACGAGGCGGCGCCCGACAACGTCCTGATCCGCGGACGCGTGGTGAAGGGCGATGTCGACCGGGCGCTGGACAGCGCAGCCTTCATCGCCGAAGGCGAGTTCACCACGAGCCACGTCGAGCACGCCTACATCGAGCCCGAGGCAGGTTACGCGATGCGCGTAGCCATGCAGGACGGGCGCGACCGCATGCGCGTGTTCGCCTGCACCCAGACGCCGTACATGGATCGTGACGAGATCGCGCGCATTCTCGGCATCGAACCCGACCGCGTACAGATCGTGCCGTCGGCTGTCGGCGGGGGGTTCGGGGGCAAGCTCGACCTGTCGATCCAGCCCCTCCTGGCGGTCGCGGCCTGGAAGCTGAAGCGGCCGGTGCGCGGCGTGTTCACGCGCCCGGAGTCGATGCGCGCGACGACAAAGCGCCATCCGGGACGCATGCGCGTGCGCTTCGGATGCGACGCCGGCGGCAGGCTGGTGGCGGCAGACTTCCAGGGCGACTTCGACACCGGCGCCTACGCCTCGTGGGGCAGCACCGTGGCCAACCGCGTGCCGATCCACGCCAGCGGTCCCTATGCGGTCGACCATGTGCGCGCGCTCACGCGCGCCGTCTACACCAACGGGCCGGTCTCCGGCGCTTTCCGCGGCTTCGGTGTGCCGCAGTCGACCTTCGTGCACGAGACGCTCGTCGACGAATTGGCACAGGCGGTCGGCCTGGATCCGCTCGAATTCCGTCTGCGCAACGCCATCCGCGCGGGGCAGCCTACCGCGACGGGACAGGTACTGCACGCCAGCGTGGGGCTCGTGGAGTGTCTGACCCGGCTGCTGCCGGGCTGGGGTGCCGCGCGCGCCCGCGCCGAGGCGTTCAACGCCGCTGCCACCGGTCGCCTGCGACGAGGCGTGGGCATCGGCTGCATGTGGTACGGCATCGGCAACACCGTCATCGCCAATCCCTCCACGATGCGCGTCGGCTTGCAGCGCAGCGGACGTGTCGTGCTGTACAACGGCGCCATGGACATCGGACAGGGCTCGGGCACCGTGCTTCCGCAGATCTGTGCGGACGCCCTCGGACTGCCGGTTGAGCTGTTAGATCAGGTGACGGGTGACACCGACCGCACGGCCGACGCGGGCAAGTCTTCCGCCTCGCGCCAGACCTTCGTCTCCGGCAATGCCGCGCGCATCGCCGGCGCCACGTTGCGGCTGAGGTTGCTGACGCTGCTCGCCGCACCGGCGCATGCCCAACTGCAATTGGTCGGGACTCGGCTGCGCGCATTCGATGGCGGCAACACGTGGTCCATCGAACTCGAGGATCTTCCTGCCGACATCGATGGCAACGTCGCGCTGGGCGAGGGCAGCTTCGATCCGCCGACCACGCCGCTCGACGCCGATGGTCAGGGGGCGCCGTACGCCACCTACGGCTTCGGCGCCCAGTTCGCGGAAGTGGAGGTGGATGTGGAACTGGGGACCGTGCGCGTGCTGCAGGTCGAGGCGGCCCACGACGTGGGGCGCGCGATCAATCCCACGCAGGTCGAAGGCCAAATCCACGGCGGCATCGCGCAGGGCATCGGCATGGCGCTGATGGAGGAGTACGTCGTTGGGCAGACCGACAACCTGCACGACTACCTGATACCGACGATCGGCGACGTGCCGCCGATCGTGGTGCACATCGTCGAGGATGCCGAACCGCTCGGTCCGTTCGGCGCGAAGGGCGTCGGCGAGCCCGCGCTGATCCCGACCGCACCGGCGATCACCAACGCGATCCGCCACGCGACCGGCGTGCGCGTGACGCACCTGCTGGTGACGCCGCAGCGCCTGCGTGCATTGTGGCTGGCGAGAGTGCAGGGCGTTTAACGCAAAGGGCGCCAAGAGCGCAAAGGAGAACTATGCCGATCTTCGAGACTTGCGGCTTTTCGGGAATTTCTTTGCGCCCTTTGCGTCCTTCGCGTTGAGAGCTTTGCTCTGAACACCGACGACAAAATCCGCTGCGACGCCTGTCCGGTCCTGTGCATGATCGGCGAGGGCCGCACGGGGGCGTGCGACCGCTGGGGCAACTACGGCGGCACGCTCACGCGCGTCGATCCGGTCGTGCTGTTTCGCAAGGTCGAGCGCGAAGCAGGGGAGGTGACACGCCTCGTCGATCGCCCGGAATGGGAAGGCGAGGTGCTGCCGCAGGGATCGCTGTTCGTGTCAGGCGTGGGTTCCGGCACCACCTATCCGGACTACAAGCCGGCGCCGTTCATCGTCTCCTCGGTTCACGAAGGCGTGGACATGGTCACGGTGGTGACCGAGGGCATCTTCAGCTATTGCAGCTTCAAGGTGAAGATCGACACGGACCGCCACCTCGGACCGGAGCAGGCGACGGTGCGCTGCAAGGGCGAGGCGGTCGGGCACGTCACCACCATCGAGTACGGCTCGCAGATGCTATCCATCGGCGGCGTGCACCACCTCACCGGCGGCAGCAAGAAGGAGGGGCGCGTCACCTGCGAGACGATGATGGATCTCGGCAACCGCGTGCCGGTGGAACTGGAGGTCGAGGGCGGCGCGCGAGTGGTCGTGGAGGCCGGCGAACCGCCGGTGGTCAACGGCACTCAGGAGCAGCGCATGCGCGTAGGCTGCGGTTCGGCCACCATCGGGATCTTCGCCAGGCAGTGGCATGGTCATGTCGACGAGGTGGTGGTGGTGGACGACCACATCACCGGGGTCCTCACCGAGCATCAGGCCGGTCGCTTCCTCGACATGCCGCCGTCAGGCATCCGCATCCGCGGTCGCAAGTCCACGCCCGGGCGCTACTTCCAGGTTGCGCATCCGGGTACCGGATGGGGCGGCACCGACATCACCGACCCGCTGTCCATCGTCAGCGGCTTCGACCCGCAGGTCGCGCGGCCGGGACTTCGCGTGCTGATGGTGTCCACGACCGGCGAGGACGCCGCCTGGTTCGTGCTCGACGAGGCACTGCGGCCGACGCCGGCCCCCATGCCCGAGGCCGTGAGCGCGGTGGTGGGCCGGATCGGCGAGAACTGCGAGCCCGCGTTGTGCAGCGTGTTGTTCCTGATGGGCGCGGGCGGCAGCCTGCGCGCCGGCGTGACCGACAACCCGGTCCGTCTGACCCGTTCGATCAAGGATCTGCTCACCCGTGTGACCTGCGGCGGTGCGCCGGTGTACGTCTGGCCGGGAGGCGGCATCACCGTGATGGCGGATGTCACGCGCATGCCGGCGAACGCGTTCGGCTGGGTGCCGACGCCGGCCATCGTGGCACCGATCGAGTTCAGCCTGAGCCGCGACGACTACGCGGCACTGGGAGGCCACATGGATCGCATACGCAGCCTCGAGGACGTGCTCGACGCCGAGCGCGTGCGGGTGATGGCATGGGATGGCCTGAATCCCTGGCCGCTGCAGCCGACACCGCGGTGATCGCCGCGGCAGCGCCGGCAGGCGTGCGTCGGGCGCCGGGAGGCGCGATGCGCGCGGAACTCGGCACTGGCCGCTGGCACTTCCAGCACGGCCCGATCGATATCGTGCTGGGGGCAGACGGCGAGCGCGAGGCGGTGGATGCGTTCGTCGAGGACACGTGGATTCGCATGCAAGAAGTTCTTGCAGAACTGGTGGGCGAACTGCCCGCGCTGCGCGCTCCCGCTAAACCGGGTGCGGTTCGAGGCGAGATCGCGCGCCGCATGGAGGCCGCCTGCCTGCCCCACCGCCCGGCCTTCATCACGCCGATGGCCGCGGTGGCCGGCGCGGTGGCCGATGCACTGATCGCACAGGCGGATGATCGCCCCGGCTTACGACGCGCGTATGCCAACAATGGCGGCGACATTGCGCTGTACCTCGCGCCCGGCGAGGCGTTCCGCGTCGGGATATGCTCGGACATCCAGCGGGCGTCCACAGATGAGGGCCGCCACCTCGATGGCGACGCCGTGATCGACTGGAGCACACCGGTGCGGGGCGTGGCAACCAGCGGCTGGCGCGGACGCAGCTTCAGCCTGGGCATCGCCGATGCGGTGACAGTGCTCGCGTCCAGCGCGGCGCTGGCGGATGCCGCTGCCACGATGATCGCCAACGCCGTGAACGCCGAGCACCGATCGATCGTGCGCCGTCCGGCACGTGCACTCAAGGACGAAAGCGATCTCGGCGATCGACTGGTGACCGTGGACGTGCCCGCGCTGTCGGAAGAGACCGTGCGCATCGCGCTCGACTCGGGTGCGCGCCACGCGCAGGCCCTGCTCGAACGCGGGCTCGTGTTCGCCGCCGTGCTGTGGTTGCAGGGCCGCGTGCGCTGCGTGGGTGTGCTGGCGCCTGCACTCGCGAGTTCGTGTACATTCCGATCAACTTCCCTGTGACCGGATGATCATGAGAGCGAAGATCAGGAAGATCGTCGTGCAGATCGACGAGACGAGGATGGAGATGGGGCGCGAGGTGGCGCCTCCCACGCGCCGTGCGCTGGCAATGGCGGTGATCGAGAATCCCTATGCCGGCCGCTATGCGCTGGACTTGAGCGACCTGGCCGACATCGGCGAGGAGCTTGGCGGCTTGCTCGGCGAGCGCTGCGTTCAGGCGCTGGGGATACTCCCTGCGCAGGTGGAGAGCTACGGCAAGGCTGCCATCGTCGGTGAGAGCGGCGAACTGGAGCACGCGGCAGCGATCCTGCATCCCAAGCTCGGCGCGCCCCTGCGCAAGGCTGTCGACCGCGGCGCCGCGCTCGTGCCATCGGCCAAGAAGATGGGTGGCATGGGCAGTGCCGTCGACGTGCCACTGGGTCACAAGGAGGCCGCATACGTACGCAGCCATTTCGACGCGGTGGAGGCGCGCGTCAGCGATGCGCCGCGCGCCAACGAGATCCTCGTGGCGGTGGCAGTGACCGACAGCGGGCGGCCGCTGGCCCGCGTCGGAGGGCTGCAGAAGAGCGAGATCCGCGGCGAGGACGGACTGCGATGAGCGCCGGCGACGCAGTCGCCGCGGGCGCGCGTCCGTGGGTGAAGAACTATCCGCCCGGTGCGCCCGTCGACATGGGCCCGCTCGAGTTCGAGTCGATTCCCGCGATGCTCGACGCTTCGGTGAAGCGCTTCGGATCCAAGCCGGCGTTCGAGAGCTTCGGGGCGCGCATCACCTTCAACGACCTCGACCGTCTCTCGCGGCAGTTCGCCGCGTATCTGCAGTCGGGTCTGGGGCTACAGCGCGGCGACCGCGTTGCGGTGATGATGCCCAACATCCTGCAGTATCCGGTCGCCGTGTACGGCATCCTGCGCGCCGGGATGGTGGTGGTCAGCGTCAATCCGCTCTACACGGCGCGCGAACTGGAACATCAGCTGCGCGATTCAGAGGCGAGCGCGATCGTCATCTTCGAAGGGGCCGCCCACACGCTGCAGGTTGTCGTGGCGAACACTCCAGTTCGCCACGTCATCGTCGCGTCGCTGGGCGACATGCTGGGCCTGGCCAAGGGGGCGCTGCTGAACTTCGTGTTCCGCAACGTGAAGAAGATGGTCGTGCCATGGAGCATTGCGCAGGCCAGGCAGTTTCCGCAGGTGCTGAGCGAGAGTGCGGGAATGACTTTCCAGCCGGTGAACGTTGCCAGCGAGGATCTGGCATTCCTTCAGTACACCGGCGGGACGACTGGCGTGTCGAAGGGCGCGATGCTGCATCACCGCCACGTGCTGGCGAATCTGCAGCAGATGCGCACCTATTTCGGTTCGCACCTGCGCGAGGGCGAGGAAGTGGCGATTGCACCGCTGCCGTTCTATCACATCCTTGCGCTGGTGTTGAACTGCATGATGGTCGTGCGGCTGGGCGGGGTTCAGATTCTGATCGCCAATCCGCGCGACATTCCCCGCTTCATCAAGACCCTTGCCAACAGCCGCTTCACGTTCTTCGTCGGCGTCAACACGCTGTTCAACGCCCTGGTCAATCATCCGGAGTTCCCCAAGGTCGACTTCAGCCGCCTTCGCATCGCGGGCGGTGGCGGTGCGCCGGTGCAGTTGCCCGTTGCCAGGCGCTGGAAGGAGATCACCGGCCGCGTGCTGTCGGAAGGCTATGGGCTGACGGAGACCTCGGGCGCGGTGTCGATCAATCCGCCCACGCTCGAGGAGCACACCGGCACGACCGGATTTCCCGTGCCGGGTACCGACGTGGAGATACGCGACGACACCGGTAACGTCGTGCCGCAGGGGGAGACCGGCCAGGTCTTCGTGCGCGGCCCGCAAGTGATGGCGGGATATTGGCGCAGGCCGGAGGAGACCGCGAAGGTGATCGGTCCGGACGGTTTCTTCGCCACCGGCGACATCGGCCTGATCACGCCCGAGGGCTATCTGAAGATCGTCGACAGGGTGAAGGACATGATCCTGGTGTCGGGCTTCAACGTGTATCCGAACGAGCTCGAGGAAGTGGCGGTGATGCATGCCGGCGTACTCGAGGCCGCCGCGATCGGCGTGCCCGATCCGAACACGGGGGAAGCGGTGAAGCTCTTCGTCGTGCGCCGCGATCCGGCGCTCACCGAGGAGCAGCTGATCGCGCATTGCCGGGTGAATCTCACTGCCTACAAGGTGCCGCGGCACATCGAGTTCCGCGACGTGCTGCCGAAGAGCCCGGTTGGCAAGATTCTGCGCCGGGAGCTTCGCCCCAAGTCCTGAGACGATGCCGATGAACGTCGAATCCCAATACGTGCCCTGGCAGCCGAGCCAGCGCTATCCCGATCCGGCTGTTGAGATCGTCGACCAGAGCTTCGACAGGTACCGCATCAAGCAGTCGTCGGTCGAGCGCATCGCACACGGCCTCCGCTGGGCCGAGGGGCCGGTGTGGTTCGGAGACGGCCGCTACCTGCTGTGGAGCGACATTCCGAACGACCGCATCATGAAGTGGGAGGAGGAGAGCGGTGCGGTGAGCGTGTTTCGCAAGCCCTCCGGCCTCGCCAACGGCAACACGCGCGACCGGCAGGGGCGGCTGGTCACTTGCGAGCACGGCGGTCGGCGCGTCACCCGCACGGAGTACGACGGTGACATCAGCGTGATCTGCGACGGTTATCAGGGCAAGCGACTGAACTCGCCGAACGACGTCGTGGTGAAGTCCGACGGTTCCGTGTGGTTCACCGACCCGCCCTTCGGTCTGCTCGGCTGGTACGAAGGCGCTCGCGCCGAACAGGAACTTCCGCAGAACGTCTACCGCGTCGATGCGAACGGCGAGGTCACGATTCTCGAGAGCGAGGTCAATCGCCCTAATGGGCTGTGCTTCTCGCCGGACGAGTCGATTTTGTACCTGGTCGAATCCGGAACCGTTCCGCGCAACGTCTATGCTTACGACGTGGTGGACGGCGGACGCCGCATCGCCAACCGGCGCAAGCTCATCGATGTCGGCGCGGGTACTCCCGACGGCATGCGCTGCGACGTCGACGGCAATCTGTGGATGGGATGGGGCATGGGGGATCCCGCGCTCGACGGCGTGCACGTATTCAATCCCGATGGGCGCCTGATCGGGCGGATTCGCCTGCCCGAGCGCTGCGCCAACGTCTGCTTCGGCGGCCGGCACCGCAACCGCCTGTTCATGGCAGCCAGCAAGAGCGTGTATGCGCTGTACGTGAACACGCAGGGGGTGGCGGGCGGTTGAGTCCTCGTGTTATCGCTGTTCGAGGAATCCATCTTCGAATACTGAGCACGCGCCCTGGATTCGCTCGGTGGAGTACGTGAAGCCGGCGCGCTTCGACCCGTAGCCACTGCGCACTCCCGCTACATCTCCTGCTCGATAGGCAGATGAGCGAAGAACCAGTCCTCGAGGTTCTGCATGGGTGAGGCTGCCGGTATGGTTGTTCGGGTCTCGCGGTCCGATATCCACACGACCTGGCCGTGCGCATCGATTTCCACCTGCCAGGCATTCGCCTTGTCGAAATCGACGTCGATGGCTGCCCGAACCGCCTGATTCAGGCTCCGGCTCTGCACCAGCAAGCCCATCTCGGTATTGATTCTGAGGGATCTCGGGTCCAGGTTTGCGCTGCCGATGAAGACCCGGTCGTGGTCGATGACGAGCGCCTTCGCATGCAGCGCGAGCGTCTTGCGTTCTGTGGGCGGAAGCATGTAGATGTGGCGGTCGCGCGCATCCACTCGAACCTCATGCAGTTCGGCGCCGTAGGCGAGCAGGGTACCGATGTGATTGCGATAGGCGCCGTGCGCGGATAGGTGATTGTTGGAGCGGATCGAGTTGGTGAGGATCCGCACCTCTATTCCGCGTTCCACCGCTCGACGGACGGCTTCCTCGAGCTCTCTGGTAGGTATCAGATAAGCCGAGGCGATGATGATCTCTTCGTGCGCGCTGTCGAACAGCGCGATCAGGGCTTCCGCCATTTGTACCGGAGCCGACTCGGCGGATGCCGGGTCTGCGTCCGGCGGCTCGTCCGCTAACAGCGCTGCTAGGGAGCCGTGTGCACACGCTGCCAGCTCCAACCAGGCGTTCTCGCGCTGCTGCGGCGGCCTCTCCGTGTGCAGATGCCGATTCTGTTCAGCGACGTGCAGGAATTGATCGAGGGCGATGTGTCGGTGCGAAAGATGCGTTACGCGCTCGACCGGCACGGACCAGCGGCTGTTCCAGTACTGATCGAAAGCCAGGCTTATGTCGCGCACCACGAGGCCGCCGACCAGGAGCTCCAGGTCGCGGAAGTTGTGTTCGGCGTGCAGCCCGAAATACTCGTCTGCCAGATTGCGGCCGCCGACGATTGCCAGTCGGCCATCGACCACCATGGCCTTGTTGTGCATGCGGTGATCCAGGCGCTTGAACTCACCGATATTGAGAAGCTCGCGAGCAACGATACTGCTCGATCTGCGGCCGTAGGGGTTGAATACCCGGTAAGAAAAATTCGGATGACGGTGCAGCTCCAGCAGGACATCGTCCTTGCCGAGCAGAAGCGAGTCGTCGATCAGGAAGCGTACCCGCACACCGCGTTCGGCAGCTGCCAGGAGATGGCTCATGATCATGGAGCCGGCGATGTCGAACTCCCAAAGAAAAGTCTGCAGGTCGATGCTCTCGGTGGCGGAGTCGATTGCGGTCAAGCGCAGATCGAGAGCGCGCGGGCCATCGTTTAGCAGCACCGTCCAAGCGTCCCCCCGGACTCTCTCCAGGGATTCCCACACAGCCGCTTGCGATGCCTCTCGCGCGGCTTCCGGCTGCAGCTGCGGGGGGTTCAGGCCCGCGCAAGCTGACAGCATCAGCGCGAGCAGGCTCCAGACAGCGTGGCGAAGGGGAAGGGTGGTACGCATGGTCATGGTTCTCGCGGCGGGGCGGCCGTGGGCATTCTAGCGGGTAGATGACGGGGTCCGAGCGCCATGGCACCATCCCCAAACCAAAGGAGATGTCATGGCCATCGACAGCAGCGTCACCCCGAAAGGCAAGCTCGTCGTCCGCAACATCGGACTGCTGTTGTCGGGAGACCTCGACCGGCCGATCCTCGATGCCGACACCGTCGTCGCGATGGACGGCGTCATCACCGCCGTCGGCAAGGAGAAGGACTGCGATACCAGCGAGCCCGACACGCTGATCGATGCGAAGGGCACCTGCCTCGCGCCCGGGCTGATCGACAGCCATGTCCACCCCGTGTTCGGCGACTGGACGCCGCGTCAGAGCCAGCTCGGATGGATCGAGTCGACGCTCAATGGCGGCGTCACCACGATGATCTCGGCTGGCGAGGTGCACCTGCCCGGCCGGCCGAAAGACATCGTCGGGCTGAAGGCACTGGCGATCACCGCGCAGCGCGCCTTCCACACCTTCCGCCCGGGCGGGGTGAAGGTGTTGGCCGGCGCGCCGGTCGTCGAGCAGGGCATGACCGAGGCGGACTTCAAGGAGCTCGCCGACGCCGGCGTCAATCTCCTGGGTGAAGTGGGCCTCGGTTCGGTCAAGGCCGGCGAGGAGGCTCGGCGCATGGTGGCCTGGGCGCGCAAGTACGGGATCCAGAGCACGATTCACACGGGTGGACCGTCGATCCCCGGGTCCGGGCTGATCGACAAGGACGTGGTGCTGGAAGCCGACGCCGACGTGATCGGTCACATCAACGGCGGCCACACCGCGCTGCCCGAGGCGCACGTGTGCGAGCTGTGCGAGCGCTCGTCGCGGGCGATCGAGATCGTGCACAACGGCAACGAGAAGGTTGCGGTCGCGGCGGCCCAGACGGCGCGCGACCGGCGCTGCATGCACCGGCTGATTCTCGGTACGGATGGTCCGGCCGGCTCTGGCGTGCAGCCGCTGGGCATCCTGCGCATGATCTCCCTGCTGTCGAGTTTCGCCGGCATTCCAGCCGAGCAGGCGTTCTGCTTCGCCACCGGGAACACCGCGCGCATCCGCAACCTGAATAGCGGACTCATCGAACCCGGGCGGGCGGCGGACTTCGTATTCCTCGATCGGGCGCAGTACACGGCAGGGCGCACGCTGCTGGAGAGCGTCGCGCTGGGCGATATTCCAGGCGTGGGGATGGTGGTGATCGACGGCCTCGTGCGCTGCGGGCGCAGCCGCAACACACCGCCGGCCTGCGAGGTGCCTTCGGTTGTGAACGTTTGAGGTCGCTACTAGAAGGGACGGCCGCTACGATGGCGGCCGTCCCCCGTCGACTATCCCCTCCGATTATTGGCGGTCAGTGTCAGTGATCGGTTCGTTCTCGGCAGTGTCGAGGTCGTTGCCCAGACCGTCGAACCAGCTGTCGACCTCCGCGCTGTAGTCGGCGTCCATGCCGTCCCAGCGATCGCGCGCGAAGTTCGGCGCGGTCGCGATCTGCGCCTGATTCACGCGCAGGGTCATGTCGTTGCCGGTGCCCATGAAGCGGAACGCCTGGAGCGGAAGCGTGACCAGCCGCTCGGGTTCCGTCCACCCAGGATCGAATGCGACAACCATGAACTCGACGGCACCGTCCCGCCCATTGACGACGATGTCCTCGATGTCGCCGACGTCGGTGCCGTCCGCGGCATTGAGGTCCGCGTCCATGATCGCGCTGGCGCGGCGCAGAAGCATGTTGGCCCGGGGCTCGACCTGCACCATGTCCCCGAAGTAGCGGTCCACATCGCGACGGTAGGTGTCATCCTCGGTCCAGTTCGGCTCGGCTGCCTCTTCGAAGCCCGGGGCGCGCTGCAGGCGCTCCTCGCTCACGTTCAGGACGATCTCCTCGCCGTCCGGGGACAGTTCCAGCGTGCGCATCGGATAGGCGAACAACTTCTCACCCAGCGCAAGCCCCTGGTCGAAGGACAGGATCGCGTAGTGCACGCGTGCGTTGTTGACGTCGATGACTACGTCGGAGATCTCCCCGAGATCCTCTCCGCGCGCATTGCGCACGTCCTTGCCGATGAACTCGGTCAGGCGCACCGGCTGCATCGTGCCGCCGCCTGCCTGAGCAGGCTGACTCTGGTCGACATTCGCTTCTGCCGCCTGCTGACCCGTCGCAGCGCCTCCCTCGGCGGCGGCCTGCTGCGCCGATTGCTGCTGCGATTGCGCCATGTCGCCAGTATGGATTTCGAGCGCGGCGAGCGACTGCGCGTCGACCTTGCCCGTTGCATCGAGGTCTTGGTCCTGCTGGAAGCGCCGTAACGCGCTCTGCGTGGTCTTGCCCCACACGCCGTCCACCGGTCCGGCCTGGTAGCCGCGGTCGTTCAGTGCCTTCTGAATGCGCTCGACGATGTCCTTGCTCAGACTCATCGATGCCGCCTCGTTCTGCTGACTTCCCGGGTTGTTGCCGCCTTGCTGCGCCGAGTGTTCCGCTGCGGTGGCGCCCAGGGCCAGGGTCAGACCGGCTGCGGATACGAGGCTTTGTACGATCCTGCGAAGTGGCATGTCAGCCATATAGTCCTCCGTTGCGTTCGTGGCAGAAGGGCACGAATGCCCAAACCGAAGTTGTCGCAACTGGCGCGCCCACACGCCGCCCGAGTGTGGGGTGGGGCGTTTGGCGGCGGGTGCTAAACTATTGAGAACTCGGGAATGAACGCCAGGTTAGAGACGCTGGCGTGATCGAATGCGATGGCCGAGTTTTTCCACAAGGAGACGGTATGCATAGGCTGACGCGACGGAACTTTTTGATGGCGGCAGGTGCCGTGACCGCGGCCATGGCGATTCCCGGGGCTCGTGACGCCGTGGCTGCCGATGCGCTGCGAATCGGCGACAGCGATGCGCTCCTGGTGATCGACGTGCAGAACTGCTTCGTCCCCGGAGGTAGCCTGGCTGTGAAGGGCGGCGACGAAATCGTCCCGCTCATCAATCAGATCGCAAGGCACTTCCAGAACGTCGTGTTGACGCAGGATTGGCATACGGCAGATCACGTGTCGTTTGCGTCCCAGCACGATGGGAAGAAGCCGTTCGAGGCAATCGATTTGAACTACGGGTCGCAGGTTCTTTGGCCTGATCACTGCGTGCAGGGTACCGAGGGTGCGGAACTGGTGAAAGGCATCGAGATCCCGCATGCGCAACTGATCATTCGCAAAGGATTCCACCGGGAGGTCGACAGCTACTCCGCGTTTCTCGAAGCGGATCGGAAGACGCAGACCGGCTTGGCAGGCTACCTGAAGGGCCGCAAGATCAAGCGGGTGTTCTTGTGCGGGTTGGCCACTGATTACTGCGTGGCATGGTCGGCGTTGGATGCCCGCAAGTTCGGCTTCCAGGCGGTCGTCATCGAAGACGCTTCCCGCGGCATCGACCTGAACGGCTCGCTCGCGGCCGCGTGGAAGGATATGGAGAAGGCTGGCGTGAAGCGTATTCAGTCCACCGACCTGCCGACCGCCTGAGTTGCACGACCCGGCCGTATAGGACGGACCCTGCGCGGAGAGGAGAACGTTCTCCGCGCCATCTCAGGACCGCTTGCGGTGAGTGGAGGAATCGCGCTAGCGCAGCGTAAGCAGCCAGATGCCAGCTGCTGCCCAGAACACCAGCGTGCCTACGAGGTTGGCCCAGCCGTTGTTCTGCCGCAGAAGCTCACTCTTCCAGTAGATGACCGGATTGCCCCGGTAGGGTGCGCCGGGCAGGAATCGGTTCACCCGCGCGCAGTATTCCTCGTAGGGTTTTCCGAGCGCCGGGCGCAGTCGCTTCTCCTCGCGCTTGACCCGATTGACCATGTAGAAGTAGTAGACGACGGTGTAGAAGCCGATCAGCCAGGGATTGCCGAGCAGCATCACGGCCCCGAGAATGATGAAGTAGCGGCCGAGATACATGGGATTGCGCACCAGCGCATACGGGCCGTTGCAGGCAAGATCGACGTTCTTGTTCAGCGAGGCGAACGACCACAGCTGAATGAACTCGCCCAGCATCGACACCGCGAACCCCGCCCAGAACCACTGCGGCTGTGCGAACCACAGCAGCGCAGCGGCGACGAGGATGCCGAGCGGCACGCGTGCCTTCACGAACGCGGTGCGCAAGCCAGGGTGATTGAAGAAGCCGTGTATCGCTTCGAGCATGGTGGGTGACCGTGTGAGAGCCCGCTATTTTACCGGCCGCGACTTGCGCACGCCCAGGTAGCCGCGCAGGATCCAGAAGCGGCGCCAGCGGTTCATCGCTCCCAGATGCTCGAGGCGCGGCGCATCGATCGTGTCGGGGCTGCGCCGTGCCCAGTGCTTGTACACCCCGGCCATGTCATAGGCTTCGAGCCAGCGCCGGAACCGTCCCGGTAACCGCTCGGTGAGCAGGTGCGACTGGAAGTCGATGAGGACTGGCTGGTCGTCCTCGGTGACCAGCACGTTGCGGCTGTTGCGCGAATCGAGATGGACCACGCCGCGCGCGTGCACCGCCTGCATGAGACGCTCGAGCGCGGCGAAGAACTGCGCGTAGCGTCCGTCCAGCTTGCTCCTGGCCAACGTGTTTCCCGCGACGAAACGGTAGCCGACGGCGTTTGCGTCCAGACGGAACGGGTCGCGCGGCACGCCTTCGATTCCTTGCAGGCGCTGCAGCGCGGCGTGTTCGCGTGCGACGAACAGTCTGCCAATCGTGGCCCGGACCAGCCAGGGGCGTGGGGCAAAGTCCTTCACCACCCACCGGCCGCCATCCGTCTCGATCGTGTACAGCACTGCGTTCGCCCAGCGTCCCTCGTTGAGGACGCGCGCATGCGGCGATGAGAGCGCGTCACGACCAAATGGGGGCGTCTGGGAAGGTGCGGTCAAGGCAAGGAGGCTGCGCGAGGACAGCACGCAGTATAGCCGTGTGCGATGCGGGGGCAGGGGAATGGATGCCTGCATGCACCGGCATGACGCCCCAACCGTCACCCCGGCGCAAGCCGGGGTCGAGCTTCGATCTTAACCCTGCGCGGCCGGCTGCAGCTTCTCGCGGTGTTTCTGCAGCGCCTGCAGCACGATCGGCTGCAGGCCTTCGCCGCTGCGCTCGTCCACCCACTTCAGCAGCGCCCGGCGCATGCGCGGATCCCAGAAGCGGCGGATGTGGTCGGCCACGCCGTCGGCTGCAGTCGAGGTATCGGGATCGGCGCCGAAGAAGGCGCCGATCTGATTGGCCATTTGAACCAGCTTGGTCGCGTCCATCGCTCAGGCCTTCGTGTCGGCGCGCTCGCGCTGCTCCAGCAG
>CAYLTE010000068.1:0-18665 GCA_964386195.1 uncultured Burkholderiales bacterium | reverse complement strand
GACGGCGCCACCGCCTACACCCGCGACGGCGCCTTCCAGCTGGACAGCCAGGGGCAGGTGGTGAATGCCTCGGGCTACCAGCTGCAGCCGGCTCTCACGATCCCGGCCGATGCCCTGAGCATCACCATCGGCGCGGATGGCACCGTGTCGGTGACGCAGCCCGGCAGCCCGACGCCCACGCAGATCGGCAACATCCAGCTGGCCGACTTCGTCAACCCGGCGGGCCTGCAGAGCCGTGGCGAGAACCTGTACATGGAAACCGCCTCGTCGGGTCCGGCCACGGTGAACGACCCCGGCAGCAACGGACTGGGCGTCCTCAACCAGGGCTACGTTGAGACTTCCAACGTCAGCGTCACCGAGGAGCTGGTGAACCTGATCACCGCGCAGCGCGCCTACGAGATCAACTCCCGCGCCGTACAGACCTCCGACCAGATGCTGCAGCGTCTGACACAGCTGTGATCGCCATCCGCCAATCTCCGATGACCACACTTCCACGTCTGCCCGATGCAGCGCCGGCACTGCTGGCGCGCGTGGGCGTGCTGATGCTCTTCGCGGTGGCGCCGCGCCTGCCCGGCTATCGGGGCCTGCGCCTGCCGCTGGTCGCGCTGGCCGCTGCGCTGTTCGCCGGTTGCGCCTGGAACACGCCGCCCACGACCGTCCATCAGCCGATGACGCAGCGTCCGCAGCCGACCCAACAGCCGGTACTCAACACCGGCTCGATCTACCAGCCGGATCATGCACGGCTCGCGTTGTTCTCCGACCGGCGGGCTCGCTTCGTGGGCGACACGATCACTGTCCTGATCGAAGAGCGCACCACAGCCAGCAAGAATTCCAGCGCCAGCGCGACGCGTGAGTCGAGCATCGATCTGCCATCGCCGACCATCGCTGGATTTCCAGGCAAGGGACTGCAGGACTTCAACATCGCGGCGAGCACCAGCACCGAGTTCGAGGGCGAAGGCGACGCCGCGAGCAACAACCTGTTCAATGGCAGCCTGAGCGTCACCGTGATCGAGGTGCTGGAGAACGGGAATCTGCTGGTCTCGGGGGAGAAGCAGGTCACCATCAACCGTGGCACCGAGTACATCCGCTTCTCCGGGGTCGTCAATCCCGTGAACATCACGCCGACCAACACCGTGTCGTCCACCCGCGTGGCCGATGCGCGGATCGAGTACCGCGGCACCGGCTACGTTGCCGAATCGCAGACGATGGGCTGGCTGTCCCGTTTCTTCATGTCGGTGTATCCATTCTGATGCCCCAGGGCCTTCCCCGATGCCAACCTGCAACCGACGAGACACCGCGATGACCACTTCCAGCAGATTCCTGTTCGCCGGGGCGCGCACCTGGTTTGCGCTGGTCGGCATGCTCGCCATGCTGCTGTGCGCCCCTCACGCCGCCGCGCAGCGGGTGAAGGACCTCGCATCGGTGCTTGGTGTGCGTGGCAACCAGCTGGTGGGATACGGCCTCGTGGTGGGCCTGGATGGCACGGGCGACCAGACCACCCAGACGCCTTTCACCACGCAGAGCCTGCAGAGCATGCTCACCCAGCTCGGCGTGACGCTGCCTCCGGGGCTCCAGCTGCAGCTGAAGAACGTTGCGGCGGTCATGGTCACCGCGACACTGCCACCGTTCGCGCGCCAGGGCCAGCCGATCGACGTCACCGTCTCGTCGCTGGGCAATGCCAAGAGCCTGCGTGGCGGTACCCTGCTGCTCACCCCGCTGCGTGGCGCCGACAGCAAGGTCTACGCCGTGGCTCAAGGCAACCTGCTGGTGGCGGGTGCCGGTGCAGGCGGCGCCGGTTCGAGCGTGGCCATCAACGTGCTGAACGTCGGGCGGATCCCGGATGGGGCCACCGTCGAGCGCGAGGTGCCCACCCCGGTGGGGCTGGGCGACTTCGTTTACCTGCAGACCGAGCGCGCCGACTTCACGACGGTGTCGCGCATCACCGAGGCGGTGAACGTCGTCTTCGGTATCGATACCGCGAGTGCGGTGGACGGCCGTCAGATCCGCGTCCGCGCACCGCTCGGGAGCACCGAGCGCATCGCCTTCCTTTCGAGGCTCGAGAACATCGTGGTCGAGCCGGGCGAGGCTTCGCCGAAGGTGATCGTCAATGCCCGCACCGGTTCGGTGGTGATGACGCAGATGGTGCGCCTTTCCGAGTGTGCGGTGGCGCACGGCAATCTCTCGATCAGCATCAGCCGCGAGACCGACGTGTCCCAGCCTGGCGCCTTCTCCGGCGGCGAGACCGTCGTCACCGAGCAGGCGCAGGTCGAGATCCGGCAGGACGAGGCGCGCGTGCTGCGCCTGCCTGCCACGGTCAGCCTCAACGACGTGGTGAAGGCGCTCAATGCGGTGGGTGCCACGCCGCTGGACCTGCTGGCGATCCTGCAGGCGATGAAGGCGGCGGGGGCGCTGAAGGCCGACCTGGAGATCATCTGAGTGGAGGTCGATCCGATCCTTCCCGGTCTCATCGCCGACCCGCGGGCGCTCGGCGCCCTGAAGCGCCATGCGGTCGAGGACGAGCCGGGCGCTCTGCGCGCTGCCGCGAAGCAGTTCGAGCTGCTCTTCCTCGACATGGTCATGAAGAGCATGCGCGCCACGGTGCCGGGCGAGAGCCTGGTCGACAACGAGGGCAGCCGGATGTTCACCGGCCTGCTCGATCAGGAGTTCGTCCGGGGCATCGGCGAGCAGGGCGGCCTCGGCCTGGCCGATCTGCTGGTGAAACAACTGTCACAGCTGCGCGCGGACGCCGATCAAGAACACGGGCGTACGGCCGATACATCGGGCAAGGCAGGAGAATTGCGATGAGCATCTTCCAGATTGGCGTGAGCGGTCTCAATGCTGCGCAGGCAGGGTTGCTCGTCACCAGCCACAACATCACCAACGCCAACCGCGAGGGCTACCACAAGCAGGAAGCCCTCACGACCACCCAGGTTCCCCTGCAGACCGGTTCCGGATTCTTCGGGCAGGGCGTGCTGGTCGAGACGGTGCGGCGCGCCTACAGCCAGTTCCTCGACAACGCGCTGATGCAGGCGGAGACGCAGGCGGCCTACCTCGACACCTACAACGCGCAGATCACCCAGATCGACAACATGCTGGCCGATCCCACGGCCGGCCTGTCCCCGACGCTGCAGGCGTTCTTTTCCGGCGTGCAGGACGTTGCCTCCAACCCGTCCTCGGTTCCTTCGCGACAGCAGCTGCTCAGCCTGACGCAGGGCTTGGTGGCGCGCTTCCAGTCCTTCGACAGCCGCCTGTCCGACATGCGCACGGCGGTCAACCGGCAGGTTTCCGACGTCACCGGCGAGATCAACACGCTGGCGGGCGAGATCGCCAACGTCAACGACCAGATCGTGCGCATGCAGGCCGATCCGTCGAAGCCGCCGAACGACCTGCTCGACCAGCGCGACGCGCTGCTCAGCGAGCTGAACAAGCTGGTCCGTGTGTCCACCGTGGGACTGTCGGACGGCAGCATCAACGTGTTCATCGGCAACGGACAGAGCCTGATCCTGGGCACGCAGGCCTTCGAACTGGACGCCGGACCCTCTGCCGAGAATCCCCAGGAGTACGGCATCTTCTACGTCTCGGGTTCCAACCGCATTCCGCTGTCGAGCAGCAGCCTGCAGGGCGGCACGTTGGGGGCGTTGTTCGATTTCCGCAGCCAGTCGCTCGATGCCGCCCAGAATCAGCTCGGCCTGGTCGCCACCGTGCTCGCGCAGACCTTCAACGACCAGCACGAACTTGGCATGGATCTCGAGGGCAATCTCGGGCAGGCCTTCTTCGAGGTGCCGCAGGCCAATGCCGTCGGCAACCAGTCGAATACCGGCAGCGCGGTGCTGGCCGTTGCCAACGTCGACGTCGGCGCGCTGACGGGCAGCGACTATCGCGTGCAGTTCGCGAGCGGCGCGTGGACGGTCACGCGCCTGAGCGACAACACGCAGTCGTCCTTCGCCACCTTGCCGCAGACCGTGGACGGCGTGCAGATCTCGATCGCCTCCGGTGCGGCCGCCGCAGGCGACAGCTTCCTGGTCCAGCCGACGCGCAATGGCGCGCGCGACATCGCGGGGCTGATCAGCGACACGAGCAAGATCGCCGCAGCGGCGCCCATCCGCACGAGTGTCGACATCGACAACACCGGCAAGGCGACCATCAGCCCGGGCGTGGTGGTGGACACCGGCAATGCGGCCTTCGCCACGGCCGGCGCGTTGACCCCGCCGGTGCTCGTCCGCTTCACCAGCGCCACCGCCTATTCGATCTACGACAACACCAATCCCGCCTCGCCGACCCTGATCCAGGGCGGCATCGCCTACGACCCGCTGGCGCAGAACGACGTCTTCCCGACCTCGACTTCCGTCGACTACGGGTACCGCGTCGCGCTCACGGGGGCCGCCGCGGCGGGTGACGAGTTCACGGTGGGCTACAACACCTCCGGCGTGGCCGACAACCGCAACGCATTGCTCCTCGCGGGACTGCAGACCGTGAACACCGTGGGGAACGGCACGGCCAACTATCAGAGCGCCTACACGCAGCTCGTCAGCCAGGTCGGCAACCGCACGCGTCAGATCCAGGTGCAGAGCCAGGCGCAGGACGCTCTGGTGACGCAGGCGCGTGAGGCGCAGCAGTCGCTGTCGGGGGTGAATCTGGACGAGGAAGCGGCGAACCTGATCCGCTTCCAGCAGGCCTATCAGGCATCGGGAAAGGTGCTTCAGATCGCCAACTCCCTGTTCGCCTCCATCCTGGAGCTTCAATAGATGATCCGCCTGAGCACCAAGACCATCTTCGAGCAGGGCATCTTCAACCTGCAGCGCAGCCAGGCGGACGTGTTTCGCACGCAGGACCAGATCTCGACCGGGCGGCGCGTGCGCACGCCCGCGGACGATCCGGTCACGGCTGCGCGCGCGCTCGAGGTCGAGCAGGCCCAGGCGATCGGCAAGCAGTACATGCGCAACAACGACAGCGCCGATGCCGCCCTGTCGCGCAGCGAGAACGCGCTCGCGAGCACCGTGCAGCTTCTGCAGGACGTGCGCACGCTGGCGGTCAATGCCGGCAACGGCGCGCTGAGCACCAACGAGCTGCGCAGCATCGCGGCCGAGCTGCGCGGCCGATACCAGGAACTGATCGGCATCGCCAACAGCACCGACGGCAATGGGCTCTACCTGTTCTCGGGCTATCAGGCCAACACTCAGCCTTTCGCCGAGACCACGCCAGGAACCGTTGCCTACGCCGGGGATCAGGGCTCGCGCCTGGTGCAAATCTCGGCATCGCGCGAGATTCCGATCAGCGATCCGGGCAGCGACATCTTTCAGCGCATCAAGAACGGCAACGGCACCTTCGTGACCGGGGCCGCCACGGCCAACACCGGCACGGGCGTGGTCAGCCCGGGCACGGTCACCAACCCGGGCGCGTGGAACGCCAGCGGCAATCCGCAGGATTTCACCGTGCGCTTCCACGTCGACAGCACGGTGAACCCGCCGGCGACCACCTACGACATCGTCGACAACGGCTCAGGCAATTCGCTGCTGACCGGTGCGGCTGCGGCAGCTTCCGGACCGTACCTGCGCACCTACACCGAAGGCGCCACCATCGCGCTGCGGCGCCAGGCGCCGCCGGACACCAACGCGACGAATTGGGACTACGGCGCGGGGATCTCGGTCAAGGGCGCTCCGGCAACCGGGGACAGTTTCACGGTCGACGCGAGCACGAACGAGGACATGTTCGCCACGCTGCACAACCTGATCGAGGCGCTCGAGACGGCGCAATCCGGGCCTGTGGGCAACGCCCGGCTTGCCAACGACATCAACACAGCGCTGTCGAATTTCGACCGTGGCATCGACAACGTCCTGAGGGTCCAGGCCAGCGTCGGCGCGCGCCTGCGCGAGGCCGAAGAGACGAAGGCGGCGCAGGACGACCTGGTCGGACAGTACGAACAGACGCTATCCGATCTGCGCGATCTCGACTATGCCAAGGCGATCAGCGATCTTGCCAGGCAGCAGCTGACCTACGAGGCGGCGCAGAAGACCTTCGCACAGGTGCAGTCGCTCAGCCTGTTCCAGTACATCTAGCCTGCTGGCCTCACTTCGACGCGCGGCCCTTCCTCGCGGCAGGTCGCGCCTTGCCGGTCTTGCGCGGCGCCTTCTTCGCGGCGCGCTTGCGGCCGGACCGGGTCTTCACTGCCGCCGATGAGGCCTCGCCAGAGGTGGTCGTTTCACCCTCGCCCCACGCGCGCTGCAGCGTCGCGTGGATCTCGCCCAGTGTGACGGTCCACGCCGGCGGCTCGTCCTGCGCGAGCCGGTGCGCGAACTGCTGCATGAACACCATCTGACTGATCAGCGAGTCGCGCTCGCGCGCGCTCAGCTGCGCCTCGTCGGCGGCGGTGACGTACAACGCCACAAGCTGCTGGACGAGCTCCGCCGTTCCCGGTGTCCCGCGCATCACATGACCCAGCAGCTGGCCATCGGCGATGGCGATCGCGTCCCACGCTTTACGGCGTCGCTCGAAGCGTTGCCGCGCGGCCACCTGGACGCGTGCGAGCCAGCTTTCCCAGTCATCCGGCGCGCGACCCAGCAGCGCATCGAGCGCCAGCCAGTTGAGGACGGGGTAGGGATCGAACTCGCCGGCCGCGGCCAGTCGTTCGGTCGCGCGCCGATAGTAGTCGGCGGCCCGTTCCAGCGCCAGGCGCATCTCGCCCTCGGCTGCGGAAGCCGCCTTGCGCTTGTACGCACTGCCGAGCAGGGACAGGCGCTCGCCGGTCTCGGCGATCGCGAGCACGCGCTCCAGCCGCCCGATGCCGGTCTCGATCAGGGCGGGTTGTCCCGGCTGTGCGCCCAGACGGGCCTCGAGATTGCCCAGCTTTTCCACGGCCTCCAGCGTCACGTCGCCAGCGCTCGATTCCTTCGACAGCGCGCTGCGGTACATCGCGATGGCGCGCTCGAACAGGCCGGCATCGCTGCAGGCACGTGCGGCGGCCAGCAAGACGTCGGCGCGTTGCATCCAAGCCGGGGGTGCCTTGTCGATGAGCTGCACGAGCGCCTTGGCATCGCCGTGCGTCCCCAGCCGCTCGATGAGCTCCTGCGGGGCGACCAGCGTGACGTCGTCGCTTGCGCTGGCCACCGCCGTGCCTGCGGCACTGGTGTCGAGGCGGAAATCCGGATCGCCGTAGGCCTGATAGGCGCCACTCGTGTTGCAGTCCGGAAAGCGCCGCCAGGTGTCGAGGCGCGCCCGCAGTAGTGCCGCGCCGAAGGCCATCCCTGCGAGCATCTGCTGGTAGAAGCTCTGCGCGAAGAAGTTCGCCGCGTCGTCGCGAACCGCCCACCCTGCCGCAACCACGGCGCGTACGCCCATCTCGATCAGCTCCCGCGAGATGCTGGCGGCGAGCCGGTTGAAGGCGACGCTGGACGCCGATTCCGGGCCCACCTGGCCCAGGTGGCAGCAGTTGAGGAAGACGAGATCCGGCACCTGGCGCATCTGGCGGATTTCCGCCGCGGTCAGGAACAGTCCGCCGTCGAGCAGCATGCCGCTGCGCCCGCTCGCGGGATCGTAGAGCCCGTGACCGGCGAGGTGCACGATCCGGTAGGGCTGGGCGAACAGGCCGTCGAGCACCTCCATGGCGCTGGGCCGCTCGGGGCTGTACGTGACGCGGAAGCGCGGCGTCAGCAGGGCCGCCACCAGGCGTGCTTCCTCGCGTGCGGCGGGCAGCGCCGGAACGTTGCCGTCGGTCTGCGGATCGCCCACGACATAGGCCGTGTTGGTGGTGCTCGCCCGGATCTGCGGGCGGTACTGCGCGGTCTGCAGCTGGCGCACCAGACCGACGTCCACGCACGCCGGGCGCGAGCCGAATGCCATCAGCTCCCAGGGATAGTTCGCCGTGGTCGGGTCCACCACCATCACCAGGCGCCCCTGCTGCGCGAAAACGTCCTTCAGTTCGTTGGGGATGAGCAGCTCGAACAGGGAGCGGGCGGTTTCCACCTTGAACTGCGTGTCGCGGATCGACAGCTGCACCAGCGTGTCGATGAGTTCCGGCTGCCCCTGCTGCGCGCGCTTCTCTGCCCGCGCGCGGTCGGACAGCGCGACGTAGTCGAGTTCGAGCGGAGGACGCGCCGAAGAGGGCGATGCGCCGAAAGCGGCATCGACGACTGCGTTCCATGCGTCACTATCCACCTGAACCGGCTCGCGCAACGAATCGCGCAGGCGCCGCGCGAGTGCGGCCGGCAGACGCACCGGGGTTGCCGGCTGCGCTGGTGCGCGTGCGGTGACGATCCACCGTCGCCACTGGTCGTTCCCGCCAGAGGGCAGAATGCGCACGCGGCCGCCGCGACCTTCGCGCAGCAGCGGCTCGCAATCGATGTGCATCTCCAGTTCGTCGCTGACTTCCGCTGCCACGCCGCGCAGCGCTCGCTGGGCGAGGATCGCGTGATCGGCGTAGAGCTCGACGATCTCGACTTCGGCAATCAGGCGTCGACGGCCGCCGCCAACCGGTGCATGCATTGCCTTGGCGAGTTCCTGGTTCGCCTGGGCGATGCCGCGCAGCAGGGCGCCGACCGAACTCTGCACCGTGATGTTCGCCGTGGAGTTCGCGCCGATCAGCAGCACGCTCAGTCCGATCGGCCGCGTCTCGTCTTCGCTCTCGTCGGTGAGCTGGGTGACGTAGGCGAGCACACCCTGGCGCACGGTGTTGGCAAGCGTCGACGGCGTGAGCTCGCCCATGCTCCCCAGGCCGACGATGATCGCGCCGGCTGGCACGTCGAGCGCCTGCTGGATCGCGTTGCGTTCGCGCAGCACGACGAGGTTCGTGGCCAGGGCGCCGGGATACAGGCCGAGGTCGTAGCGCTGGGAGAGCGCACTGCCCAGGCGCCTGTCGAGGTAAGCCTCGGCGCCGCTGATGGTGTCGCCCTCGTAGTGGCCTGCCATCACCGGGTGATGCGCGTGGCGCAGATCCCCGTGCACCACGCACACGCGCAGCCGCCACTGCTCGCGCCGACGACCGTGCCGCGGGCCGCGCCCGCCCATCAGACCGGCGAGCAGTTCTTCCTCGGTCGGATAGAGCACCGGCTGATCGAGAAGCGGAACCTCCCCGCGCACGCCGCGCGCGGCTGCGGGCGCAACGCTCGGCAGCATCGCGGTGCGCCCGTCCTGCAGCAGTTGCTGGATAGCGGGAAACGCCGGCGCGAAGCTGGCGAGGTCCCCGTGCTCGGCCTGTGCGTACCACATCGCCACGCCGGGCAGCTTGCCGTTGTCGTAGGTGACCTTGCCATCGCCCTGGTCCGTGGTGATCATGCGCAGGCGTCCGCGCTCGTCGCTGCGCAGCCCGCATGCCGTGCTCGGCGCGCAGCCGGCGACGTAGAGCACGCGGTCGGGGTTGGGAATGTCCACCGGCAACGCGGCCAGCGCCTTGCGCGCTGCGGCCAGGAACTCCTCCGTCGGCAGGGCGCCGAGGTCTCCATTGAGCGGCTTCAGATCCCGCCACGCGGATGAGGCGAACCAGTCGCGCTCGGTCTCGCTCTGTTGCGGGAGCAGTTCGAGCGCACCGCGGAAGCGGGCGACGATGTCCACCACGCCTTGGCAGCTGTGGAACTGGTCGAGCAGCGCCAGCATGCGCACGGTCTTCTCCATCCCCAGCAGCGTGGCGACCATCGAGTGCGATCCGCGATTGGGGGTGCCGAGCATGAGGAAGCGCGATCCCGCTCTCGCGCACACGCGCTGCCACAGCTCGGGAAACTGCGCGATGAACGAACGCACCACCAGCCCGCCCATGCTGTGGGCGACGAAGCGCACCGGCTGGTTGCTGCGCTCGAGGGCGCGTTCGACCTCCTGCGCGAGCAGCGCCGCAGCCTGCCGGATCGAGCGGCGCCAGTCGTAGGCGAACGGGATGACTTCGTGGGTGTCGCTCAGATATCGGCACAGCTCGCCGTAGAAGTCCTCGATCAGTCCCACGGGCTGGACGTCGACGTCCTCGATGTCGCGAATGCGGCCCAGGCCGCCGATGGCGAGGTCGACGTAGTCGAGCCAGATCACGTTGCCGCGTCGATCCAGCTTCGATCCCATGATCCCCGGCAACACGAAGACGACGGGCTGCGCGGCACCGCTGCGCTTCTGGATCGCGCGCAAGGTCGGCACCACGTCGGACACCGGCCGGTCGAGCAGGGAGAAGCCGGCAGGAAGGGGATCGTCCGGCTGGGAGAGCACCCAGCCGACCACGGCGCTGCGCGTGCTCTCGTTGGCGAAGTAGTTGAAGTGCGTGACGCGGCTGCCCTGTTCGAACGCGTACCACACCGACGCGCGGCGCGCGCCGTAGAACATCGAGTCGGTGTTGACCACCAGGTCGTTGTCGTGTCCGTCGTAGATGAAGCGGTCGGTGACGAACACGCCCAGCCGCTTGAGCCACCCGCCGCCTTCGATGTCGCCGGCGACCACGCCGAGCCGGTCGGCCGACTTGGCGGTGGTGTTGAGCAGTGCGATGAGCGGGGATTCGGGCACCATCGCCTCGATGCCAGGCACGAGAGCCGGCTGCAGACGTCGCTTCACCACCTCGAGCGTCACACGCTTGAGCACCTGGTAGGTGATCGAGGTGCCGAGCCCGGGGACGAGGCCGAGCAGGTTCGTGAGGATCGAGAGGAAATCGTCGATGTTCTCCGAGGCGAGCAACGTGCCTCGCGCAGGTGCGGCCACGCGCGCGTAACCCAGCACGCGAGGCTTTCTTGCCGCCAGCAGCTTCGCCAGGCGCTGCAGCTGTCCGCGGTCGTGGGCCGCCGCATCCTCGTGTCCCACGCCCTCGCGCTGCTCGACGAAGCGGGCGATCTGGCCCTCGGTCAGCTCGGTCAGGCACAGCAGGTCGCCGATCAGGCCGCCGCGCGAGTGCGTGATCAGGCACAGCTGCGCGCCAGCGGGCAGCGCTTCGAGCAGGTCGATGGCATTGTCCACCGGCGAGTCGCTCATGCTGCGATGCTCGAACGCATAGATGTGCGGACCGAAGCGCGCGCGCAGCGCCTGCCAGTGCATGCGCGCAGCGGGATCGGCGAACGCACCGAAGCTGCCGGTCGTCCGGCTGCCGGTCCCGTGGATGAAGACGAGCATGGGCGCGTCCGCGGGTAGCTGCGCGGGATCGATCGGTGTCGCGCCCTCGAGGTTCACAGGACCGGCTGCCTCCGCTCCCGCCCAGCGGTACAGTCCCGGCCCTGGCGTGAGGCGCTTCTCGATCAGGTGCATGAGCAGCTTGGCGCTGGCCCAGCTGCCCAGGCGTTCGAGTTCTCCCCGGCCAAGCTTGCGGATCAGCTCCGGCCAGTTGCGCGGATCCTTCATCTCCTGCGAGATGGCGTCGGCTTTCAGCCGCAGGACGCGCAGGCCGGCGCCGACCCATTCCTTCACGCCGCGCTCGGCATGGCTGGGACGGGGCACCGAGGAGAACGTGATGCTTCCGTCCTGCGCGGAGTCGGGGTCGAGCTGCCGCACGCGATCGGCATAGGTCGCCGCGGAGGTCCATAGCGTGAAGCCGTCCTCGACCTGGATTTCGAGGATGTCGTCGTCGCGAACCTCGGTGCGCGCCGGCGCCTGGCCCGCCGCACTGCGTGCGGCTGGGCTCAGGTCGAATGCCTGAACGACCTCGAGTTCTGCGAGCAGCTCGCCGCCATCGGCAGTCGTGCCCCCGGTCGCCGAACGTTGCGTGGCAATTCCGGCCGGCTCGGGCCGGCCGGTGACGAGCAGCTTGACGGCCATGATGCGCTCCCCCGATGTTTGAATGTCAGTCGGCAGCAGAGAGGAATGGACGCTCCAGCGCAGTGCGCCGGCCTTCCAGTTGCGGCACCTGATCGAAGCGGCCGCGCTTGAGCCGCTGCAGCACCTTCGCGTGCAGGTCGCGGTAGGTGATGTTGCCCCTGGCATCGCGCAGCGCGGCGACCAGGTTGTAGGTGAGCGCGCCGTTGAAGCTGTTGCCGATGTAGGCGTCGGCGGAGGTCTGCGTGTCGCGACAGCCGCTGATCAGCACCTCGGGCATGTCGGCCACGACCACGTCGCTGCGCCGCCGCCGGGCGGCGGGGGCGCGGTGCACCGTCGCGCGAACCTTTCCGCGCAGCCTGCGGCCCGACTCTGCCGCGACCAGGTCCCAGGGGCTGGGCAGATAGCGCGCGATGACCGGTGCGTCGGGCGGCGCCAGCTGGCGCGTCGCGGTGCCGGAGTGGCAGCAATCGAAAATGCAGGTCAGGCTCACGTCACGCTTGAGCCGGTCGAAGCTTGTGCGCAGCCAGTCGTCGGTCAGCGGCGCACGCCAGTCGAGGTCGTGCGGGCAGAGGATCTCGTCGCGATAGTCCGCCTCGTCGCCATCCTTGTCCGGCACGTTCGAGCCGTGACCCGAGAAGTGGAACAGTGCGACGTCGCCTGCGGCGGATGCCTTGATCATCTGCCGCACGGCCGCCTGGATGTTGCGCTTGGTGGCCTTGGCGTCGAGCAGGATCGCGATATCGCGTGGACGGAACCCGTAGAGATCGACCAGCATCTTCTGCATGTTTCGCACGTCGTTGACGCATCCGCGCAGATCCGCACCAGGGATGAGGTAGCGGTTGACGCCGACGAGGACTGCGCGCTTGGCCATGACTGTTCTCCTGGTTGGTGGGGCAGTGGACGACGCGAGGCTGATGACGCATGCGCAAGGTATACGCGCCGGCGTCCGCGTGCAAGCGCGCGGGCGGGTTGGCGCAGGGCGGCATCGGGTGTAATCTGCGCGGCGTTGGCAGGGGAGGGCAGCTATGAAGAAGGTCGCATGGACCGTCGCGGCGCTCGCCGTCATGCTGGCGGGGTGCAGCACGCCGCGCATGGGTGCGCAGCAACTCGAGCGCGTGGCCAAGGACTGGTCGCTGGGCATCCGCGCGAGCCAAGTGATCCCGGTGTATCCCCTCACCGAGGATCTCCAGCCGGGCGACGTGTTCCTCGTGCAGACGCCGGTCGAGCGGCAGGTCGACGTCTATCTCGAGCGCGGTTTCCTGCCGCTCGAGAACCTGATCGCGCGCCTGTCCCTCGAGGGATACGGCGCCTTCTATGCCGGCTGGCCCGATGTCGCCGACGCGCCACCGCCACCTCGGCTGTGGCAGTTCCCGCCGGGCGGCGCACCCGACTTCGCGCGCGCGCCGCTCGCTGCGTTTCCCACCTACAACTTCTCCGTGACGCGCAGCGGCGGCCTCAGTGTCGCCGTCCCGGTTCAGAGCCTGCCCATCGGCATGAACCTGCTCGACAGTGCGTCGGCCAACGGCACGATCACCATGAAGGACGCCTTCACCTATGCGCTGCCGGCGCAGGCGATCTACCGCAAGCTGGAGAAGTGGGCCGCGGACAACCGCTCCTACCTGAAGCAGTTCGAGCCGGAGCGGGAAGTGGACGGCAAGCTCGTGCGCCAACCCTTCTACCTGCGCGTGGTCAACCGCGTGTACCTGGTCAAGACCGTGGATGTGTCGCTGTTCAGCAACCGTGCCGCGGGTGCGACAGGTTCCGTAGGCGCGCCGCGCAAAGTCGATTTGCTCGACATCGCCAATCCCACCGAGGCGAAGAAGCGGTTCGACGTCATCAACGAGATGCTTGCGGGATCGTCCGGTGCGCCCAGCACGCTTCCGGGCGGCAGCGTGCGGCTGGCGATGGCGAGCGCGCGCGCGGTCTCCCTCGTGGAGAGCTTCGCGCGCCCGCTCGTAATCGGTTATCTCGCGTCCGATTACGAGATCCTGTCTGGGGGACGCCTCAATGCCCCGGTTTCCACGCTGCTGCGGCTGGAGGGGCAGGCGCCGGCCACCGGCAAGCCGATCGTCCCGTTCGAGGGGTGCGATGCGGACTGCGACACGATCGAGGACTGGCTCGATGCCGACGATGCGAACTTCGAACGGCTGCGCAACTGGCTCGAGCGCCGCAGCGTGAACCTCGAACCGTATCAGGTGCAATTCGGTCCTTATCCCGAACTGCGGACGCTGATCGTCAAGGAACTGGTTGCCGGCAACTGAGGAGAACCCGATGGCTGAGAACGCCGCACCGCCCCCCATGCCCGACGTGCCGCGCAGTCAGGTGCACCGGGTGATCCAGACGATGATGCGCGATACGCGCGTGCGCTGGGTGGCGATCGTGTATCAGAAAACGACGGACTCGACAGATTTGTTCACGCTCACGCCGTACGTGACCGATCCGACAACGCAGGCATCATAGGTCGATCGGGTGGGTCCAGGCTTACGCGTCGACGGTCTCGTGCCCAGCTTCTCCTCCTCCACTCCGACGAAAGCCGCAGTCCAGGCCCTCCGCCTCAGCGCTTGTACAACCCCATGATCGTCGCCTTCGCGAGCGTCTTGAAGTTGAGCTGAAAGCCGACCACGGCGGCAGACGTGTCGGCGCTCACCTGCAGAGCCGGCTCCGATACCGCGAACACCGTGAACACGTAGCGGTGCGGATGATCGCCCGAGGGCGGGCAGGGGCCGCCGTATCCCGGCTTGCCGAAGTCGGTTCGCACCTGCAAAGCGCCGGCGGGGAGCTTCCCGGATCCGGCGTTGCCAGCGTCCAGCGCGAGCTCCTGCACGCTCGCCGGGATGTTGACCACCACCCAGTGCCAGAACCCGCTGCCTGTGGGCGCATCGGGATCGAAGCAGGTCACCGCGAAGCTCTGCGTGCCGGCGGGCGCGTCGTCCCAGCGCAGGTGCGGGGAGCGGTTGCCGCCGCCGCAGCCGAAGCCGTAGTCGGCCGACAGGATATGGTCCAGGGCGAGGTAGTCGCCGTCCCGGAAGCTGTTGCTGCTGATGCGCATCGTCGAGGCTCCTTTGAGATACGAGTGATCAGAGGGTACGCAAGCGGGCGAGGATCGATTCCAGCGCGGCGCGGGCGGCCTCATCCTCGACGTGCTGCGCACTGTGGGTGAGATCCCCCAGCAGCGTGTCGAGCTTCCACCGCGCGCGCCCTTCGCGCTCGATGTCGCTGCAGATGCGTTGTGCCTCCGGTACGTCGCCGGCATCGAAGGCGGCTGCGATGAGCGTCGGCCGCAACCACTCGTCGGCGGTGCCCATTCCCAGGCCTCGCCTGCAGGCGGCGATCACCACGTAGAGCGTGCTGCGCGCGCGCTCTGCGTCGCCCTCCGCGCCGCGTGCCCGGTACAGGCGGGGAAGGTTCCCGGACGGATAGTAGTCGTTCAAGTCGAGCAGCATGCCGCGTTCGTAGTGCTCGATCGCGCGATCCAGGTAGTGCCGCTTCTCGCGATCGCTGGTCGCTTTGCGGTAGAGCTGCTTGTAGCGTCCGCCGATCAGCCCCTCGCGCTCGGGCGTTGCGCCGCGCAGCCGGATCAGCTCTTCCAGCGCACCGATCGCCGCCTCGGGCTCCCCGCTCTTGGACAGCGCCAGGCAACGCTGCTCGCAGATCTCGGGCAGGCCGCGCAACTCTTCGGGGAGGCCGTCGATGACGGCGAGCAGTTCGGTCCAGGGCGCTTCGGCATCGCGCAGCAGACGCAGCAGCCCGAGCGCCACGTTCGGCAGCACGGGCGGGCGCAGATGCTCGGCGATGAGTGCGCGCGTAGGCGCGAGGCGCTTCTCGGGCAGCATGGCGCGCACGCTGCGCACCTGTGCCTGGAATGCGGAGACTTCGTCGAGCTGTCTGCGGATCGAGGTGGCGCGCGAGGAATCGACTTTGTCGGGATAGCCCGGCAAGGCCTGGTGCATCGGCGACATGCCGCGGGCGAGGCTGGGAATGCCCGCCCGGATGGCGGCCTGGATGGCCGCCGCGGCCTCCACCGTCACGCTTCCCTCGGGGAGGGGGTAGCGCACCGTGCGCATCTGCGCGACGTCGAACAGCTGGCGCGACCAGTCGGCCGCGAGCAGCACGCACCCGGCTTCCCGGCAGGCGTGCCGGATGCCGACCTCGTAGTAGACGTTGCCGTTGGGAAGGGTCATGTCGGCGAGCACGAGATCGGACAGGAACAGCCGCTCGAGCATCTCGTTGACGATCAGCGATCCGCTTTCCTGGTCGGCGCGTACCGGCTCGTAGCCCAGCGCAGTGATCGCGGGCACGTACGCGCGGTCCCACAGCGCATTGAAGTCGATCTCGGCCGGTCCTCTGCCCGCCTCGACGCCGGTGGCCTTGGTGCCGTAGGGCATGATCATGAAGCAGACGGGCCGCGGCATGTCGCGGCCTCAGCTGCCCAGAAAGGCCGAGAAGTGCTCGCGCCGAACCTTGCGCGCAGCCACCGCCTGGCCGACCCGTGCGATTTCGTCGACATGCTCGACCGAGTCCATCCGCTGCACGTGCGCGGGCGAGACGTCGGGCAGCCCGAGCGCGTCAAGCCCCGCGCGCGAGACGTCCGCGTCATAGCGCAGGTAGGTGAACAGCTTGGGCGACACCGGTCCGGCCGCGCCGATCAGGTCGCCGATCTCGCGGTCGATGGGATCGCCCGCCAGGCATCTGCCGAAGCTGCGGCAGAACAGGTCCTGGCCGGCCGCCGCGGCGTTCATCAATGCCGTGGGGATGTTCGACGCCTGGTAGAGCAGGTGCATCTGCGCGGGCCGCAGCGTTTCGTCGAGCTTTGCGGCATTGCCGGTGCCGACCGAGACCACCAGCATGCGATCCTCGCCGGTCTGCCAGTTCACGCCGTAGGGCTGCAGCGTCGCGGTGAGGAAGGCGAGCCAGGCCGGGTTGTTGTACGTGGTCACGCCACCGTCGACGAAGACGAACGTGTGCCGGCCGGTGCTCACCACCTCCGGGGGGAAAAAGGTTGGCGCCGCCGTGCTCGCGCGGATCAGTTGCCAGAGCGGCAGCTGGAGGTTGCAGTCGTCGCGCGCGGTCGCGTTGTACTTCGCGAAGGGGTTGTTGGTCACCGGCCAGGGCGAGTCGGTCGTGGCGTTGCGGGTGACCATCATCAGCAGGCAGCGCAGCGCGTCGCTGCCCAGCCGCGTGTCCTTGCCGAACTCGCTCTGCAGCTTGCGCGCGAGCGGCTCGTCGTCGTACTTGTAGTGCAGGCGTGCGAGAAGCGACGATGGATCGAACATCTCGCGCCCGCTCTCGAGGTAGAAGCTGCGGATCTTCGCGACCGGCATGCCCACCGCGATGCACGCGGAGATCACCGCGCCGGTGCTGGTGCCCGCGACGAAATCGAAGTAGTCGGCCAGCACGAAGTCGGGCCCGGCACCGTGTTCGGTGCGCAGCATGTCCTCGATGCGCGCGAGCACCTCGACGCTCAGCAGGCCGAGGATGCCGCCGCCGTCGAGGGCGAGGATGCGCTTCGGCCCAGGCGCGCGGATGCGTCGGCCGACGCGCGTGTCGTTGGCATCGCTCATCTTCTTTTCCTCCCTGTTGTTGGCAGACGGCTCACCAGAGCTTGCGCGTGTCGAGCCAGTGCACCGTGCCGCCGCTGCGCTCGATCTGTTCCACCATGTGGCGCGTTCCCCCCGGGCCGTCGCCGCCCGCGCCGTTCCACAGGCAGCCGAACTGCACCCGCTCGTCGCCGAAGCGCCGCGCCCGTGCGAGCATCCACAGGTTGTTGCGCTCGTAGGGGTCCTCTGCGTCGCCGGGCGGACCGAGCGCTTCGCTGGCGATCAGCCGCACAGTGTGCGGGTGGCGCGTGACAGCGAAATAACGGTCGCGCCAGTTGCCGCCGGCGAAGTCGACCGACGCTGCGAGGAACTGCGCTTCGTCGAACGGCAGGCACACCTCGAGCGGCACCCCGCGCGCGAGCGCGGCTTCGGCGAACAGGAGATCGCCACCGCATGCGCCGCCGCAGATCGCCAGGTCCTGAGTTCCAGGTCGCAGAACGTCCAGCGTGGCGTCGATGGCCCGCGCGGCGATCGGCTCCTTGTCGGCGGGAAATCGCGGTTCGGCGCGGCCCGGCGCGTCGATCATGTGGCCGCTGAACAGCAACACCATCCTCGGTTGCGTCACGTCCCTCGGTTGCGTCATGTCGTTCTCTCCGGCGCACTACGCAGTACGAGTGTATCGCGGTGGCGGATCGAAACGCGCGTCATCGGCGCAGGGTGATCCGAACCGTGCGTCCCGAGGGCGCTTCCGTGAGGTCGCCCTCGAGAATGCGACCGTCGGCGCTCAGCGCCATCGACCCGCGCAGGGAAACATCCTTCTGGAAGCGGTATTGCAGATCGACCTCCACCGTGGAGTCGGTCACACGTCCGCTGCCGGCACGCCACACTTCCCGGGAGTCGTAGTGCACGTCCTCGATGCGCAGCGCGCTGCCTTCCTGTCGGATCCACCAACGGCTGCCGTCGTCGAGCGTCCACTCACCCGAGATCGAGGGCGGTATCATGCGCTGCCAGATGCCATAGCCGGCGAGGACCAGCGCAGCGAGTCCGACGAACAGCGCCAGACGGCGGCGTGGGCCCGGCCTGTGCGATCCCGGAAGGCCGGGAACAGGCGACGCGGCAGAAGATGCCGCGTCGATTGCCTGCACGAGCGCCTCGACGTCTGTGCTCCACGAGCGGTCGTCGAGCGTGATCGCCTGCCGGGAGATCAACGGCTCCAGCTCGCGTGGCAGTTCGTCTGCGCGGGGCAGGCGGGCACCGTCGAGAAGCACGGGAATGATGCGGATGTCGCGCGCGAGCGCCGTGGCGATCTCCCGCCGCACGTAGTCGTCTCGATCGTGCAGTCGAGGACCGCCCGCGGGGCCGCGGTCCAGCCAGGCGCGGCCGATCAAGGGGAGGAACACGTCGCTAGCAGCCAAGGCCTGTTCG
>CAYLTE010000067.1:0-18895 GCA_964386195.1 uncultured Burkholderiales bacterium | reverse complement strand
CACGCGCAAAGGGGCGCGGGTTGCCGCGGGTCTCCAGTTCAAGCCCCAGTCAGAACGGGTGACCCTGACGCAGGACCCTCCGTTCAGTTCAGTTCTTTATCCTTCCACACTTTCGTGCCTGCCACGGCGCCGCCCGCATGAACGCCCTTCTTGGTGATGGTGTAGTACAGCGCATCGTTGACCACGTTCTCACCAGCGATGGTGCTGCTGGCTTCCTTCTCGCCGCCTGCAGCCGCCGCGCCTCCACCCCCGCCGAACTCCCAGCCTTTCTCGACGAAATTCTTCATTCCCGCTTCGGTCTTGAACACGATCAGCGTGCGCGACTTCCCGCCGCCGATCTGCGCACCCGCGCTGGCCTGCGCGAGGTCCATGAAGGTATCCTGCTTCGACTTATTGTCGTGCACCAGCCCCTTGCCACCGGCACCGCCGATGATGAAGCTCAGCCCGAAAGTGGAGAACACCGCGTAGCCGGGTGCGCTCTCGACCTTCGCCTTCAATGACTTGTCGAGCTTATACGCCTCTTGCAACGTCTCCTGCGCGACTTTGCGGATCTCGGCCTGCTGGGACGCCTTGTCCTTTGCCTTCTCCTCGGCGATCGCGCCGCCCGCCGCCAACGACAAACCTAGAATCGCCATTGCCGCCAATCTCGTCATGTTCATCTCGTGCAAGTCCTCGTATCGTGGTGACTGAATGTCGGACGCCGCGCAAACCGGTGTGCAGCGCCCATGCTCGGAAAAGCCATGAGACGATACACCTGTCATGCGATGTTGAGTTGAGTCAATGACGTCCGATGCATGACGTTGCAGCCAGCATCCGGCACTCCGATCGGAAGGATTTACAGCGCGCCCGGGCTAGCGGTAGCCACGGCCAGGTTGGCGGCCACACCGCTCATTCTTGGCTCGAGTCGGTTGACCACCGCATCCACAGTCGGCGTAGGATAATGTTCGCCACAGGCGTCACCTTGCTCGCCATCGGAGACATGATGAAGACAATTTTCTGGCTTTTCAGCCCCATCCTGTATTCACTCGCCATCTCTGCCGCCATGGCGCAACAGCCGATCGTCTACCCGGCAAAGGGACAAACGCCCGAGCAGCAGCAGAAGGACATGGCCGAATGCAACGGCTGGGCAAAGCAGACCACGGGCATCGATCCGGTGGTGCTCGCAGGGCAGGCAGCCAGCCAACCGGCTCCCTCTGGGCCCCAAGGCGAGCGAGTTCGCGGCGCCGCCGGGGGCGCAGTGGCCGGTGCTGTCATCGGCGAGATCGCCGATGACGATGCGGGCAAGGGCGCCGCCGTCGGCGCAGTGGTGGGCACGATGGCTGGCGGCGCGAGGCAGCGCCGCAAGGCAGGCGCGCAGCAGCAGCAGCAGCAACAGGCGCAGCAGCAAACGCAGCAGGCGCTTGCCACCTACAATCGTGCCGTCTCCGCGTGCCTTGAAGGCCGCGGTTATACGCTCAAATAGGAGTCCGTCGACATGCGCGTACATCGTCTCGGCCTGTTGGGGTTGATCCTCGCCCTGGGCGCCACTCCAGCAGTCGCTGCGGATTTCGACGGATCACGACCCTTGACCTGCGCCACAACCCAGGCGCTCGATTGCGTGGCGGGCGACGAGTGCGTGGACGGAGAAGCTGCCGATGTGGGGGCGCCGGTCTTCATGCACATCGACTTCGAAAAGAAGGCGGTGATCGGCGCGAAGCGCACGACCCCGATTCTCCTGATGACCGACCAGACCGAACAGGTGCTTCTGCAGGGACACGAGCTGGGATTCGGCTGGACCATCGCGGTGAGCAAGACCACCGGCGAGATGTCGGCTTCACTGGTGGACCGCAACGGCGCTTATGTCCTGTTCGGCAGCTGCACGACTCGCTGATCGACGCAGGAAAGCGGATTTGGCGATGCCAGCGTCGGCTTTCATGACGACACGCACCAAGGTGATGCGGATCATCGCGACCGCAGTGGCAGCCTCCGGGCTATGCAGCGCAAGCGCGCTCCATGCAGCCGAGCGAAACGCGTTGCATTTCGAAGCCTCCCCTTACCTCTGGGCGGCCGGAATGAAGGGGAGCACTGGGGCGCGAGGCGTGGAGGCCGATATCGACGTCGGCTTCGACGACATCGTCGAGGACCTGGACCTCGGTCTGATGGGCGTCCTGGAACTGCGCAAGGGCAATTGGCTCCTGCTGCTCGACGGCGTATACATGAAGCTGCAGGACGAGAAATCTCGCTCGTGGACCGGACCTGGCGGCCTCGCCACCGCCACCGCCGATCTCGAAGTGACTCCCGAGATGACGATGATCGCCATCGCAGGCGGCTATCGCATCAATGCCGATAATGTCGCCGTGGACGTGCTCGGCGGGGCACGCTACACGAAGGTGGACATGGAGTTCCGCCTCACCACCACTACCGCCGGCCTGTTCCCGGGCGGTGTGCGCACGGTCAGCGCAGACGAAAGCTGGTGGGATCCCTTCGTGGGCGTCCGCATCGTGATTCCCTTCGCCGAGAAGTGGGCGGGCGTCCTGTACGCGGACTACGGCGGCTTCGGTGTCGGCTCCGACTCGACCTACCAGGTGCTCGCCGGGGTGAACTGGAACTTCTCGAAGCACTTCTCCGCCAAGCTCGGTTATCGTTATCTGTATCAGGACTTCGAGGACGACGACAACGGTTTCGTGTGGGACATGAAGGCATACGGTCCGTATATTGGCCTGGGAATACGGTTCTAAGGCCCGGACGAGATTAGCAAAGCGGTTTTTTTGGCGATGTATCGATAACGGAGAGGGATGCGATGACCAGGAAGACGATGATTGCGGGCGCCATTGCGCTCTCAGTGCTTCTGATGGGTGGCTGCGCCAGTGAGCCGCCGATGACGACCACCAATGTCTCGCTCGGACAGCAGTTGATCGACCTGAAGGACGCCCACGATAAGGGCGCACTCAGCGACAAGGAGTACAAGAACGCGCGCGAGCGGATCATCGACAACGCGCGCTAAGCGCATCCATTCAGCACGAGGAGCCAGGCACATGCAACGCATGATCGTAATAGCGGGGTTGATACTGACCGGCGCGCTCGCCGGGTGTGGCGGTGACACCGTCGTGACCAGCCCCAGTACCACCAGCATTTCTCAGGGCCAGGAACTGACAGACCTGCAGCGTGCGCTGGATGCAGGCGCAATCAACCAGAAGGAATACGACAAGCTGAAGAGCGTGGTCCTGAAGCGGGGCAAGTAGCGGGCAGCTGGATGGACTCACCACCAGCGCGGTCACGTTGGCGCCGGACGACACGTTAGAACAACCAGCCTAAGGAGACGTGCATGAACCATCGTTCGCCGACGAGGAGTGCATGCACTCTAGCGGCTGCGTTGCTGGGGACCATGATGGCGGTGGCAGGTGCGACGGCCCGTTCCCAACCGCTGGATCGAAGCGTCCTGCCCATCCAGGAGCCCGCGCGCCCGGCCTACACCGAGATCGATGCGCGCAAGGTGCAGCCGCCGCCACGGTTCCAAATCAAGGCACCGGACGGCGCCCCGAACGTGATCATCGTACTGATCGATGACTTGGGCTTCGGCGCGCCGAGCACGTTCGGCGGGCCGATCCGCACACCGACGATCGACGCCCTGGCGAAGAACGGGCTGCTCTACACCAACTTCCATACGACCGCGCTGTGCTCACCGACACGCGCTGCACTGAAGGCCGGGCGCAACCATCATACGGTGAACATGGGTTTCATCACCGAGATGGCCACCTCGTTCCCGGGCTCCACGGGGCAGATTCCGAATGCGACCGCGCCGCTCGCCGAGATCCTCCGTCTGAACGGCTACAGCACTGCGGCTTTCGGGAAGTGGCACGAAACGGCCGTGTGGGAGGCGAACGTGTCCGGCCCTTCCGACCGCTGGCCCACGCGGCAGGGCTTCGACAAGTTCTACGGGTTCGTCGGCGGCGAGACCAATCAGTGGGCGCCGTTCCTGTTCCACGGCGTGACCGCAGTCGAGCTGCCGAACGATCCGAACTACCACTTCATGACCGACATGACGGACAAGGCGGTGTCGTGGATCAAGTACCAGCACGCGCTGACACCCGACAAGCCGTTCTTCGTCTACTTCGCGCCGGGTGCGACGCACGCGCCGCACCACGTGCCGAAGGAATGGATCGCCAAGTGGAAAGGCAAGTTCGATCAGGGGTGGGACAAGGTGCGGGAAGATACGCTCGCCCGCCAGATCCAGATGGGCATTGTCCCTCCGGGCACCGCGCTCGCACCCAAGCCGCCTGCCATCAAGGACTGGGACAAGCTTACGGACGACGAGCGCCGGCTGTTCGCCCGTCAGGCAGAGGTATTCGCCGCGTTCGTCGATTACACCGACCACGAGATCGGCCGCATGCTGCAGGCCGTCGCGGCGACCGGGGAAGGCGACAACACGCTGGTGATCTACATCGCCGGTGACAACGGCACCAGCGGCGAGGGAGGCGCGAACGGCATGTTCAACGAGTACACCTATTTCAACGGCGTACCCGAGAAAGTCGAGGACATGCTCAAGCGCATCGACCAATGGGGCGGGCCGGAAACCTACCCGCACATGGCATCGGGGTGGGCCGTGGCCTTCAATGCGCCGTTCGGCTGGATGAAGCAGATCGCATCGGATTTCGGCGGCACCCGCAATGGCATGGTGGTGCACTGGCCGAAAGGCATCCAGGCCACGAACCAGATTCGCACGCAGTTCGGTCACGTGATCGACATCGCTCCGACCATTCTGGAAGCAGCCCGTCTGCCGGAGCCGAAAGTCGTCAACGGCACGCCGCAGATCCCGATGGAGGGCGTGAGTCTCGTCTACTCCTTCGACGACGCAGCCGCAAAGGAGCGTCACACGACCCAGTACTTCGAGATCGCAGGCAACCGGGCGATCTATCACGAGGGCTGGTATGCGCGCACCGTGCACAAGGCGCCCTGGGAAGCGAAGCCGCGCCGCACGTTGGAGGACGATTCCGGCTGGGAGTTGTACGACGTGCGCGCGGATTTCAGCCTCTCCAACGATCTTGCTTCAGCGAACCCGGCGAAGCTCGTCGAGCTGAAATCGCTCTTCCTGGCTGAAGCGGCGAAGTACCACGTGCTCCCGATGGATGATCGGGTGTTCGAGCGACTGGATCCCGGCCTCGTGGGTCGCCCCGACCTGATGGCCGGACGCACCTCGCTCACGCTTGCAGAAGGGATGGCAGGCATGCTCGAGGGGGTCTTCATCAACGTGAAGAACCGGTCGAAGACCATTACGGCTGAACTCGACGTGCCTGACGCCGGGGCGAACGGCACCATCCTAGCGCAGGGTGGACGCTTCGGCGGCTGGGCGCTGTACGTCAAGGACGGCGTGCCGGCCTACGACTACAACTTCCTGGGTCTGCAGCGTACGTCGATCGCGGCGAGCAAGCCGCTGGCGCCGGGCAAGGCAACGGTGCGGTTCGATTTCGCCTACGACGGCGGCGGCCCGGGCAAGGGGGGCACCGGTACCCTCTACGTGAACGACGAGAAAGTCGCGCAGGGACGTATCGACCATACCCAGGCGGGCATCTTCTCCGCGGACGAGACGGCCGACGTGGGCATCGACCTCGGCACACCGGTGGTCGAGGCGATCGGCGCCGAGGCGAAGTCGCGCTTCACGGGCCACATCCCCAAGGTCGTCGTCGAGGTCCGATAGGGCAAGGGCCACTACAGCCGCAGCGGCGAGCGATCCGGATCACCCGGCTTCGCTCGCCGGACAGTCAGTTGCGGGACACTCAGTTGCCGAATAGTTAGTTGAGGGCATCGTCCTTCCAGTACTTCGTTCCCTTGACCGTTACTTCGGCGGCCAGCCCTGCGTCGGTCAACTGATACATCCACACCCCGGGAGACACGGATACGGCGCCGGCGATCGCCACACCATCGGCTCCGGTCGTGGCGGCCGCGGTGGTCTGTCCGCCGAACTCCCACCCGCTGTTCACGAAGCTCTCGAGCGCGCCCACATTCTCGAATACGAACACGACTCGGAACTTCTTCACTCCCACACCGAGGCCGGCCTGTACCTCTCCCATCTTCATATACGTACGCTTGTTCGTCTTGCGGTCCACGGCAACCCCCTTCCCGCTCCCGCCACCCGCGACGAAGATCTTCACTCCGAGGTTCATGAAAACCGCGTACCCTGCGGAGGTTCTTATTGCCGCCTCGGCGGCCGGCTGCAGCTGGTAGAGCCTGGCCAGCGTGTCTTTCTCCATTTTCATGATGTCCTGGCGCTGTTGCTCGGGGCTGGCTGCAACGGCGATGGCATACGGAAACAACAAGGCCAAGAAGAAGCTTGCGATGCGCATCGTGAGTGACTCCTGAAGCGTGTCTCGTGGATCGGTGATCATGCAAACGCCAATCTGACAGCGATCCGGCATGACGCCAGTTGATACGCGTCAATGTTCTTGGCAATTCTATTCGCGATACTCAACACATTTGAGTCAGGGCCGCGAGCGTCGTGGAGATGGCCGGTGTAGCGGTACTGCTCATCGGGTCAAGAATGAATCCATCATGCCGGTAACGAACACGGACTCGTGGGGCGCCGCCCCATGGCGTTTCGACCTGGTCGCCGGCCTCACCGCAGCGGCAGTCGTCCTGCCAAAAGCGATGGCCTACGCCACGGTTGCAGGGCTTCCCGTCGCAGTGGGGCTTTACACCGCGTTCGTGCCGATGGCGATCTACGCGCTGCTCGGCACCTCGCGCGTGCTCAGCGTCAGTTCGACCGCCACGCTGGCGATTCTCGCCGGCACGCAACTCGGCCTGGTAGTGCCGGAAGGCGCCCCCGAAAGACTCATGACCGCGACCGCCAACCTGACAGTGATGGTGGGCGCAATGCTCATCCTGGCTCGGCTGCTGAAGCTGGGTTTCGTGGCCAACTTCATTTCCGCCCCAGTGCTCACGGGGTTCAAGGCGGGGATCGGTCTGGTGATCGTGCTCGATCAGGTGCCCAAGCTGCTGGGCGTCCATATTACGAAGCAAGGGTTCTTCCGCGATGTGATCAGCATTGTCCAGCACCTTCCTGACACTTCGCTGCTGAATTTCACGGTGGCCACCGTGACGTTCGCGGCATTGATTGGAATGGGGCGGCTGTGGCCACATTCTCCCGCTCCGTTGGTTGCCGTTGGAGGGGGCATCGCCGCCGCGTGGTATTTCGGGCTGCAGGGCCAGGGCGTTTCCACGGTCGGCATGATTCCGCAGGGCTTTCCGTCGCTCACGCTGCCGAATCTGGAATTGATCGAACAGCTGGCGCCGGGCGCACTGGGAATCGCGCTGATGAGCTTCACCGAGACCATTGCCGCGGGTCGGGCCTTCGTGCGCTCGGGGGATCCCCCGCTCGATGCGAATCGCGAACTGATCGCCACCGGCGCCGCCAATCTGGCCGGTGCGATGTTCGGTGCGATGCCGGCTGGAGGCGGCACCTCCCAGACCGCAGTGGTCCGCGCAACGGGCGGGCGGTCGCAGCGGGCTTCGCTGGTGACGGCCGGTGCCGCGCTAGCAACGATGCTGCTGTTCGCACCGGTGCTGGGCCTGATGCCGCATGCAACGCTCGCCGCGGTGGTCATCGTCTATTCGATCGGGCTGATCCAGCCGAAGGAGTTCGAGGCCATCCGCCACGTGCGCACCATGGAGTTTCGCTGGGCGCTCATCGCATGCGCCGGAGTGCTGGTGTTCGGCACGCTGAAGGGAATCGTGGTGGCGATCATCGTGTCGATGATCGGGCTGGCGAGTCAGACCGCCCATCCGCGCGTGTCGGTCATCGGCCGCAAGCGCGGTGCCGACGTGCTGCGGCCGCTATCGCCGGAACACCCCGACGACGAGACCTTCGAGGGCCTGCTCATCGTACGGCCGGAAGGACGGCTGTTCTTCGTCAACGCGCAGTACGTCAGCGAGCAGATCAACGCCCTGATCGCACAGCACCAGCCACGCGTGGTTGCACTGGACATGAGCCGGGTGCCGGACATCGAGTACTCGGCGCTGCGCGTCTTGATCGAGGGCGAGCGACGTGCGAGCGAGGGCGGCGCAGTAGTCTGGCTGGCGGGCTTGAATCCCGGCGTCCTCGAGGTCGTGCGACATGCCGGGCTGGACCGGCGACTCGGCCGTGAGCGCCTGCTGTTCAACGCCCGCGAGGCGATCGAACGCTACCAAGCGATGCAGGCGGCGGCGGGCGAGACGCCGAGGACGAAGTCGACTGGCTGAGGGGGCGCTTGCGCGGGAACTGCTTGCTCAGACAGATCTTCCCATCCACCACATCGCGACGGCTTTGTGCTACTCCGAGTCGAGCGAGCGAGGACGTGAGAATGACCATTTCAGGACTGGATCGAAATTGAACACCGAACAAATCGTCGGAGAGGCCGCACGGGTCGTGGAGATGGCTGGCGTGGCAGTTCTACTCCTAGGGGCGATCGTTGCGGGAATCGCGTTCGCCACGCGCATGGTTGGCCGTGTGGCTTTTGCCGCTGCCTACCACGACCTGCGTGCCGATCTCGGCCGGGCCATCCTGCTCGGACTCGAACTCCTCGTCATTGCCGACATCATCGGCACCGTTGCGATCGAGCCGACGTTGCAGAACTTGGGCGTCCTGGCGGTGATCGTGGCGATCAGGACATTCCTGAGCTTCGCACTGGAACTGGAAGTGAGCGGTCATTGGCCATGGCAGCGGCCGCGCTCTGACTCCCGCGCGCGTCCCGGTACATGAGTCGGGCACCCGCCCAAACGCGGATGAGAAAGTAGTGCGAGAATTGGTTTCGTCGTGCCCACCGCACAATCGCGAAACGGAGGCAACATGTCAAGAACCGAGTTTCGGTCTGCCTGCCTGGGATGCCTTCTGATCGCCGCAGGCAGCGCTCACGCCGAAGACCCCCGTTCGGCCCCCTGGGAGAAGGCCGGCCTGTCCATCGGCGGATTCGTTAGCACCACGAACAGCGAGCTCCAGCTGAACTCCGATGCGCTCGGCGTCGGTGCAGTGGTGGATCTCGAGAACGGGCTCGACATGGATTCGAAGTTCTCCACTTATCGGGTGGATGGCTTCTACCGTTTCGGCTCTACGCGCCGGCACCAGGTCGAGTTGCATTATTACCGTTCCGACCGCGACGGCTCGCGCGTCACCGACCAAGATTTCCAGATCGGCGATACCGTGTTCCCTGCTGGCAGCGGGGTCACCAGCGAGTTCGACACGTGGTTTCTCAACATCAACTATGCGTACGCCTTCTTCCAGGACGATCGTGTCCGTCTGTCCGGCGCGGTCGGCGTGCACACCACTGGAATCAAGTTCAAGGTCTCCTCGATCAATCTTGGGGTGGAGGAGGAGGAAGTGACTGCGCCGCTGCCGGTGATCGGCGTGCGCGCCGACGTTGCGCTGACCGAGCGCTGGCGGCTGTGGGGATCGACTGATCTGTTCTATCTGAGCTACGACGAGTACCGCGGTGGCCTCATGGATGCCGCGATTGGGGTCGAGTATCTGGCATTCAAGCACGTGGGCTTCGGGCTGGGGCTCAATGCGGTCAAATATCGGCTAGAAGGCGACGGAGACAGCGATCTGGGTGACATCAACGGGGAAGTGCGATACGACTTTGCCGGTGCGTTGCTGTACGTGAAGCTTTTCTTCTAGTTCTGCTCAGGTATCCGCCCGGGCGCCTCCGTCCAATCACTTGGATAGATGACCCGGGCCGGACTCTTCCTGTGGATGATCGCGGCAATCGTCCTCACGCCGGGCTATGACGCCAACCCTGCGCCTGAGCAGCCATCGCCCAGGTTCGTCGATGCGGACGATGGCTGGTTCGATGTCAGCGGCTTCCTCGATTCCGCGTACGGATTCGTCCCGATCATCGCACCGATCACGGAACCGGCAATCGGTTACGGTGCAGCGGGTGCGCTCGTGTTCGTGGACCGCAATCCTGCCGACAGCGGCGGAAACGAGACGCGGCCAAACGTTGCCGTCGTTGGCGGTCTGGCAACCGAGAACGGGCAAGCGGCGCCCCAACACTGGTGCCACGGTTGCATCGCGCGCTGCGCCTGATGTTGATCAACGGACGCAGTACCGGCGATGCACTCGCGCAAGCGCTGTCTCTACATCGGCGCACGCTCAATCGGAGGTTGCGCGAGCAGGGCACCACGTTCCAGCACATCCTGGACGACGTTCGCTACGAGGTTGCGAGGGACCTGCTTTCCCAGACCGATCTTCCCATTCAGGAAATAGCGTCCGCGCTGTGCTACTCCGAATCCAGCGCGTTCCTGCACGCCTTCCGACGATGGTCGGGAACGTCGCCGGCGCGCTTTCGCGAGGAGAATAAGACTTGAGCGGGTCGACCAGTCAGGAAACCAGCGGCGGACAACGCGTCGCGGATGTCGGCGACATCCGGTCTGTCGCACTGGCGGAATGACCCAGGGAAGTCGAGAATTATCAAAAGGGTCAGGTGTGGCGGCGTCTAGAATCGAACATCGGGGGCACGAGCAGAATTGAATACCGAGCACATCGGAACCGTCGCCATCGAGCCGACGTTGCAGAACCTCGCAGTTCTGGCCGTGATCGTGGCCATCCGGAAGTCCCTAAGCTTCGCCGTGGAACTCGAAGTCAGCAGGCGTTGGCCGTGGCAACGGCCACTTCCTGCCGCCCAGTCACATCCAAACCCATAAGCCAAACAGACGGAGCCATCAACATGAAGAAGGAGTTGCGCAAGGGCAAGAGCGGCGGCAGCACGGTTATCGAAGCGAGCACTCCGGACAATCAAAAACTGACGCGCAAGGCGTACCAAGCGGAACTGAAGCGTCTGCACGTCGAACTGGTGAAACTGCAGGAATGGGTGGTACACACCGGCGCGAAGGTGTGCGTCGTGTTCGAGGGACGTGACGGCGCGGGAAAGGGTGGGACCATCAAGGCCATCACCGAGCGGGTCAGCTCGCGCGTATTCCGGGTGGTGGCGCTCCCCGCGCCGACCGAGCGCGAGAAGACGCAGATGTACGTCCAGCGCTACATCCCGCACCTCCCGGCGGGGGGCGAGGTCGTCATCTTCGACCGCAGCTGGTACAACCGGGCGGGCGTGGAGCGCGTGATGGGCTTCTGCACCGAGGCCCAGGCGAGGAAGTTCCTCGCCGGCGTGCCATGGGTGGAATTGGCATTCGTCGATTCCGGCATCATCCTGCTCAAGTACTGGCTGGAGGTCAGCCCGCAGGAGCAGACCCGTCGCCTTGAGGCGCGGATCAACGACGGGCGCAAGACCTGGAAGCTCTCGCCAATGGACCTGAAGTCCTACAGCCGGTGGTACGACTACTCACGCGCGCGCGACGAGATGTTCGCGGCCACTGACACCGAGCACGCGCCCTGGTACGTCGCACGCTCGGACGACAAGAAGCGCGCGCGACTGAACATCATCACGCACCTGCTCGACCAGATTCCGTACAAGGCGCCCAAGCGGGAGAAGATCAAGCTGCCAGATCGCCAGAAGCCGGGCGGCTACGAGGAACCTAAGTATCCATTCAAGTATGTGAAAGAGGCGTTCTGAGGTTATCCGTCATCTCGGCGGGAAGCCGGGACCCAGGCGCTGCACTCCTGCTGACTTTCAATTCTGGAGTTCGCAGCGGACGCGCCGGACTGAGGCGCACGCTGCGCTTGCGACAGATCAAACGCCCGTAACGTCCATCGACCATAATTGCTGTGTTGCAGCATCCTGACGCCGCACTACTTGGACGGTCTTCCGATGAACGATCCCTCCCGTTTCCTCTCCCGCAGCCAGGACGTATCAAATAAGGTCGCCCGGCTTTACCAGGCGCGCGTGAAGCGGGCCCAGGAACAGTTCACCACCCGCGTACAGAGCGCCTGGCAGCAGAACCTCGCGGAGTTCGCAACCAGGCCGACGCTGCCCTGGTCGATCTGGACCGATGCGGCGCAATACGCGGTGGACTTCGCCCAGCGCTCGGTGCTGTTCTGGGACACGCTGCGCCAGCGCGGCAACAACTTCGTCGAGCACACCCGCACCGGATTGCCGCCCGTGCTGCACTTCGACTACGAGATGGTGCTTGACGGGCGAACGTTGGCCAACCCGGTCAACTATGCTTTGGTGCGCATCGTGCCTCCGGAGGGCGTGACGGTCGATCCCAAGCGCCGTCCCTACGTGATCATCGATCCGCGCGCAGGCCATGGGCCGGGGATCGGTGGCTTCAAGGACGACTCGCAGGTTGGCGTCGCGCTGCGCGAGCGCCATCCGGTGTACTTCGTCATCTTCTTTCCCGAACCCGAGCCGGAGCAGACTCTGCTCGATGTCTGCGAGGCCGAACGCGAGTTCGTCCACCGGGTCCGCGCGCTGCATCCCGATGCGCCGAAACCGGCGATCGTCGGTAATTGCCAGGGCGGTTGGGCGGCGATGATGCTCGCGGCAGCGAATCCCGACGACACCGGCCCCATCGTCATCAACGGCGCGCCAATGTCGTACTGGGGCGGCGCTTGGCAAGAAGGCGAAGGCGACAATCCGATGCGCTACGCCGGGAGCCTGCTCGGTGGTACCTGGTTGTCCTCCCTCACCTCCGACCTCGGAGCGGGCAAGTTCGACGGCGCCTGGCTGGTGCAGAACTTCGAGAACCTCAATCCCGCAAACACCTTCTGGGACAAGTACTACCACCTGTTCGCGAACGTGGACACCGAACCGCCGCGTTTCCTCGAGTTCGAGCGCTGGTGGGGCGGCTTCTACCTGATGAACCGCGAAGAGATCGAGTGGATCACGCAGAATCTCTTCGTCGGCAACAAGCTCTGGTCAGGAACCGTCAAGGCCGGTCCCGGCGCGGTGTTCGACCTGCGCGAGATCAAGACGCCTATCGTGCTGTTCGCTTCGATGGGCGACAACATCACGCCGCCCCAACAAGCCTTCAACTGGGTAGCCGATGTCTACGGCAGCACCGAGGAGATCAAGGCACGCGGCCAGGTGATTGTCGGCTTGCTGCACGAGAACATCGGCCACCTCGGCATCTTCGTCTCCGGCAAGGTGGCGAAGAAGGAGCATGCGCAGATCGTCTCCGTGCTCGAGTCCATCGAGTCCTTGCCACCTGGTCTCTACGGCATGAAGATCGGCGAGACTGAAGGCGCAGGTGGAAAGACGGTCTATGACGTCACCTTCGTCGAGCGCCGGGTCGAGGATATCGCTGCGCAGCTGAACCGTTTCCAGCGCACCGACGAGAAGCCGTTCGAAGCGGTCAGCGCGCTGTCGGAATTCAACCAGCGCGCCTATGAACTGTTCGCACGGCCGCTGGTGCAGGCGACTGCCACGGAATACGGTGCGCAACTCCAGCGCCAGTTCCACCCGCTGCGCGTCCAGCGCTGGGCGGTATCGGACTTGAATCCCTGGCTGGCGTGGCTTGCCCCTGCAGCACAGATGGTCAAGGCGCAGCGCAAGTCGCTACCGGCGGGCGATCCCTCCCGCAAGGGCGAGAGAATGGTGTCGGAGGTGATGAGTGCCTCGCTCGACTACTACCGCGCGATGAACGACGCCGCCAGCGAAGCCGCATTCTTCAGCCTGTACGGCAACATGTTCTCCATTTATCTGGCGGACAAGCACGTCGCCGAACAGGCAGCCGCCACGACCGAGCCGCGCGAGTTGCCGTTCGTGAAAGAAGCCCTCGCGTCCATCGAGGCGGGCGGCTACCCGGAAGCGCTCGCGCGCGTGGCCTATCTGCTGGCCAGGCGCGGCGAGCCGCTGCCGCTGTCGCGCCTGCAGCTCAAGCAGGAACTGGCCGAAGAGTATCGCGATCTGCTGCCCGCGCTGGCACCCGACGAGGCACGCCGCATCCGTGGTGAGCAGGAGATCATCGTGCACTACGAACCGGAGCAGGCAATCGCCACGCTTCCGGCCCTGCTGCCGACGCAAGCGGAGCGCAATCGGCTGCTCAATCTGCTCGATCACGTACTGAACGACAAACGCGTGCGGGACCTCGAGCCCTCGCCCCAACAGCAGGCCATGCTTGCGCGCATCCGCATCCTGCTCGGCGCACGCGGTGCGGGTGCCGCCACGCGCAAGATTGCGAAAGCCTGAGGAAGGAAGGACTCCAGTGAGTCACAAGCACGAAAAGTACGAACGCCTGCTGACGCACGCCGCTTCGCTGCCCGCGGTCACCACCGCCGTCGCCCATCCCTGCGACGAGGCATCGCTGCAGGGCGCCGTCGACGCGGCGAAAAAAGGGTTGATTGCGCCGATCCTGGTTGGGCCAAGGGCGCGCATCGAGACGGTGGCCGCACAAGCCGGCCTGTCGCTCGCGGGCCTGGAGATCGTCGATGCGCCGCACAGCCACGCCTCTGCGGCAGAAGCGGTGCGGCTTGTCCGCGAGGGCCGTGCGGAGTGCCTGATGAAGGGCAGCCTGCACACCGACGAACTGATGGGCGCTGTCGTTGCCAAGGAAGGCGGACTGCGCACCGCGCGCCGTATCAGCCACTGCTTCGTGATGGACGTGCCGACGTACGACCAGGCGCTTATCGTGTCTGACGCGGCAGTGAACATCGCCCCCACGCTGGAAGACAAGGTGGACATCGTCCAGAACGCCATCGACCTGGCCCGCGCGCTTGGGGTGGAGGAAGTGCGGGTGGCGATCCTGTCGGCGATGGAGACGGTCAATCCGAAAGTACCGTCCACGGTCGAAGCCGCGGCACTGTGCAAGATGGCGGACCGCGGGCAGATCAGCGGGGGCATCCTGGACGGACCACTCGCCCTGGACAACGCCATCAGCCTGGAGGCGGCCAAGATCAAGCGCATCGAATCACCGGTTGCTGGACGCGCCAACGTACTGATCGTTCCCGACCTCGAGGCCGGCAACATGCTGGCGAAGAGCCTGTCCTTTCTCGCCGATGCCGACGCTGCCGGCATCGTGCTGGGCGCCCGCGTGCCGATCATTCTCACCAGCCGCGCGGATTCGGTCATGACCCGGCTGGCCTCCTGCGCCGTCGCATCGATGGTGGCGCAAGCACGCCGCACCGCCTTGAAGGTTACGGCATAAGCGCATGCCTGACGCGATCGCGGTCATCAACGCCGGCTCCTCCAGCATCAAGTTCTCACTATTCGCGCTACGCGAGGACGAACTCGACCTGACCGACCGCGGGCAGATCGAGGGCATTTACACGGCCCCGCACTTCATCGCGAAGGACACGGCGGGCGGCATCGTGTCGGAGAAGTCCTGGGGCGAAGGCGTCCAGCTCGGTCACGGCGACGCACTCGAGCACCTGATGGTCTTTCTGCGCGATCGACTCGCCGGGGCGCGCCTGATCGGAGTCGGTCACCGGGTGGTTCACGGCGGACTCGATTACAGCCAGCCGGTGCGGCTCGACGCCGCCGTGCTGGAGGCGCTGACCAAGTACATCCCGCTTGCACCACTGCATCAGCCGCACAATCTCGCACCGATCCGACTCTTGCTCGATCGCGCGCCAACACTGCCGCAAGTCGGCTGCTTCGACACGTCGTTCCATCGCAGCAATCCGGAACTGGCACAGATGTTTGCCCTGCCCCATGCGTTTCACGAAGAGGGCGTGCGGCGCTACGGTTTCCACGGCCTGTCCTACGAGTATGTGGCGTCGGTCCTGCCGCGCTTCGACGCGCATGCCGCGAGCGGCCGTAGCGTGGTGCTGCACCTGGGAAACGGTGCGAGCATGTGCGCGATACGCGCTGGCAAGAGCGTAGCCAGTACCATGGGATTCACCGCCGTGGATGGATTGCCGATGGGTACCCGCTGCGGTGCCCTGGACCCGGGCGTGATGCTCTACCTGATGGACCAGCACGGCATGAACGCACGTCAGCTCGAGAAGCTCATCTACAGCGAATCCGGCCTGCTTGGCGTGTCGGGGCTCTCCAGCGACATGCGTACCCTACTGAGCAGCGATGCGCCGCGGGCGAAGCTGGCGGTGGACCTCTATCTCTACCGCATTGCGCGCGAGCTGGGGTCGCTGGCCGCAGCGCTCGGCGGGCTCGACGCCATCGTGTTCACCGCCGGCATCGGAGAGAACGCTGCTCTTCTCCGGGAGCGCATCTGCCGCGATGCGGCCTGGCTGGGTGTGGAACTCTCGCCCGCTGCGAATGCAGCGGGCGGCCCGCGCATCAGCACCACTGGCAGCCGGGTGAGCGCGTGGGTGGTTCCGACCAACGAAGAACTGATGATCGCGCGTCATACGCGATCCCTCCTCGGCGCCTAGGGCGGGCCAGCGCGGTTCCATGGACCTCAAACGCTATTCGGCCATGGGGAATCTGCGCGACGGGCGTACGGCCACGATCCGCGCGCTCCTACCTGCCGACCGCGAGGCGCTCGCGTCAGCCGTGCATCGAATGGGCGATGAATCGATCTATCGCCGGTTCTTCTCGGCGAAGAAGCAGTTCAGCGCGAGCGAAGTCGAGTACTTCACCAACGTCGATTTCGTCGATCACGTCGCTCTGGTCGCGGTGGTCGAGGAAGGTGACCTCCCGCTGATCGTCGGGGGCGCACGCTATGTCGTGGACGCACCTGGCAGCGCCGAAGTCGCCTTAGCGGTGGACGACGCCCATCAGGGGTTGGGGATTGGCGGCCTGCTGATGAAGCATCTCGTCACGATCGCACGCAACGCGGGGCTCCAACGGCTGAATGCCGATGTGCTCTCCGACAATGCCGCGATGCTGAAAGTGTTCGCGAAGAGCGGGCTGCCCGTGCATAGCGAGCGCGACGGCGGCACCATGCACCTGACGCTCGCGCTGTGCCGATAAGTGCGCTTCACGTATCCGCGACCTCACCGGAACCGACCATGACCCTCGACATTCCCCGCCCTGTCCTCAAGGACAAGAGAGCACTGGTGGTTGGCATCGCCAACGATTCGTCCATTGCCTGGGGATGCGCCAGCGCCTTTCGCGAGCTAGGCGCGGAACTCGCCATCACCTATCTGAACGAGAAGGCAAAGCCGCACGTCGAGCCGCTCGCGCGCCAGATCCAGGCACCGATCTTCGCCCCGCTCGACGTAGCGCAGCCCGATCAGCTCGAAGCGCTGTTTGACCGCATCGAGAAGGAATGGGGCAGCCTCGACATCCTGGTCCACTCGATCGCCTGGGCGCCCAAGGATGATCTGCAAGGCGGCCTGCTGGACTGCTCCGCCGAGGGCTTCGCCAAGGCAATGGACATTTCGTGCCATTCGTTCATCCGCATGGCGAAGCTCGCCGCGCCGCTGATGAGCCAGGGCGGCAGCATGTTCGCCATGAGCTATCTCGGCGCCAACCGCGTGGTGCCCAACTACAACGTGATGGGTCCGATCAAGGCCGCGCTGGAAGCGGCCTGCCGCTACCTCGCCTACGAACTGGGTCCGCGCGGGATCCGCGTGCACCCGATTTCGCCCGGGCCATTGAAGACCCGTGCCGCCTCGGGCCTGAAGGACTTCGACCTGCTGCTCACCGAAGCGGCGGAGAAATCCCCGATCGGCGAACTGGTGGACATCATGGACGTTGGCTTTGCCTGCGCCTACCTGGCGACACCCTATGCGCGGCGGATGAGCGGGCAGACGCTCTACGTCGATGGCGGGGTGAGCATCATGGCCTGATCGGGCCGACGGTCATTCGATGGGCTTGAGATCGTAGATCCGCCGCAGCGAGGCGAACTCGCGCGCGAGCTTGAGCTGCAGGTCGATCAGCTTGCCGGTGCGCACGTCGAACACCCAGCCGTGGATCTGCGGATAACCGCCCCGATACCAGGCGCGCTGGACGTGGTCGATCTTGATCAGGTTCAGGCACTGCTCGAGCACGTTCAGCTCGACCAGGCGGTCGTAGCGCTGGCGCACGTCGGCGATGGCGTCGAGTTCGACCTGGTGAATGCGGTAGACGTCGCGCAGTCCCTGCAGCCAGCTGTTGAGCTGGCCCATGTCGCTCGGGTGCATGGCCGCCTTCACCCCGCCGCACTCGTAGTGGCCGCACACCACGATGTGGCTCACCTTCAGGTGCTCGACGGCGAACTGCACCACCGCGTTGAGGTTGTTGTCGCAGGCGACGACCAGATTGGCGATGTTGCGGTGGATGAAGATCTCGCCCGGCTGCGCCCCCATCAACTCCTCGGCCGTCACCCTGCTGTCCGAGCAGCCGATGTAGAGAATGTCCGGGTTCTGGCCCGCGGCCATCTTGTCGAAGTAGCCGGGATCCTTCTGCAGCTTGGCTTCGACCCAGCGTGCGTTTTCTTCGAAGATCTCGTTGAGCGGCTTCACCGCGGCATCCCCTTGCGACGGCGAGAGGGCGTGTTCGAGCCCCCCTGGTGTGGGGTGTATTCTACCGGCTCCACACCATGCTCAACTGGGACGGCCATGGACCGATCGACGCTGCCGACGCGTGCCTGCATGACCCTCGCCGCTGCCGTATCGGGGTTGGTGCCCACTGCCGTGCTCGCGGCCAACCTGGGATTCCTCGGCAACGCCCCGATCAGCCAGATGACCGAGGCGGACGTGGAGATGTTCTACGCGGCAGCGGTCTCGGCGCTGGAGAGCAGCCCCGACAAGGCACGCACCGGCTGGGAGAACCCCGACACGGGCGCATCCGGAAGCCTGATGCCCCTCGACACGTTCGTTGCCGGCAGCGGTGAAACCTGCCGCCACCTGCAGGTCATCAACCGCGCGGGCAGCCTCCGGGCGCAGAACGTGTTCCGGCTGTGCAAGTCCGCGGACGGGAAGTGGAGCGTGCTGGAGGAGTAGGCCCGGAGGCTCCCCCCTCCAGCGGGGGGGGCGTGTCGACGTCAGCCGGTGAACGCCTGAATCCCCGTCTGCGCGCGGCCGAGGATCAGCGCATGGATGTCGTGCGTGCCCTCGTAGGTGTTGACCGTCTCCAGATTGATCACGTGGCGCATCACGTGGTACTCGTCGGCGATGCCGTTGCCGCCATGCATGTCGCGCGCGTGACGCGCGATCTCGAGCGCCTTGCCG
>CAYLTE010000066.1:0-18933 GCA_964386195.1 uncultured Burkholderiales bacterium | reverse complement strand
TGGACCGGGTCGGCGAGCTGGTGATCGCCCAGGCTCGCCTGAGCGCGCTGGCCGTCTCAGTCCGTAGCACCCAGGCGTACGCAGTCCGGAACGCCCTGCTCCGATGTATGCGCTGCCATGCCGGCGGTCTTGATCGTCAGCACGCGCTCGGCGTCCTGGCACAACACTCCCATGTCGACACCCGCCGCACGCGCCTCCTCGAAGTTGCGCCGATGCATCAGCGCGAGTGCCGCGGGCGCCCTGCCCCAGGCGGTGGCGAAGGCACCGGGTTCGAGCAGCGCACGCTGCGGCTCCAGCCGTACGCCGAAGGACATCTGCCCGGTTTCCTGCGCAAGCACCACGGTGCGGCCGAGATAGAACGGGAGGGTGAGGTAGGAGGCGCCGACCATGAAGATCTCGGTTTCGGGCGTCGCCCGGCGGGCGATCTCCTGTGCGATCGCGTGGCTGGATCGCAGGCCGGACAGCGATTCGAAGCCGAGGATGCAAGACTGGATGGCGGCAAGCGTGACGAACGCTACGGATGCAAGCAGCCGCATGCCGGTCAGCCGCAGCATGCCGATCAGGATCGCCGCGGCCAGGAGAAGCACGCCAGCTGCGAACAGCCACGTGGCGTAGTCCTCGTAGAGGTGCCGGTATGGCAGCGCGCGTTCGGTACCTGGCAGAACCGCGGCGACGACGACGACGGCGACTCCCATCGATGCCAGCAGGGGCAGCACGCGCTTGCGCACAGCGCCGGCATCCAGGCTGGCGAGCCGCAGGCCGGCGAGCATCGCAAGCGCGGGGATCGCCGGCAGCACGTAGGCTGGCATCTTCGATCTAGAAAGCGAGAAGAACAGCACGATGCAAGCGGCCCAGATCGCCAGGAAGCGCGCGGGGCGGAAGGCCGAGTCTGCAGGGCGCGCGCGCCAGCCGGCGAGCGTGCCTTCCACGGCCGCCCACGTCCAGGGCAGCAGTCCGACGAGCACCAGGGGAAGAAAGAACCAGAAAGGCTTGTTGCGCCGATGGCCGGTGCCCACGAAGCGTTCGAAGTGCTCCTCGAGGAAAAAGTACGCAGGGAACTCGGGGTTGCGCAGCGACACGGCGAGGAACCAGGGCGCCGCGACGATCGATAGCAGCACGACGCCTTCGACAACATGCAACCGGCGCCACCAGCCGAGCCGGCGTTCGGAGAGCGCGTACAGCACGGCGACCATCAGTGGAAACACCACGCCGATCAACCCCTTCGCAAGCACCGCGAGTCCCATTGCCGTCCAGGCGACGCGCATCCAGTTGCGCTCCGCTTGCGAGGCGGGCGGAGCATTCAGCGCGAGCATCATCGCGCACATCGCCACGGTGACGAACAGAGTCAGGCCCATGTCGAGAGTGGCGACCTGAGCGAAGAAGACGAAGTAGAGACTGCTCGAGAGGACGGCGGCACTGCCCGATGCGGCGGGGCTGCCATAGAGCGCGCGCATCGTGAAGAGCACGGTGAGCAGCGCGACCATTCCGGCGAGCGCCGACCACAGCCGCGCGGTCCACTCGTCCGGGCCGAACAGCCGGTACGCGAGCGCGGTCATCCAGTACTGCAGCGGCGGCTTGGTGAAGTGCTTGAAGCCGTTGAGGCGCGGCGTGATGAAATCGCCGCTTACCACCATCTCTCGTGCGACCTCCGCATAGCGGCCCTCGTCGGGCTCGGCCAGCTTGCGGTGGTCCAGGCCACCGAACCATAGCAGGAGAAAGAGCGCGACGAGCGCAATGCCGGTCGCGCGCATCGACCTGCGCGATGCCGGCACCTGCGCACTGCCTGCCATCACGATTCGCGTGTCGCGGGCAACCTCACTGCGCCTGCCGCTGCGCTCATGCGTCCTTGACCCACAGCGACTTGGGAAGGACGCAATGCACGGTCTTGCGATCCTGCGACATCTCCCCCACCCGTGTGTCCATCGCAAGGCTCGCCAGTGCGTAGGCGTCGAGTCGGGACAAGCCCTTGCGGGTGTGCAGCAATTCCACCATCTCACGTGCGGCTCGGTCCATCGCGACCTGCAGTGACGGATCGGCGGCGCTCGTCACGAACGCGCGCTGCGTCTCGCGCAGAGGTCGCGGTGCGCGTGGCGAGCGGCGCGGCCGCTTGGGCAGCATCGCATAAACGCCCTTGAGCTGATTCACCACCTCGGCAACGCGCACGTCGGCGACGCTGGACATCAGCGCAGCAGCCTGCTTCGCGGTGATTCCCCGCTGCTCGACGAGGAAGGCAACCGTCTCCTCCTTGAGGATGTCGAGGGCCTTGTTCAGGTCGCGGTCGTAGCCGACGGTGATCCAGTGCGTCGGCGTCTCGATTCGCGGCCAGTTCTGCGGCCTGCCCTTGATCACTTCCACGGTCAGGCTCAGTTCGTTGAACGCGGTCTCGATGGCGGTGAGGTTGATCTCGCCATTGCCCTGTGCAGCATGCGAATCGCCGGACCAGAGCAGTGCACCCTCGACGAACACCGGCAGGTAGATCGTGGAACCCTCCGTCAGTTCGCGAATGTCCAGGTTGCCCCCGAACGGCCCGGGCGGCACCGTGCTGTAGCGGCCCTGCTCTGCCCGCGCCACGCCGACGATGCCGGGGAAGGGCCGCAGCGGGATCTCGACGCCCGGGGCGAACTCGGTCACCATGCGGCGCAGATCGAAGTAGAAGTGGCGCACTTGTCCGTCGGGAAATTCGTCGGGAAACTGCCCGAGCCTGAGTTCGCCCGGAAGGTTCCAGTTCGATCCGTAGGGACGAAGGTCGATCCGGTTGATCCTTACCTTGAGCACGTCCCCGGGCTGGGCACCGTCCACCCAGATGGGACCGGTCACGGTGTGCGGACCGCGGCCCGGATGATCCACGCGCAGGCGGGTGATCTCCTCGATCGGCACGCCAGGGCGGATCTGATCGCTCGAGGCCATCATGGTTTCCATGACCACGGTGTCGCCGGAGCGCAGCCACAGTACGGGGGCCTGCGCGTTGTCGAACCAGCCCCACTGGGTCGTGTCCGGGGTGGCGGGCAGCATGTGCACCTGTCCGAGCCGGTAGCCCTCCGAGCGCGACCTGAGCATCTGCAACGCCTCGAGGTCCCGCGGCAGGGCGGCACTGCTCAACGGCAGTGCCGACACGGCGAGGCATTGCGCCAGGAACTTGCGTCGGGCGGGTACGGTCATGGTCTCCTCGTCGGCGGTGTCGCGCAGCGGAATGCGCGCGGCATGGCACGCGATGATGCGCGCGCCGGCCGGCCAGTTCAACCGGCCCGGACCGGCGCCGGGGCCCGCGTCGCGGTCGACTTTCGGGTGGCCGGAGATAAGATGACGGGCTGCCTGGGAGAATCTGACCATGATCGTCTACGTACACGGCTTCAATAGCTCGCCTGCCTCGACCAAGGCACGACAGCTCGGCGCGCGCCTCGCGGCCCTGGGCATGGCAGCGAGGTTCCGCTGTCCGGCGCTGCCGGACCGGCCCTGCGCCGCCATCGGCCTGCTCGAGCGCGAGATGCAGGACGCCCGGCCGGAGGAGATCACGCTGGTGGGAAGCTCGCTGGGCGGCTACTACGCCACCTGGCTCGCGGAGCGTCATGGCGTGCGCGCGGTTCTGGTGAATCCGGCGATCACGCCGCACGTCGGGCTTGCCGCCTATCTCGGCGAGCAGCGCAACCTGTATACGGGTGAGACCTACAACCTTACGCAGGCACACCTCGATGAATTGCACGCGCTGTGGGTGGAGCGCCTGACGAGAATGGAGCGCTATCTGCTCATGGTCACCACCGGCGACGAGGTGCTCGACTACCGTGAGGCGGTCGCGCGCTATGCCGGCGCCGGGCAGCTGGTGATCGAGGGCAGCGATCACGGCTTCGCCGAGTTCGAGCGACATCTCGATCGCGTGCTGCAGTTCGCGGGGCTGTCCTAGCCGCTGCGCCAGATGCTTTCGCCCGGCGACGCGCCGGTATAATGGCCGGCTTTTCTCCGGCGCCTTCCCATGCTGTCGAAGATCGTGCATCTCCCGCGTCGGCCCGCTCGCACATGAATGTCTTCTACGAGGAGGACGGCGGCTTCAAGGTCGGCACCGTTCTCGCGGACAACGACGCGTCGCTGCAGGTCGAGGCCGCGCACGGCAAGCGCAGCAAGGTCAAGGCGTCGAACGTGCTGTTCCGCTTCGACGGATCGATCGCCTCCTTCGTGGAGGAAGCGCAGCGGGCGGCGCAGGACATCGACGTCGATTTCCTGTGGGAGTGCTGCGGGCAGGACGAATTCGGATTCGACACGCTTGCGCGCGACTACTTCGGTCACGCGCCCACGGCAATGGAGCAGGCTGCCGTCCTGTACCGCCTGCACGCGTCGCCGATGTATTTCTATCGCAAGGGGAAGGGCCGCTATCGGCCGGCACCGGCCGACGCGCTCAAGGCGGCACTGGCAAGCGTCGAGCGCAAGCGCCAGCAGGCGCTGCAGCAGGCGCGCTACATCGAGGAGTTGTCCGCCTTCCGCCTGCCGGTCGAGTTTCGGCCGATCCTGCCGCAGCTGCTGTACAAGCCCGATCGCAACACCATCGAGGTCAAGGCCCTCGAGCAGGCGGCCTCGGAAGCGGGGATGTCCACGGCGCAACTGCTCTCGCGATGCGGGGCCATCTCCTCCTCGCGCGACTTCCACGTCGATCGCTTCCTGTTCGACCATTTCCCTCAGGGGGCTGCCGCGCGCGACCTGCCGGTGATGCCGCTGCCCGACGACCTGCCGCTGTCGCCGGCACGTGCCTTCAGCATCGATGACTCCACCACCACCGAAATCGACGACGCCTTTTCAGTGCGTCCCCTCGCCGGTGGCGGATGGGAGATCGGCATCCACATCGCCGCGCCTGCCCTGGGCATCCCGCCTGGATCCGAGTTGGACCGGGAAGCAGCCTCTCGCCTGTCGACCGTGTACATGCCGGGCGACAAGATCACCATGCTGCCCGCCTCGGCTGTCGCGCACTTCACGTTGGCGCAAGGGCGGGAAGTTCCTGCAGTCTCGCTCTACATGGAAGTGGCGGCCGACCTGCGCATCCTGAGCACGCGCAGCGTGGTCGAGCGGGTGGCCATCGCCGCCAACCTGCGCCACGATGCGCTCGAGGCCCAATTCAACGAGGATTCGATTGCCGCCGTGCGGCAGGATTTTCCGTTCGGCCCGGAACTGAAGATCCTGTACGACCTGGCGAGCGTGCTCGAGGGGGGGCGTGGGCGCCCCGAGCAGCCGCGCACGGTGCACATGGACTACAGCTTCTACGTCGACGGCGAGCGCGTGCGCATCGTCCAGCGCAGGCGCGGTGCGCCGATGGACAAGGTCGTCTCAGAGCTGATGATCTACGTCAACTCGGAGTGGGGTCGGGTGATGGCTGAGGCGGGGGTTGCCGCGATCTACCGTGCGCAGGGCAACGGCAAGGTGCGCATGTCCACCGTCCCCGCTCCGCATCAGGGCCTGGGAGTGGCGTACTACACCTGGATTAGTTCGCCGCTGCGCCGATATGTGGATCTGTTGAACCAGCAGCAGCTGGTCGGCTGGCTGCGCGGGGACACGCCGGCCTACGGTCCCAAGAGCGAACGAGTACTGACGGCGATGCGCGATTTCGACCAGGCGTACGAGGCGTACAACGAGTTCCAGCGGATGATGGAGCGCTACTGGTGCCTGCGCTGGCTCGAGCAGGAGCGGGTGACCACGACCTACGCGGAAGTGATCCGGGAGAACGTCGCGAAGATCGGTGACATGCCCCTGATCGGCAAGATCCAGGGCATGCCCTTCGCACCGCCGGGCAGCATCGTCGAGGTGGACATCTCCGACATCGACCTTCTCGCCATCGACTTCCGCGCTCAGTTCCGGGCGATGCAGTCGCTCCCGGCACCATGACACTCGTGCGCGCGTTGAATAGAATGCCCGGAACGATCGCTGCCCGACTTCCCTTGCAGGCCTCCGCAGGACGATTGGACACCGCGCGCGCGGCCACGACCGCCGACGACACGCTCTCCCCGCTGCTGCGCGACGACGCGGGCCGGCGTCTGCGCACGGCGCTGATCGTGTCGGTCGCGGTGCATGCGATCCTGCTCACTGTCCACTTCAAATTTCCCGCCATCGATCCCTTCCGGCATGTCTCGCCGGTGCTGGAGGTGGTGCTGGTCAACAGCCGTTCGGCCAGTAAGCCGGTGAAAGCGGATGCCGTGGCGCAGGCCGATCTCGACGGGGGTGGCAATACCCCGCGTGCCCTGCGTGCCACGACCAATCTCCCGGTCATCGCGGACAGCACCGCCGACGCGCAGGTGCAGATCGCGGCCAGACGCGTGCAGCAGCTCGAGCAGGAAGCGCAGCGGCTGATGGCCAAGATCAGCGAAAAGGGGCCGGACACGGCGAAGACCACCCTTCCCGTGGAACAGATCGTCAAGGCCGACCTGGAGAAGATGACCGACGTATCCAGCGAGGCGCAGCGCATCGCCAGGCTGGAAGCCGAGATCGCCAAGCAGTGGCAGGCCTACCAGGAGCTGCCCAAGCGCACCTTCGTGGGCTCGCGCACCACCGGCGCGGTGTACGCGGAGTACGTGGACGAGTGGCGCCAGAAGATCGAGCGCGTGGGGACGGCGAACTTTCCCGAGCAGGCGAAGGCGCGCCAGGAGTACGGCACGGTGCTGGTGACGGTCGCCATCAAGGCTGACGGCAGCGTGGAGAGAGTCGAGATCGACCGCTCCTCCGGCTCGCAGCTGCTCGACGACGCGGTGCGCAGCATCGTGCATCTGTCCATGCCCTACAAGGCGTTCCCGCCCCGGGTGCGCGCGGAGACCGACGTGCTGCACATCACCCGCACCTGGTCGTTCACCCGCAGTGACCTGGTGGTGCAGTAGCCGACATGACCGACCGCTACGCCGTGCTCGGCAATCCCGTCGCCCACAGCAAGTCTCCGCAGATTCACGCGATGTTCGCGCGCCAGACCGGCGAGGACATCGCCTACGAGCGGCTGCTCGCACCGCTGGACGGCTTCGTCGCTACCGTGCAGGCATTCCGCAGCGCGGGCGGCAGGGGCTGCAACGTCACCGTGCCGTTCAAGCTCGAGGCCTATCGCTTCGCACACGAGCACAGCGCGCGCGCCGCTGAAGCCGAGGCGGTGAATGTCCTCCGGTTCGACGGCGAGCGGGTGTTCGGCGACAACAGCGACGGTGTGGGGCTGCTGCGTGACATCGAGGTCAACCTGGGCGTCGCGTTGCGCGGCAGGCGCGTGCTGCTGCTCGGCGCAGGCGGTGCCGCGCAGGGCGTGCTGGGTCCGCTCCTGGGCGCAGGCACGGCGCAACTGACGATCGGCAACCGGACCGTGGAGAAGGCGCAGCGGCTGGCGGAGCGCTTCGCGCGCACCGGGCTCGTTGCCAGTCCTTGCGCACGCAGCTACGAGGAATTGAACGGCGAAGCCTTCGACGTGGTCGTGAACGCGACGTCCGCGAGCCTCTCCGATGCCGGGCTCGCGCTGCCTTCCGGCCTGTTCGCCCCGGGTGCGCTGGCCTACGACATGATGTACGGCAAGGGTCTGACGCCTTTCCTCCAGGCGGCACGCGACGACGGTGCCGCGCGACTCGCCGACGGGCTGGGCATGCTGGTCGAGCAGGCGGCCGAATCGTTCCTGATCTGGCGCGGCGTGCGCCCGCATACCGCCGAAGTCATCGAGTTCCTGCGCCACTCGTGAAGCACCTGTTCCGCCTGGCCGGGCGAGCGGTTGTGCTGCTGCTCGCTCTGCTCCTTGCATACCAGGCCTGGCTGTTCGCGCACGTGCTGTGGTGGAACTTCTTCGATCCCTCCTCGAGCGCCTTCATGGACGAGCGCCTGCAGCTCTTGCGCGAGAAGGACCCGCAGGCGCGCTTGCGGCACGAGTGGGTCGCATACGAGAAGATCTCGCCGAGCCTCAAGCGGGCGCTGGTCGCTGCCGAGGACGCCAACTTCCTCGAGCACGAAGGTTTCGACTGGGACGCGATCGAGCGCGCCTACGCGAAGAACCTGAAGAAGGGCCGCTTCGTCGCCGGCGGCTCGACCATCAGCCAGCAGCTGGCGAAGAACCTGTTCCTGTCAGGCCGGCGCAGCGTCGCGCGAAAGCTGCAGGAGGCAGCCATCACGGTGATGATCGAGACCGTGATGAGCAAAAAGAGGATCTTCGAGATCTATCTCAACGTCATCGAGTGGGGCGACGGGGTGTTCGGCGCGGAAGCCGCCTCCCGCCACTACTTCAAGAAGAGCGCGCGCCAGCTCGGACGGTGGGAGGCGGCGCGCCTGGCCGCGATGGTGCCCAATCCCCGCTACTACGACCGCCACCGCAACACGCGCTACCTAGAGCGCAAGACGCGGCTGATCGTCTCGCGCATGCCTGCGGCGGTCGTCCCCTGAATGGGGCTAGCCGTTTGCGCGCATGCGGTAGATGCAGACCTCGTAGTCCTCGCCGCTCTCCAGCACGCGCACCGGTTCCAGCAGCCAGCGCCGGTCGTACGCGCGCATGTCGACTCCCGACTTCAGGTTGAACACGCCGGGCCGCAGCAGCAGCGCGGCCTCGTCGGGATTCTTCGCGGCCCCTGCGAGCAACACGCACAGTTCCCCCTCGGGCGTTAGCGGACTTCTGCTCTCCCCCTCGAGCGGGAACAGGGTGACGGCGCAGCCGCCCTGACCGACGTACTGCACGCCGACGTAGCGTTCGCCGTGGCGGCGTCCCACGATCCGGCGAACGATGCCAGGACGCCACACCGTGGCGTTCTCGGTGCGGGCAGCCACCAGGCTGCCCACCCGCAGCCATTCTCCGCGGCCCTTGGGCACCATCAGCCCGCACCCGCCGTCGCTCTCGTCCGCCAGCGCCCACGATTCGTCGTTGCTGACAAACGGAGAATCCAGGAACAGCGCGCCGGCGTTGGCGCTCACCTCGTCGTAGTCGTGCACCACGCGCATCTGTTCCGTGGCGCTCACCCGTGGCTGGGCGCGCTTGGGCTGCATCGGCCACCAGTAGCGCTGAACGTGCTCGAGCGTATTCAGCAGGGCCTGCGGGGGCACGTTGAACCCGAGATTGAGCTCGCCCGGCACCACCGCGCTTCGCTGCAGCTGTGCGGCGCATTGGCTGGCGCGCGCGATCGCTTCGCCCGGTCCGAAGAACAGGCTCTGCGGGGCGTGCTGGCCGCGGTAGGCGACCCGCACCGGCGGCTCGCTCTTGTTGAACTCGATCGCGTAGTGCAAGCCGCTGCGTGGTTCGCGGCTGAGCACGAACGCGTCGGCCCAGGCCGCGGTGAGGCGATCCACGATCTCGATCTGCAGCGGCGGAAGCGACTGCGGGGCGGACATGAACAGCATCAGCGGACGCAGGAACTCGCGCACCGGCGAGGATTCGATGCGCTCGCCGCGATACATCGTGACGACACTCTCGTTGTAGCCCAGCGCCTCTCCCATGGCGTGCAGGCGCACCATCTGCAGCCAGACGTCGGGGTCGATCTCGCCGTAGTGAAGAAGCGTCCACTTGATCTTGCCGCCATAGGCGCGCAGCGCCCGCCCGGCCATTCTCGGCAGCGCCGACTTCAGTGCCGAGGCACCCGGCGATCCGGCCTGGTAGCGCGCGAGGCAGGTCTGATAGCCCTCGGCGAGCTGCCCGAGCAGGCTGTGGCAGGTGAACCACACGCGATGCTGCTGGAAGCGCGTCAGCTGGCGATGCGAGGACAGGTACTCGTGCGTGAGGCTGCGTACGATGGGACGGGCCGCGCGGTCGAGCAGCTCGACGATCTCGAGGGCCCGGGCCGGCTTGAGCGACTCTGCCGTCTTCACCTCATCGAGGTAGGCAGCCATCTCTTCCAGGGCGGCAAAAGGTCCCTTGTCGCCCAGGCGCTCCAGAAGTCGGTGTGCCTCGTCTTTCTTCTCGAGTGGATGGTCGTTCTCGCGGGTGCGTAGCCATTGCAGCATCGGTCAGTCCTCCTTCGAGGCGCGCGTGGGCGCAAGTTCTATGCCAAAGAATTGAAAACCCAGGGATGGCCGGAGGTCCAGTCCGGGCTCGAAAGGGCCTCACGTATAATCGACGGCTACCCCCAGGGCCGTGCGCATGTTCGTCCACCCGGATTTCAATCCCGTCGCCATCGAGCTCGGCCCGGTGGCCGTGCGCTGGTACGGCCTGATGTACCTGATCGGCTTCGTGGGCTGGCTGGTGCTCGGGCGCGTGCGTGCGAAGCAGCGACCGGAACTCGGTTACACCGCGAAGGATCTCGACGACATCCTGTTCTACGGCGTGCTCGGGGTCGTGCTCGGCGGGCGGCTGGGCTACGTGTTCTTCTACAAGCTGGGGGAGTACGCGCTCGACCCGGTGCGCATCCTCTATGTCTGGGAAGGCGGGATGTCGTTCCACGGCGGCTTCGTCGGCGTCATTCTGGCGATGGCCTGGTACGCCTGGCGTAACGGGCGGCACTGGTTCTCGGTGACCGATTTCATCGCGCCGCTCGTCCCGCTCGGCCTGGGCGCAGGGCGGCTTGGCAACTTCATCAATGCCGAACTGTGGGGCCGGCCCACCGACGTGCCCTGGGCGATGATCTTCCCGCACGTCGATGCCCAGCCGCGTCATCCGTCGCAGCTGTACGAGTTCGGCCTGGAGGGCGTCGCGCTGTTCCTGATCCTGTGGATCTTCTCGAGCCGGCCGCGTCCGCTTGGCGCCGTCTCCGCCGTGTTCCTGATCGGCTACGGGTCGTTCCGGTTCCTGGTCGAGTACACGCGGGAACCCGACAGCTATCTCGGCGTCCTGGCAATGGGCTTTACCATGGGCCAGTGGCTCAGCCTGCCGATGATTCTCGGCGGAATCTGGATGCTGGCCTGGGCCTACCTGCGCAAGCGCCCCGAGGCGCCGGCCTGAACCGGCGATCTAACCCGCACGCTTCTGTTGTACAATTCGCGCCTTCCTTCCGGTGCCCGTTCGGTGCGCCGGGAACGCGTGGGGTGGTAGCTCAGCTGGGAGAGCGTCGCGTTCGCAATGCGAAGGTCGGGAGTTCGATCCTCCTCCACTCCACCAACCGTTTCCTCCTGGGTTATCCCCGCTGCGCAGCGACCGTGCTCGCCGCGTGAGACCATTGCCGCCTCGGCGTGCATCGTTCGGTCGCGCCACTGACAAGAAGAAGACGGCGACGCGGCCGCAACCCACGGAGACCGATCCATGAACTACCGTCTGCTCGGCCGCACCGGCCTGTTCGTTTCCGAAATGTGCCTGGGCACCATGACCTGGGGCGGCAAGGGACGCTTCCAGATCGTGGGCAAGCTCGGCCCGGAGGACGCCAAGGCGCAGCTGCGCACCGCGTTCGATGCCGGGATCAATTTCGTCGACACCGCGGACGTGTATTCGGAAGGCGAGTCCGAGCGGCTGCTGGGGCAGGCGATGCGCGAGCTGGGCCTGCCGCGCGAGGATCTGGTGGTGGCGACCAAGGTGCGCATCCGCATGGGCGAGGGACCGAACCGGGTGGGCCTGTCGCGGGTGAACATCGTGAACGCGCTGGATGCGAGCCTGAAGCGGCTCGGGCTGGACCACGTCGACCTCTACCAGGTGCACGGCATCGACGAGCTCACGCCGATGGAGGAGACGCTGCGCGCACTGGAGGACATGGTGCGCTCCGGCCGGGTTCGCCACATCGGCGCTTCGAACCACGCTGCGTGGCAGATCATGAAGTCACTTGGCATCTCCGAGCGCCGGGGCTGGAGCCGCTTCGAATCGATTCAGGCCTACTACTCGATCGCGGGCCGCGATCTCGAACGAGAGATCGTCCCGCTCGCGCGCGATCAGCAGCTGGGCATCCTGGTGTGGAGCCCTCTGGCCGGGGGCTTGCTCTCGGGCAAGTTCACCGCGGACAGCCAGGGTCCCGAGGGGGCGCGCCGGACCACCTTCGATTTTCCCCCGGTGGATCGCGAACGCGCCTTCCGCTGCGTCGATGCGATGCGACCGATCGCCCAGGCACACGGCGTCTCCGTCGCCCGCATCGCGCTGGCATGGACGCTGCAGCAGCCGGGTGTCGCCAGCGTGATCGTCGGCGCGAAGAGCATCGAGCAGCTGCAGGACAACATCGCGGCTTCCGAACTGCGGTTGTCGCAGGAGGAGCTGAGCGCGCTGGACAGCGCCAGCGCACTGACACCCGAGTACCCGGGATGGATGATCGCCTTTCAGCGACGGGACCGCGAGCCGGGGGCAGCGATCAAGTTCGAGACCCGGGCGCCGGACAAGTCCTGAAGCCGTTGCGCCTGCTGACACCGGATCCACGCCGGGCAGCAGGCGGAGCGTGTCCGTCACACGAAGCAGTATTGCGGGCGGCTCGGCATCGAGACGTCGAACCCTACGTTCAATGAAGGACGCACCATGGCCGGCAGCAGTCTTCTCGCCCTGATCGACGACATCGCGAGCGTCCTCGACGACGTGTCGGTGCTGACGAAGGTCGCGGCGAAGAAGACCTCCGGCGTCCTGGGCGACGATCTGGCGCTCAATGCGCAGCAAGTGACGGGCGTGCGCGCCGAGCGCGAACTGCCGGTGGTCTGGGCAGTGGCGAAAGGCTCGCTGCTGAACAAGGCGATCCTGGTGCCGGCCGCGCTTCTCATCGCAGCCTTCGCGCCCTGGCTGATCACGCCGCTGCTCATGCTTGGCGGTGCGTTCCTGTGCTACGAGGGCGTGGAGAAGCTGCTGCACCGGTTCCTGCACTCCAAGGCCGAAGACAAGCAGGCGCACGCTCAGCGGGTTCAGGCCCTGGTGGACGAGAACGTGGATCTCGTCGCAATAGAGAAGGACAAGATCAAGGGCGCGATCCGCACGGACTTCATCCTCTCGGCGGAGATCATCGCGATCACGCTGGGCACCGTCGCGCAGGCGCCGTTCCAGACGCAGGTGGCGGTGCTGGTGGGCATTGCCCTGCTGATGACCGTCGGCGTCTACGGCCTGGTGGCGGGCATCGTGAAGCTCGACGACGCCGGCCTGACGCTGCTGCGCGCCGCGGGGCCGGGCGCGCTCGCCCGTACCAGCCGGGCGGTGGGCGCCGGCATCCTGGCAGTGGCGCCCTACCTGATGAAGACGCTGTCCGTCGCAGGCACGGTGGCGATGTTCCTGGTCGGGGGTGGCATTCTCACGCACGGCATCGCGTTCCTGCACCATGCCATCGCCGATGCGGCGGCGCACGCCGCTGCAGCCTCGGGTCTGGGCGGTTTCGCACGGGTGGTGGTGTCGATGTCGCTGGATGCGCTGGTCGGCATCGTTGCCGGCACGGCGGTGGTGGCGGGGGTGCTGGCCTTCACGCGTGCGCGTTCTGCACTCGCATGACCTCTGTCTCGCGCACCGTGCGCACGTGTGCTGCCCACGCGGCGCACGCGTCCTCCGATTCACCGCGCAGGACACGACGCACGAAGTAGTGCATCACGATCTGCGCCTGCTGCTCGCGGTTGAAGGAGAAGAACGACCGTCTGCGCAGCGCCTCCTGTCCGCCTTCGCCGGCGGCATCGCAGGCGCGCGCACCGCGCAGGCCTGACGTTCCAGCCTCGTCGTATCCGGTGTAGTCATAGCCCGCACCGAGCCATTGCGCATGCAGCGCCTGCCACATGTAACGCGGCCCGTACACCTGTGCCTGCCAGACGTGGGTCAGTTCGTGGATGAACACGGCGCGCTCCAGTACCGCTCCGGGTGGAACGTGCACCAGCCAGCCCGTGACGAACGGCCGTGCCCTCCTGCCTCCCTGCAGTAGTCGCTGCAGGGCGAATAGCAGGCGGTGCAGGGGGCCGGGCAGTGCTACGCGAACCCTGCGCAGGTCGATGCTGTGTCCGAACACGAACCGGGCATCGGCGCACTCCTCGGCGCGCAGCGTGCGGTAACGGCCGAGCCGCGCAAGGACGGCTTCGATGAGACGTGAGGCAAGGTCTCCCACGAGGCGCAGGGGCGCTGCCACCCACGCGCGTAACAGAGAGCGCCGACGGCACACGGGTTGCCGCCCTTCTCGAATCGTTCTCGTCGTCATGCGTCGGCTCGTAGCCACATGCTATCCTTCGCCGCCAGTGGAATTCGATCGCGGGCTGCGCTGCCGCGGACGCAGCGACGATGCGGCCTTCGAGCAAATTGGGAGATGTTCATGGCCAGGCAACTGACTATCACATATTTCGCTGACCGGGACATGCTGGGCCTCGTGACCGACGAGGACTACGAGCAGTTCAAGGACATCCTGCTGGAATCCCTGCACAAGGAGTGGCCGAAGGCCACGCTGGCCATCGAGGACGGCGAACACGCGTCGGTCGAAGTCGAGTTCGCCGATGGCGACTTCCCCAGCGAGAAGGCGCTCCAGGAGGCGGCCTCCGACGTCGAGTCGCGCGTGCACGAGATCGCGAATGACGTGATCGAGGAGCGCGAGTGGGCGACGGAGGAAGAGTACGAAGGCTATGACGACGACCTCGAGGAGCTCGAGGAGCGCCGTGGCCGCACCGGCGACGACGACGACTACTGATCCGGTCCTCGAGAACCGCCCGGACCCGTCTCCTCAGCCTTCCTGTCGCTTGCGAAGGCGGCGCGCGAACACGCTCATCTCCTTCGCCGCTTGCCGGTCGCCGCGCTCTTCCGCGACCGCGATACCGTTGTCGTAGGCCTCCAGCGCTGCGCCGGTCTGGCCCAGTTGCGTGAGCGCTTGGCCCAGCAGCTTCCACGCTGCCGAGTAGGTGCGGTCGAACTGCACCGCGCGCTGCAGGTGTGCAGCCGCCGTGCCGTGGTCTCCCGCCTTCATGTAGGCAGCGCCGAGCCCGAAGCGCAGCATGGCGCTGTCCTTTCCCGCAGCGAGCATCTTCTCCAGGCTGGAAATCGTCATCGTGCGCGCCTCGCAGCGCTAGAGTTCGATGCGCGTGCCCAGCTCGACCACTCGGTTCGTGGGAATCTTGAAGAACGCTGTCGCGCTCGCCGCGTTGCGTGACATCGCGGCGAAGATCTTCTCGCGCCACAGTGCCATGCCCATTCCGCGCGACTCGATCGGTACCAGCGTCTGGCGCGAGAGGAAGAACGAAGTCTCCAGCATGCTGAACTCCATGCCCTTGTCGCGGGCGAGCTCGAGCGCCGCGGGCAGATCGGGTTCGTCCTTGAAACCGTAGTGCACGAACAGCCCGTAGAAGTCGTCGCCCAGATCCTGGATCTCGACGCGCTGGGCATCGGGAACGTGCGGGATGTCCTCCGCACGTACGGTGAGCAGCACCACGCGCTCGTGCAGCACCTTGTTGTGGTTGAGGTTGTGGAGCAGGGCGTGCGGCACGCCGTCCTGCGAGGCGGTGAGGAAGATCGCCGTGCCGGGCACGCGCACGGGCGGCGAGAGCATCAGGCTCTTGATGAACGGCTGCAGGGCGATCGCCCCGGGGCGCAGACGTTCGAACAGGATTTCACGTCCCCGCTTCCACGTGGACATGACGACGAACACGACGATGCCGACGATGACCGGGAACCAGCCCCCATCGAGGATCTTCAGGAGATTCGCGCCGAGGAAGGACAGGTCGATCGCCAGGAACAGCGCCGATATCGGCAGGGCGACGAGCAACGGCCAGTTCCACAGCTTGCGCATGACGAAGAAGATCAGGATCGAGTCGATGGCCATCGTCGCGGTCACCGCGATGCCGTAGGCGCCGGCCAGATTGCTCGACGAGCCAAAGCCGACCACCAGCCCGACGACGGCGAGATACAGACCCCAATTGATCCAAGGTAGGTACACCTGCCCGATCTCGCGCTCCGAAGTGTGTTCGATCATCAGGCGCGGGCAGTAGCCGAGCTGGATAGCCTGGCGCGTCACGGAATAGGCGCCGGTGATGACCGCCTGCGAGGCGATCACGGTGGCGATGGTGGCGAGCAGCACCAGCGGCAGGAGCGCCCACTCGGGCGCGAGATAGAAGAACGGGTGCTTGATCGCCTCCGGCTCCCGCATGAGCAGGGCGCCCTGACCGAAGTAGTTCAGCAGCAGCGCCGGGAACACGAAGCACAGCCACGCGAGCCTGATCGGGCGCTTGCCGAAGTGTCCCATGTCCGCGTAGAGCGCCTCGGCCCCGGTGACGGCGAGCACCACCGCACCGAGCACGAAGAAGCCGAGCGCGCCGTTGGCGAGGAAGAAGCGCACGCCCCAAACCGGATTGAGGGCCTCGAGGATGCTGGGATACTGCCAGATGCTGATGAGTCCTAGCACCGCGAGAACCGAGAACCACACCACCGTGATCGGGCCGAAGAAGGCGCCCACTCTTCCCGTGCCGGTCTGTTGGAGCAGGAACAGCGCGGTGATGATGGCCAGTGTGATCGGAATGACGTAGGGCTTGAGGACCGGGGTGACGACTTCCAGTCCTTCCACGGCGGACAGCACGGAGATGGCGGGGGTGATCATGCCGTCGCCGTAGAACAGCGCCGCGCCGAACATGCCCAGCGCGAGCAGAACGATGCGCAACTTCGGGTCGCCGTCGAGCGAGCGCCGCACCAGCGCCATCAGCGCCATGATGCCGCCTTCGCCGCGGTTGTCGGCGCGCATCATCAGCACGATGTACTTCAGGGTGACGATGCTGAACAGCGCCCAGGCCATCAGCGAGAGCACCCCGACGACGTTGTCGTGGTGCACGGGCAGTGCGTGGGTGCCCCCGAAGGACTCCTTGAACGCATACAGCGGGCTGGTGCCGATGTCGCCGAAGACGACGCCCACCGCGCCGATGGCAAGGCCGATCAGACCGCGCCTGGCGTGGCCGTCGGGATTTCCAGGGGCTTGCGGGCCAGGGGCTTGCGGAACGGAAGCGTGCCCTCGTGCCCCGTTGTTGTCTTCCACAGGGTTGAGCCTTCTTCACTGCGGCACTGCATCATAGCATGGGGCCAACAGGCTTCCGCTCGCGAAACCGCGCCCCGTCGCGTTGTCCCGCGCATGGATCGGGACTACCATTGCTTCACATTTCGAGGATACGGACGAGGCAGGGCCATGCCCAAAGAGGCGATCAAGACCACCGAGGCGCCGCAGCCGATCGGCATCTATTCGCAGGCCGTCAGGGCCGGCAACACCATCTATCTGTCGGGCCAGATCGGGCTTGATCCGCGCACCATGCAGCTGGTCGAGGGGATCGATTCCCAGATCCACCAGGTGTTCCTCAACCTGCGCGCGGTCGCGGCAGCGGCCGACGCCTCCCTCGACGATGCGGTGAAGTTCACCGTGTTCCTCACCGACATGTCCAACTTCGGACGGGTGAACGAGATCATGGCCGGGTATGTGCGGCAGCCCTACCCGGCGCGCTCCGCCGTCGCGGCGGCCGCGCTGCCGCGCGATGCGCTGGTGGAGATCGAAGCCGTCCTCACGGTCGGACTCTGAACGCCACCGCTGACGCGGGTGCCGCGTTGGGCGGAAGCTTCGAGCGCCTGCCGGCGGCGGTGCGCAAGCAGCTCGACAAGCTCGGGCTGCACAGCGTCTTCGATCTCGTCCTGCACCTGCCGTTGCGCTACGAGGACGAGACGCGCATCACCGCCCTGCGCGATGCGCGGGCCGGCGAGACCGTACAGATCGAGGCGGTGGTGGAGGCGAGCGAGGTCGTGTTCCGTCCGCGCCGTCTCCTGTTGTGCCGTGCGCGCAGCGGCGGCGAAGCGCTCACCCTGCGCTTCTTCCACTTCTATCCGAGCCAGCTCAAGCAGCTGGCGCCCGGCGTGCGCCTGCGCGCGGTCGGCGAGGTGCGTCCCGGCTTCTTCGGCGCCGAGATGATCCATCCGCGCTATCGGGTGGTGCGAGCGGACACGCCGCTGCCGCAGGCGCTCACGCCGATCTATCCCACCACCGCCGGACTGGCCCAGCACGTCCTGCGCAAGGCCGTGACCGATGCGCTCGCCGAAGCGGACCTCGGCGATCCGCTGCCGCCGGCGCTGCTGCGCGCGCTGGGCCTGCCCGATTTCGAGCGTAGCCTTCGCCTCCTGCACCAGCCGCCGCCGGACGTATCCGCCGAGGCGCTGCAGCTTCGCAGCCACCCGGCCTGGCGGCGTATCAAGTTCGACGAGTTGCTGGCGCAGCAGCTGTCGATGCGCCTGCATCACCGGCGCCGGCAGTCCACGCGCGCGCACGCGCTCGCGCCCCCGGGCGCCCTCACCGGCACGTTTCTCGAGAACCTTGCCTTCTCGCTGACCGACGCGCAGCGCCGCTGCCTGGAGGAGATACGCGCCGATCTTGCGCTCGCGCATCCGATGCAGCGCCTGCTGCAGGGCGACGTCGGCAGCGGCAAGACGGTCGTGGCGGCACTGGCCGCGCTGCAGGCCGTGGAGAGTGGCACTCAGGTCGCGGTGATGGCGCCGACCGAGATCCTCGCGGAGCAGCACCACGCCAAGTTCGCGGCGTGGCTGGCGCCGCTCAACGTGTCGGTGGCGTGGTTGAGCGGCAGCCAGTCGCGCAAGGACAAGCGCGCCCAGGTGGCGCGCATCGAGTCGGGTGAGGCGCAGGTGGTCGTGGGGACCCACGCACTGTTCCAGGAGCAGGTGGCGTTCCGCCGTCTGGCGCTCGCCATCGTGGACGAGCAGCATCGCTTCGGCGTGCATCAGCGGCTCGCACTGCGACAGAAGGGCACGGACGAAGAAGGGACGATGCAGCCGCACCAGCTGATGATGAGTGCCACGCCCATCCCGCGGACGCTGGCGATGACCTTCTTTGCCGATCTCGACGTGTCGGTGATCGACGAACTCCCGCCCGGCCGTACGCCGGTGGTGACCAAGCTGGTGTCGGATGCGCGTCGCGACGAGGTGCTGGCGCGGGTGCGCGACGCCTGCATGGAAGGCAGGCAGGCCTACTGGGTGTGTCCGCTGATCGAAGAGTCCGAGGCGCTGCAGCTGCAGACCGCGATGGACACCTACGAGACCCTGCGCACGGCATTCCCCGATCTCGCCGTCGGCCTCGTGCACGGCCGCTTGCCCGCCGCGGACAAGGGCGCGGTGATGGCGCAGTTCGCCTCCGGAGCGCTGCAGCT
>CAYLTE010000065.1:0-18954 GCA_964386195.1 uncultured Burkholderiales bacterium | reverse complement strand
GTCGCGTGCTCGCAAGATCCAGCGTTTCCTGTCGCAGCCCTTCCACGTCGCGGAAGTGTTCACCGGATCGCCGGGCAAGATCGTTCCGTTGGCCGAGACCATCAAGGGCTTCAAGATGATCGTCAACGGTGAATGCGATCACCTGCCCGAACAGGCGTTCTACATGGTCGGTGCGATCGAGGAAGCCTTCGAGAAGGCCAAGACTCTCCAGTAATCGCCTCGGCCCAGGAAAGAAGCTATGGCCACTACCATTCGCGTGGACGTCGTGAGCGCCGAAGAGCAGATCTTCAGCGGCGACGCCGAGTTCGTCGTTCTCCCCGGCGAGGCGGGCGAACTGGGCATCTATCCGCGCCACACCCCGCTCATCACGCGCATCAAGCCCGGTGCCGTACGCATCAAGACGGCAGGCAAGGCGGACGAGGACCTGATCTTCGTCGCGGGCGGCATTCTCGAGGTGCAGCCGACGGCCGTCACCGTCCTGGCCGACACTGCGATACGGGGCGCGGACCTCGACGAGGCAAAGGCGCTCGAAGCACAACAGCGCGCCGAGGAGGCGCGCAGGAACGCACAGGGGAAGGAGGAGCTCGCAGTGGTCGAGGGCGAGCTCGCCATGCTCGCCGCTCAGCTGGCTGCGATCCGGAAGCTGCGGAAGAGATAGCAACTACAACGACGAAGAAGAACAAACTCCGGTCACCCGCCGGGGCTGGACGAGAAGCGGCGCGAGCCGCTTTTTTTTGCCCCTGGATCGCCCGCCGCTCCACGGGCGCTGCATTGACAACCTGCGGCCCAGCCCATAGCCTTCTGCGCTCAGACTGCCGAGAAGGATCCGCAATGCTCGCCCGCCTGGTCGCCAGCGCTCTCGTCATCACCATCCTGCTGTCGCCCCAGGCGGCGATGGCCAAGGACACCGTCAAGCTCGTGTTCATCGGGCCGCTCACCGGGGGCAATTCGTCCAACGGCCTTGGCGGACGCAATTCCGCAGATCTCGCGGTCAAGTTGCGCAATGCCGACGGCAAGTCCCGCTATCGGTACGAGCTGGTCGCCCTCGACGACGAGTGCAAACCGAACATCGGCGTGCAGGTGGCGACCAAGGCGGCAACCGATCGAAGCATCGTTGCAGGCATCACGCACTACTGCTCCACCGTTGCCATGGCCACGGTGGACGTCTATCACAAGTTCGGACTTCCGGTGGTGGTCTGGGGCGCCGTGCTGCCCGACGTCACCTACGCACAGAACTACAAGGAGATCCATCGCGTCAACGGCACCATGATCAACCAGAACGAGACTGCGGCGAAATTCATGCGCGCGCAGGGCTACGAGCGCTGGGCGATCATTCACGACACCACCGACTACGGCAAGGGCCACAACAAGTACTTTTCCGAGTACCTGACGAAGAACGGCGGAAAGATTCTCGGCACCTTCGGCGTCACTGCCGACCAGCAGGACTTCTCCGCGGAGCTCACCAAGATCAAGGACCTCAAACCCGACGTGGTCTACTTCGGGGGTACGACTCCGATCGGGGTACGTATACGCACACAGATGGACAAGCTGGGCGTGAAGGCGGTGTTTCAGGGAACGTCGGGCATCGTCTCCGACGCGTACATCGACGGCCTCGGCAAACAGGCCGAGGGCACGGTCGCGTTCAGGGAGGGTGCGCCCATCGAGAAGCTCCCCGGTGGCAGGCGTTTCATGGAGCAGTACGCCGCCCAGAACTACAACGATCCACCGGAGGCGTACGGCGCCTTCGCCTTCGCGGCGGCTAACCTGGCGATGGACGCCATCGAACGTGTGGGACCCGATCGCAGAATGATCCGCAAGGCACTGAACGAGACGCGGGATCACCAGTCCGTGGTCGGACCGATCACCTTCGACGACCATAGGCAGAACGCGGTCCCGCTCATCACCAAGCTCGTCGTGCAGGACGGAAAGTGGATCGTCTGGGAGGACAGCGACTTCGCCAAGGGCAAGCGCAAGCTGATCGCCCGCTGATCCGACACGCGCACCGAGAGCACAAGCCATGGACGCCGGACTGCTCGGGCAGTACGTCTTCAACGGCCTCATGCTCGGCATTCTCTACGCCATGGTCGCCGTCGGTTTCACCTTGTTCTTCGGCGTCCTCGATGTCATAAAATTCTCGCACGGCGACGTCCTGATGGTCGGCGCGTTCGTGGGCCTGATGACGTATCTTGGCCTGTCGCACCTCGGCATCGCCTCGGGTCCTTTCCTCGCCGTGTGCGCGATGCTGGTGGCGATGCTGGCGATGGGGCTTCTCGGCGCCCTGCTTGCGCGATGGCTGGTGCTGCCGCTGCGTAGTGCGCCGCCGATCAATGTGCTGCTCATCACCCTGATGGCCGGCACGGTGTTGCGCGAATCGATCCGCCTGTTCTACCCCGCAGGAGCCAACCCTAAGCCGTTCCCGCGTCTGCTGCCCACCGATTCATTCGCGTTGGGCGCCTTCACGCTGCGCGTCGACAACCTCATCCTGCTCGCCGTCGGTGTGTCCTCGATCGTCGGTGTGCACCTTCTCGTCAACCGCACTCGGCTTGGCCTGGCGATACGTGCGGTGGCGCAGGACAGCGAGACGGCACGCATCATGGGGATGAATTTCCAGGGCGTGGTTCTGGTCACCTTCGCGCTGGGTTCGGCGCTGGCTGCCCTGGCGGGTGTCACGGCAGGCCTGTACTACAACGAGATCAACTTCGGAATGGGACTGCTGCTGGGCGTCATCGGATTCAGCGCGGCAGTCGTCGGTGGCCTGGGCAACCTCTATGGAGCGATCCTGGGCGGATTTCTCTTCGCGGCCCTGCAGACCGTCGGTGCAATCTGGTTCAGCGTTCCCGCCTACAAGGACGTCTTCGCCTTCGCGCTGGTCATCCTCATCATGGCGTGGCGACCGACGGGCCTGATCGCCGAGAAGGCATCGGAGCGCGTGTGATCGAAAAGCCCGCAAGCGGCGGCACGTGGCCCGCACTCCTGATGCTGGCACTCACGGGCGCATATGCCTACTTCTTCCTCCATGCCGAGGCCCAGTGGGAAGTCGCGGTGCTCGCCCTGGCGGGCGTGAGCGCGATCCTGCTGGGGGGACGTGGCGCCATCGCCGCGCGCCTCGAGCGCAGCTGGCGAAGCGCGCCGTCCATGCTCGGCTGGCTGGCATTCGCGCTGGGCCTGACCTTGCTCTGGCTGTTGCGCGAAGATCACTTTTCGCTGCTCATGGTATCGACGGTCCTGCTCTACTGCGTGACGTGCCTGGGCCTGAACGTGCAGTTCGGTTACGCAGGCGTCGTGAACTTCGCTGGCGCCGCCTTCTTCGGCCTCGGCGGCTACACCGCTGCGGTGCTCGCCGCACACACCGCCATTCCCCATCTGGCGATTCTCGCGGCTGCCGGCCTGATTGCCGGAGCGATCGGCTCCGTCCTCGTGCTCCCGCTGCTGCGCACGCGCGGGCACTACGCGGCGCTCATCACGATCGCCTTCGCGCTGCTGTTCCGCACCTTTCTCGAGGTCAACGAACTCCTGGGCGGTCCCCAGGGCCTGAAGGTGCCCGGCCTGTCGCTGTTCGGCTGGGACTTCAACGACACCATCGAGATCGGGAAGGACACCGAGCTGTCGTTCTACCTGTCCTACGCGCTCTTCAGCCTCGTTCTGTTCGTCGTCGCGCTCGTGCTCGTGCGGCGCCTGGAGCGCTCCTGGCTCGGCCTGAGCCTCGATGCGGTGCGCATCGACGAGACGGCGGCGGCGGTGTTCGGATTCCAGGTGGCGCGCTGGAAGATCGTGGCGTTCAGCCTGGGTAACGTGCTCGCCGGCGTGGCGGGCGCCGCCTACGCGATGATGACCGGCTTCGTGGCACCCGCTGCGTTCACCATCGCAGAGTCCCTGATGTTCGTCTCCATCGTGATCCTCGGCGGGATCGGCAATCCATTGGGCATCCTGCCTGCAGCGGTGCTGGTCGTGGTGCTGCCCGAGAAGCTGCAATTCATCCAGGAGTACCGCTACCTGCTGTTCTCGGGCTTCGTCATCCTCATCCTGCTGTTCAAGCCGGGCGGACTTCTGCCGCGCCCGCCGCGGCGCTACTTCCCCACGTGGGGAAGGCCATGAGCCTGCTGCTCGACTGCACCGGCCTGACCGTGAAGTTCGGCGGGCTGACCGCGCTCAACGGGCTGGATCTCTCCCTGGAGCGTGGCGAAACGCTGGGGCTGATCGGTCCGAACGGGTCGGGCAAGACCACCTTCTTCAATGCACTGACCGGGCTGTACAGGCTGGCCGCCGGACGGATCCGCTTCGGCGGTCGCGACGTGACGGGCGCCCCGCCGCAGGCGCTCTACGACGTCGGCATCGCGCGCACCTTTCAACGCTCGCGCCTGTGCCTGGCGCTGTCGGTATTCGACAATCTGATGATCGGCAATCACCGCCTGCTCTCGCTCGGACTCCCGTTCAATCTACTGCGCCGTCGTGCCTTCGAGCGGCAGTTGCGCGAGCACGAGGCGCGCGCGCGGGCCCTGCTGGAGAGCTTTCATCCGAGCCTGCCGGACCGTCTGTACGACCCCGCGGGCGAACTGGGGATGATCGACCGGCGGCGAGTGGAGGTATGTCGCGCGCTGATCGGCGAGCCCAAGCTGCTGCTCCTCGATGAACCCTCGGCCGGGATGACGCACGAGGAGACGCACGCACTGATGGAGGACATCCTGGCAACGCGTGCGCGCCAACCGGGACTGAGCGTGATCCTGATCGAGCACGAGATGGGTGTCATCGAGCGCGTCAGCCACCGCTGCGCTGTGCTCAATTTCGGCGAGAAGATCTGCGAAGGGAGCTACGCCCGTGTCGTGGCCGACGCTCGCGTCCAGGAAGCCTACCTGGGGTCGGAGTGAGGCGATGATCGACCTGCGTGTGACCGACCTGACCACCGGGTACGACCGGGTCGACGTCCTGCATGGGGTGAACCTGCATGCGCGCGCCGGCGAGATCACCTGCATACTCGGCTCCAACGGTGCGGGCAAGAGCACGCTGATCCGCGCAGTGCTCGGACTCACTCCGCCGCGCAGTGGCAGCATCCGCCTGGGCGACGTAGAGCTGTGCGGGCGGCCCACGCACCGTATCGTATCGCTGGGCGTCGCCTGCATTCCCGAAGGGCGCAAGGTCTTCCCGCGCCTGAGCGTGCGCGAGAACCTGCTGGCCGGCGCGTACCGCGTGCGCAGCGGAGAAGAGATCCGCGACAGCCTCGAACAGGTGTATCGCACCTTTCCACGGTTGCAGGAGCGCGCTGCGCAGCTGGCGGGCACGATGTCAGGTGGGGAGCAGGCCATGCTGTCGATCGGGCGCGGCCTCATGTCGCGGCCGAGAATGCTGATCATCGACGAGCCCTCTCTCGGCCTGTCGCCGCTGTTCGTGAAGGAGAACTTCAACGTCATCCGCCGGGTGAACGAAACCGGGGTCTCGATCCTCCTGGTCGAGCAGAACGTCAAGCAGACGCTTGCCATCTCGCACCGCGGATACGTTCTCGCCCAGGGTCGAGTCGTGGCCGAAGGCGATGCCGCCTCCCTGCGTGACGACCCCGAGGTGCAGCGGGCCTACTTCGGCTGACGCTCCCCGCAGCACGGCGCAGTACGCACGATTGCGCGTATCCTTCCCCATCCCCGACGAGAACGCCCATGAACGCACCCGATCCGCTGCTGCTCACTCAGGACATCCTCAGGCTCGACACGATCAATCCTCCGGGCAACGAGGAGGATTGCGCGCGCTTGCTCGGCGGCGTGCTGGAACGCGCGGGATTTCGCACTCGCTACCACGCCTTCGGTCCTGGACGTGTGAACCTGCTCGCCGAGATCGGCGGGGACGCCGATCGTTTGCCACTGTGCTTTACCGGGCACATCGACGTGGTGCCGCTGGGCGCGGCACCCTGGTCGAAGGATCCGTTCGCGGGCGAGCTCGACGGCGGCCGCGTCTACGGCCGGGGCAGCAGCGACATGAAGAGCGGAGTCGGGGCCTTCACCGCGGCCGCAGTACGCATGGCACCGCATCTGCACCGCACGCCGGGCCTCACGCTGGTCATCACGGCCGGGGAAGAGACGGGTTGCGAGGGTGCCTTCCATATGCATCGCGACGGCGTGCTCGGCCGCGCGGGCGCCGTCGTGGTGGCAGAACCGACCTCGAACTATCCATTCATCGGGCACAAGGGCGCGTTCTGGCTGCAGGCCGACGCGCGCGGCGTCACGGCCCACGGTTCCATGCCGGACAAGGGTGAAAACGCGGTCTACAAGGCGGCGCGTGCGGTCGGCAAGCTGGAGAGCTTCCGCTTCGAGAACCCTGCGCATCCGCTCATGGGACAGGCCACCCTGAACGTGGGAACGTTCCACGGCGGACTGAACATCAATTCCGTGCCGGACCGGGCGAGCGTCGGAATCGACATCCGCACCGTGCCCACCGTCTCCCATGCCGAACTGCTCGCCACGCTCACGCAGCGGCTCGCACCGGATGTCGAGCTCCAGACTCTGATGGATCTCGAGGCGGTGTATACCGATCCGTCGGTACCGTGGATCCAGAGCGTGTTCGAGGTGATGACGCCGATCCTCGGTGCCGTGCCGACCCCGCGTACGGCCACCTATTTCACCGATGCGGCGGCGCTCAATCGCGCCTACGGCAACCCCCCGACGGTGATCCTCGGACCGGGCGAACCACACATGGCGCACCAGACCGACGAGTACTGCGTGGTGGAACGCATCGCGCAGGCGGTGGCCGCCTATGAGGAGATCATCCGGCGCTGGTGCCTGAGCTGAGGAACCGGGCAGTGTCGGGCGCGTCGTTCTCCCTCGCCGCAGCGGATTCACGTGTAGCCGCGCTGTTCGGCACGCACAGCGCGCATGCCCGGCGCCACCGCGCACTGCTCGTCGCAGAGGGGACGATCGGCGGCCGGCCGGTGGCGGTGGCGGCGACCGACCCGGGCATGCAGCACGGCGCCATCGGCATCGAAGAAGGGCTGGCTCTGGCCGGGCTGTTCGCGCGCGCCCGCGCGGCGGGAGCCGCGGTGGTACTGGCCCTCGACTCGGCCGGCGCGCGCGTGGACGAGGATCTCGGCGCACTCGGTGCGTTTAGGGCGCTGTTTCGTGCGGCGCTCGACGCGCGGCTGGCGGGTGTCCCTATGTTCGCACTGCTGGGCCGAAACTGCTTCGGCGGTGCGAGCCTGCTCGCCTGCCTGTGCGGCCAGCGCAGCTACCTGCCCCAGACCCTGCTCGCCGCCTCGGGTCCGCGTGTCATCGAAGCCACGGAAGGTGCGGCGCGGTTCGATGCGCGGGACGTGCGCGTGGTGAGCGCGCACCTCGGCGCACCGGCTCGCATCGCCTGGCACGGGCAGGATCGCGAGCGCCCCGATACGCTGGAAGCGGCTACCTGCTCCGTGCACGAGTGGCTCATGCAGTCCGCGGACCACGCGCCCGATCTCGCAAGAGGTCAGTCTGCCCTCGAGGCGAGGCTCGCGGACCGGGCATCCGATGCAAGGGGCGACGCGCAGCCGGGTGCGTCCCTGCCCGAGTCGTTGTTGCCAGCCGGCTATGCCCCGTCGTACTCGGGCCGTCTGCTGCAGGCCTATCCGGAACCGGGTACGCGCAAACCCGTCTTTCTCGGTGCACTGGGCGGCGGTCCGCTCGACGCGGCCGAAAGCGTCCGTCTCTCATGGCTCCTGCTCAGTGTACGCGACGCGTGGCCGGGCAGCCCGATCGTGCTTCTTCTCGATGCGAGCGCGCATGCGGCGAGCGTGCGCGACGAAAGCGTGCTGCTGTCCGACTACCTCGTGCATCTGAGCCTGGTCATCGCGGCGCTCGCCCGGGATGGCCACCGCATCGTGCTGTGGATCCTGGGGCAGGCCTCCGGCGCTTCCTACGTCGCGTTCTCGGCGCCGGCGCACAGCGTGTCCGCGGCGGTCGATGCCCGCATCGAGATCCTGCCCTCCGCCGCGCGCGCGGCCATCGTGGGCACGCGCGCAGCACCCGCGACGGGCACCGATGCGTGGCTCTCGTCGGGGGTCGCCGATGCGTTGCTCGACGAGCGACTGCGCTTCGATCCCAAGCACCCGACCCGTCAGCAACCCGGTGGAACGTCCGCATGAACAACCTCTATTCGCACGTCGAACGCATGGTGCTGCGCGACCCCTCGCGCGAGTTGCTCGTCACCGACAGTGGCCAGTCCTGCACCTGGGGTGAACTGCACGCGCAGACCGCGCGCTATGCCAATGCGCTGGCCGGCGCCGGCGTGCGCCCCGGCGACCGCGTCGCCGTGCAGGCGGACAAGTCGGTGCAGTCGTTGTTCGTCTACCTCGCCTGCCTGCGCGCGGGCTACGTCTACCTGCCCCTGAATACCGCGTATCAGCGCTCGGAATTGAGCTATTTCATCGGCGACGCACAGCCACGGGCGGTGGTGTGCCGTCCCCGCAGCGAGGAGGAGATGGCGGCGATGGCAGCGGGAGCGGCCGTGTTCACCATGGACGAGGAAGGCGCTGGCAGCATGCTCGAGGCGGCCGCGTCGTGCTCGACCGAGGCTGCGATCCGTGCGGTCGATGCCGACACCCTCGCCACCATCATCTACACCTCAGGGACCACCGGCCGCTCGAAGGGCGCGATGATCACCCATCGCAATCTCGTCTCCAACGCGCGCGTCCTGGTGGACTGCTGGGGCTTCACCGAGCGCGATGTACTCCTGCATGCGCTGCCGATCTTCCACGTGCACGGGTTGTTCGTGGCCAATCACTGCGCGCTGCTCTCCGGCGCTCGGATGATCTGGCACCGCAGGTTCGATCCCGCGCTCGTCCTGCGCGATCTGCCCCGTGCGAGCGTGCTGATGGGAGTGCCGACGTTCTACACCAGGCTATTGGCTGAGGCCGCCTTCACGCGTGATCTGTGTCGCGACGTACGGCTATTCGTCTCCGGTTCGGCACCCCTGCTCGCGGAGACGTTCTCGGCCTTCGAGCAGCGAACCGGGAAACGCATCCTGGAGCGATACGGGATGTCCGAGGCGGGCATGATCACCTCCAATCCCCTGCATGGCGTGCGCAGGGCCGGCACGGTCGGCATGCCGCTGCCTGGTAACGATGTGCGCGTCGCGGACGACCGCGACCTGCCGGTAGGCGTGGGCGAGATCGGCGCCATCCAGATCCGCGGCGAGAACGTGTTCAGGGGCTACTGGAATATGCCCGAGAAGACGCGCGAGGAGTTCACCGCGGACGGCTGGTTCCGCACCGGTGACGTCGGCGTGCTCGACGACGATGGTTACCTGTCCATCGTCGGACGTGCCAAGGATCTGATCATCACCGGCGGCTACAACGTGTATCCCAAGGAGATCGAGCTCGTCCTGGATGCGCTGCCTGGCGTGGCCGAGTCAGCCGTGATCGGTGTTGCGCATCCCGACTTCGGTGAAGCGGTGACCGCCGTGGTCGTACCGCGCAGTGGAGCGGTGCTCGCGGAACAGGATTTGATCGCCGCGCTCAAGCGCGAGCTCGCCAACTACAAGATCCCCAAGCGGGTCTTCGTCGTCGACGACCTCCCGCGCAACGCCATGGGAAAGGTTCAGAAGAACGTGCTGCGGGAGCGCTACAGCGCCTGAACCGTATCCTCAGAAAAGCGTCAGCAGCATCTTCGTCGCCATGGCGAACAGGATCACACCGAAGATGCGCTTGAGCATCGGTACCGGCATGCTGTGCGCGGCCTTCGCGCCGTAGGGCACCGTGAAGAAGGTGCCAACCACGATTCCCACCAGCGCCGGCAGATAGATGTAGCCGAAAGTCATGGGCGGCAGGTGAGTCTGGTCCATCCCGGTGAGCAGGTATCCGGCTGCGCCGGCGATGGAAATGGGCAGCCCCAGCGCGGCCGACGTTCCCACCGCGTTGCGCATGGGAACGTTGCATAAGGTCATCAGCGGAATGCTGATCACGCCTCCTCCTGCGCCGACCAGGCTCGATACCACACCAATGCCGAGCCCGCCCGCCGTCATGCCCGCCGGGCCGGGGAGTTGCCGGGACGCCTTGGGCTTCATGTCCAGCCACATCTGCGCCGCCGAGTAGTAGACGAACACGGTGAAGAAGATCGCGAGGTAGCGCGACGGCAGGGCATCGGCGAACAGCGTGCCCAGCAGGGTGCCGATCACCACGCCGATCAAGACCCGGCGGATGATGTCCCAGCGCACGGCGCCGTGACGCTGGTGCGCGCGGATGCTCGACAGCGAAGTGAAGACGATGCTCGTCAGCGACGTGCCGAGTGCCAGGTGGACGACGCGATCGGCCGGAAAGCCTTGGTGCGTGAACATGAACACCAGGGCAGTGACGATGATGAGCCCGCCGCCGATGCCGAGCAGGCCGGCGAAGAAGCCGACGAACAATCCGAGTGCGAGATACGCGCCCCACCACCAGTCCATGGTCGCCGACGTCCTATACGAGTTCGAGGATGAAGGTCCACTCGTCCGGCTGTACCGGTGTGATCGATAGCCGGTTGCCCCGCTGCAGGATCCGCATCGACTGCAGTTGCGGATGAGCGCGCAGCGCCGGGATCCCGAGAAGCGTGGTCTTGCGGACCAGCGTCACGTCGACGTTCACCCAGCGGGGCGCATCGCGCGTGGACTTCGGGTCGAAGTACTCGCTCTTCGGATCGAACTGCGTCTCGTCCGGATAGGCTCGCCGCGAGACCTTCACGATCCCGGCGATGCCGGGTTCCGCGCAGCTGGAGTGGTAGAAGAAGGCCAGGTCTCCGACCCGCATGTCGTCGCGCATGAAGTTGCGGGCCTGGTAGTTGCGCACGCCCCACCAGGCCGTGGTCTTTCGCGGCGCCTTCGCCAGGTCGTCGATGCCGAACACATCGGGCTCGGACTTCATCAGCCAGTACCGCATGGTGTCGTGAATGCGCAAGTGACGAGTTCGCGGTCCGCACAAAAGAAAACGAGCGGCATTGCCGCTCGTCTCTTTCCGTAGGGCGCCCCCCGCTAGTGCCGCAAGGCCGGCATCTTGAACCTGAGGTTCAAGGTGGTCGCTTTCCGAGCGCATCAGGCGCTTCCGCGAAGGACGCGCACAACAGCGCTACTTGAGGGCCGCAACCAAGGCTAACGACATTGGTTCACAGAATATACGGCCTCCACGAACACCGCAGGGAGCAACGCTTGAAACCTGCTGCAAGACGCCTCAGAAGAGCTCGTCCTGCGCGGCCATGGCTTGATCGATCCTGGCCGATATGTTCTGCATTCTACGCTTAAACGAACCCATGTCAAAACCGTTCCCGAGGCGCAGGGACAACAGTTCGTGGGTGATGTTCAGCGCCACCACGATGGCAATCCGGTCGTAGCCGACCACCTTGCCGCCGTCGCGCAGTTCGCGCATCTTCCGGTCCAGGTAGTCCACCGCCTGCCGCACGCCCGCTTCTTCCTCGGGCTTGCAGGCGATCTGGAACTTGCGCTCCAGCAGGCTGACCTCGATCACGCCGGAATCGCTCACCGCACGTCCTCCGGAATCCTCTCCAGCAGGGCCTCGAGCCGCAGCTTGGCCGCGGCGATCCTGTCGTAGAGCTGGCGATTCTCGGACTGCGCCGACGCAAGCTGCTGGCGCAAGTCGGTGTTGTCGTGGCGCAGCTGCTGGCACAACTGCACCAGCAGGGCGATCTTCGCGTCGAGGGAATCGAGTTCCGCATCCATTGCGACACTATAGTGAGCGCCCGAATTCGTCGTCAACTCCATGCGGCGGGCGAGCGGCGACTGGCTGGGTGCCCGGTGTGGGCGGCGTTGCGGGCGGAGGTGACACCTGCTCGCGGCTTGCCTAGAATCCACTGGCATCGTCGCGGCAGGCAGTGACCGCGGCGGGTCCGCGCGGTAAAGCAGCGGGCGCGGGAAGCAGTGACCGGACTTTCTCATATCGCAGGAACGCGAAGAAGGAGAACCGAAATGTCTTCCAGGTTGCGCACCTTACTGACTCTGGTGGCCGCCGTCGCCACCGGCGCCTCGCTTGGTTCCAACGCCCACGCCCGCATGGAGAAGATCGGCAAAGGCGAGGGATTCGTCGACATCGTGGCCTGGCCGGGCTACATCGAACGCGGTGAGACCGACAAGAACTTCGACTGGGTCACCGAGTTCGAGAAGAAGACCGCGTGCAAGGTGCGCGTGAAGACCGCAAACACCTCCGACGAGATGGTGGCGCTGATGAACGAGGGCGGATTCGACCTGGTCACGGCATCGGGCGACGCGAGCATGCGCCTGATCGCCGGCGGGCGGGTGCAGGAGGTCAATACCAGGCTGGTGCCGGGCTTCAAGAACGTGGACTCGCGGCTGCAGAAGGCGCCCTGGCACTTCGTCAACGGCAAGCACTACGGTGTTCCCTACCAGTGGGGCTACAACGTGCTCGCGTACAACACAAAGGTGTTTCCGGCGCCGCCCAAGAGCTGGGACGTGGTGTTCAAGGAGATGAACCTTCCGGACGGCAAGTCCAACAAGGGGCGCGTCCAGGCCTTCGACGGGCCGATCTACATCGCCGATGCGGCGCTGTACCTCATGAAGGCGAGTCCCGAGCTGGGCATCAAGAATCCCTACGAGCTCGACGACAAGCAGTACAAGGCCGCGCTCGACCTGCTGCGCGGACAGCGCAAGCTGGTGTCGCGTTACTGGCACGACGCATTCGTGCAGATCGACGATTTCAAGAACGAGGGTGTGGTGGCCTCGTCGGCCTGGGGCTTCCAGGTCAATCTACTGCAGTCCGAGAAGCAGCCCATCGCCAGCACCGTGCCGGTCGAAGGCGCGACCGGCTGGGCCGATACCACCATGATGCACGTCGATGCCAAGCATCCTAACTGTGCGTACATGTGGATGGAGCATTCGGTCAACGCCAAGTTGCAGGGCGATCTGGCGGCATGGTTCGGTTCGGTTCCCGTGAACCTTGCCGCCTGCAAGGGAAACAAGCTTCTCACCGACGAGGGCTGCGTGCGCAACGGACTGAACGAGTTCGACCGCATCTGGTTCTGGCGCACGCCGGTCACCAACTGCGGTGGCGGCCGCACCTGCGTGCCCTACTATCGCTGGGTGACCGACTACATCGCGATCCTGGGCGGACGTTAGCGTCGAGGCGCGTTCCGGGGCTGCTGCCCCGGAACGCTTCATCCCATGCAGACCTACTCGCCTGTGCCGGCCGTTCGCTTCCGTGCGGTCAGTCGTTCGTTCGGCGTCGTGCGCGCGGTCGACGCGTTGAGCTTCGACATCGCCGACGGCGAGTTCTTTTCGCTGCTCGGCCCGTCCGGATCCGGCAAGACGACCTGCCTGCGGTTGATCGCCGGATTCGAGCAGCCCGACGCGGGTGCCATCGAGATCCACGGCGTCGACGTGGCCGGGGTTCCGCCCTTCCAGCGCGACGTCAACACCGTGTTCCAGGACTACGCGCTGTTCCCGCACATGAGCGTGGGCGAAAACGTGGAGTACGGACTGATGATCAGGAAGGTCGCGCCGGCGGAACGGCGCAAGCGCTCGGACGAGATGCTGGCTCTGATTCAGCTCGAAGGCATGCGCGACCGGAAACCCGCGCAGCTGTCCGGCGGACAGCGCCAGCGCGTGGCGCTCGCGCGCGCCCTCATCAACCGACCGCGCGTGCTGCTCCTGGACGAGCCCCTGGGGGCGCTGGACCTCAAGCTGCGCGAGCAGATGCAGGTCGAACTCAAGGCGTTGCAACAGCGTGTCGGGATCACCTTCGTCTACGTCACGCACGACCAGGGAGAGGCCCTGTCGATGAGCGACCGCGTGGCGGTGTTCAACGACGGCCGGATCGAGCAGATCGACACGCCGGCCGCGATCTACGAGCACCCCGCGACGGCCTTCGTGGCGCGCTTCGTTGGCGTATCGAATGTCTTCGACAGCGCGGCTGCGCAGCGACTGACAGGCGCCGCCGCTGCCTTCGCGATCCGCCCCGAGAAGGTGCGCCTGCTCGGGGCCGGAACGGCCCCGCCGCAAGGATGGAGCGTCATGCAGGGAAGCGTCGCGGCTAGCACCTACCTCGGCGCCGCCACCCGGTACGTGGTCGCGCTCGATGCCGGCGTGGACATGATCGTGGTGCAGCAAAATGCCGACGACCGCGATGGCGGCCCCGGCCTCGGCGAGCGCGTCACACTCGCCTGGCAGGCACGGCATCAGCAGCCGCTGGCGGATCAGCGCGGTGAAGGGCGCTAGCGCGGCGGCGTTCACACGCGGCGGCGTGCTCGACCGCGTGGCCAGCACGCTCTACCTGCACCCGCGGCTGCTGCTCCTCCTGCTCCTGACCCCGCCGCTGCTGTGGCTGGGTGTGATCTACCTCGGCTCGCTGCTCTCGTTGTTGCTGCAGAGCTTCTTCTACATCGACGAATTCTCGGGGCTGGTCGTGCGGGAGTTCTCGCTCGCCACCTGGCGCGCGCTGTTCACGCTGTCCAACTTCGACATCGTTACGCGCACCGCGACGGTGGCTGCAGCCGTGACCGTGGCGGCGGCGGCGCTCGCCTTCCCGCTCGCCTACTACATGGTGCGCTTCGCGAGTCCGCGCGCCAAGGCGCTGCTCTACCTCGGGGTGATGCTGCCGCTGTGGTCCAGCTATCTGGTGCGCGTGTACTCGTGGAAGCTGATCCTGGCCAAAGAGGGCATCGTCACGTGGCTGGCCGAACGCCTGCACCTGAGCTGGCTGCTCGACGGCGTGCTGGCGCTGCCGGTGATCGGTGGCCCCTCGCTCTCGACTTCCTATCTGGGAACCTTTCTGGTCTTCCTCTACATCTGGCTTCCGTTCATGATCCTGCCCATCGTCGCGGCGCTGGAGCGCGTGCCCCGCAGCCTGATCGAGGCCTCGGCGGACCTTGGCGCCGATGCGCGCGCGACGTTTCGCCGGGTCATCTGGCCGCTCGCCCTGCCCGGCATCGTTGCCGGGTCCATCTTCACCTTCTCGCTCACACTGGGCGACTACATCATTCCGCAGATCATCGGCACCTCCGAGCCCTTCATCGGGCAGGCCGTGTACCGGCATCAGGGCACGGCGGGCAACGTGCCGATGGCAGCAGCTCTGACCGTGGTTCCCATCGTCATCATGGTCGTCTACCTGAGTGTGGCGCGCAGGCTGGGGGCCTTCGATGCGCTATAGCACCTCGCCGCGGGCGGGTTGGCCGTTGCGCGCGGCGGCGCTCACGACCATCGCCTTCCTGCACGTACCGCTCGCGTTCATCGTGCTCTACGCCTTCAGCACGGATGCGAAGACCTTCGTGTTTCCCCCGCCGGGCCTGACCACCAAATGGTTCGGCATTGCCATGCAACGCCAGGACATCCGCGATGCGCTGTGGCTCTCGCTGGAAGTGGCGACGGTGTCGACGCTGGCCGCGATGTTCCTCGGCACGCTGGCCGCCGCGGCCGTGTGGCGCTCTCGCTTCTTCGGGCGTGAGGCCATCTCGCTGCTGTTGATCCTGCCCATCGCCCTGCCCGGCATCATCACCGGCATCAGCCTTCGCAGCGCTTTCGGTCTTCTCGACATCCCGTTCAGCTTCTGGACCATCGTCATCGGTCACGCGACGTTCTGCATCGTGGTCGTCTACAACAACGTGCTGGCGCGCTTCCGCCGCTCCGCCTTCAACCAGATCGAGGCGAGCATGGACCTCGGGGCGAACGGCTTCCAGACCTTTCGCCACGTCATTCTTCCCAACATCGCCACGGCGCTGCTGGCAGGGGGCATGCTCGCCTTCGCGCTGTCCTTCGACGAGGTAATCGTCACCACCTTCACCGCCGGCCAGCAGAGCACGCTGCCGATCTGGATGCTCACCGAGCTGGTGCGTCCTCGTCAGCGGCCCGTCACCAACGTGGTTGCCGTGTTCGTCATCGTCGTCACGTTCGTTCCCATTCTGCTTGCCTTCCACCTTACGCGCGACACGCACGAGGTGGCGGGAAGCGGCAAGTGAGCCAAGAGGAGATCATCATGCTGCACGCCGACCTGACCAGGCAGTTCATCGACGGCAAGTTCGTCAGCGGAGAAGGTAGCGAGGAAGCGCTGGTCAACCCGGCCACGGGCGAGACCATCGCCGGAATGCGCGAAGCGAGTTCGCACCAGGTCGACGCAGCGGTGGTCGCTGCCCGCAAGGCATTCAGGAGCTGGGGCCAGACGACGCCGCAGGAGCGCTCGCTGCTGTTGCTCCGGCTTGCAGATCGTATCGAGCAGTCGTCCGCGGAGTTCGCGCAGCTCGAGTCGCTCAACTGCGGCAAGCCGATCGTGCGCGTGCTCAACGACGAGCTGCCGGCGATCGTCGATTGCTTCCGCTTCTTCGCCGGCGCCACGCGTTGCCTGCCCGGCAGCAACGCAGACGAGTATCTGCCCAATCACACCAGCATGATCCGACGCGATCCGATCGGCGTCGTCGCGCAGATCGCGCCGTGGAACTATCCGCTGATGATGGCCGCGTGGAAGCTGGCGCCAGCGCTCGCGGCGGGCAACACGGTCGTGATCAAGCCCTCCGAACAGACACCGCTCACCCTGCTCAAGCTCGCGGGCATCTGCGCGGAGCTATTCCCCCCGGGCGTGATGAACGTCGTCACCGGGCGCGGGCCGGGCGTGGGGTCCGCGCTGATCAACCATCCCGGCGTGCGCATGATCTCCGTCACCGGCAGTGTCGCGACCGGACAGAAGGTCATCGAAGCGGCGGCCGCGAGCCTCAAGCGAACGCATCTGGAGCTCGGCGGCAAGGCGCCCGTCATCGTGTTCGACGACGCAGATCTCGACGCCGTGGTGGCGGGTATCCGCATGGCCGGCTTCTACAACGCAGGACAGGACTGCACCGCCGCCTGCCGCGTCTACGCCGGCGCGCGCATCTACGACAGGCTCGTCGCCGATCTCGGGTCCGCGGTCGCCTCCATCGGCTGCGGCATGCCGGAGCGCGAGGACAGCGAGATCGGACCGCTGATCAGCGCGACCCACCGGGACCGCGTGGCGGGCTTTGTCGATCGCGCTGCGTCGCTGAAGCACGTGGAAGTGATCACCGGCGGGGGCGCGGCGGCGGGCGGCGGTTTCTTCTTCGAACCCACCCTCCTCGCAGGCGCCGTGCAGAGCGACGAGATCGTGCGCAAGGAGGTGTTCGGACCGGTGGTCTCGGTCACCCGCTTCTCCGACGCGGATGAGGCCATCGAATGGGCCAACGATTCCGACTACGGCCTGGCCTCCTCGGTGTGGACCACCGACGTGCGCAAGGCGATGAAGGCGGCCGCGCAGCTCGAGTACGGCTGCACCTGGATCAATACGCACTTCACCCTCGTCAACGAAATGCCGCATGGCGGCGTGAAGATGTCGGGCTACGGCAAGGACATGTCCCTGTTCGGACTCGAGGACTACACCGCCGTGCGCCACGTGATGGTCAACTTCGGTTGAGGGTCGCGGAGGCCGGGCGGGGACGGGGTACACTTCGCCTGCCCGTCCAGGCTTGGCCTCGCTCGTGATCCGTTTCCTGTTCCTCCCCGCGTTCCCTCTGCGCCAGTGTGCCTTGCCGCGGCGCGGCGCCCCGGCATGAGCGGCCTCTATCCGCGCCTGCTGCGTTACGTCAAGCCGTACCGGGGCATCTTCGCGCTGTCTGTGCTGGGAATGGCGATCTCGGCCGCCACGGAGGTGGCCCTGCCGGCGGCGGCCAAGCCCTTCCTCGACGGCACCTTCGTCGAGCGCGATCCGCAGTTCATGCGCTGGGTTCCGTTCGTCATCGTCCTGCTGTTTCTGGTGCGCGGACTGGGCATGTTCATGGGCGCCTACGCCAGCGCCTACGTCGGGCAGCGCGTCGTGCAGGACCTGCGGCGCGAGATGTTCGCCAGAATGCTGACGCTGCCACAGGGCTTCTACGGTGAAGTCATGAGCGGCAAACTGATCTCGAAGTACACCTTCGACGTGACGCAGGTCTCCTCCGCGGTGACCACCGTGCTGACCGTGCTGGTTCGCGACGCCATCACCGTCGTCGGCCTGCTCGGCTACCTGTTCTGGCTGAACTGGAAGCTCACGCTCATCACCTTCGTGACGATTCCACCGATCGCCTTCATGGTGCGCATCTTCAATCGGCGGCTGCGAGGACTGACGCGCCAGACGCAGCGCGCGGTGGGCGACGTCACGCAGGTGCTGCAGGAGAGCATCGAAGGCCAGAAGGTGGTCAAGATCTTCGGCGGCCAGGACTACGAGCGGGGCCGCTTCGAGAAGGCGATCAACCGGGTGCGCCAGTTCCTCCTCAAGGAACAGGCCGCCGCGGCGCTCAACGTGCCGTTGGTGCAGGTGTTCGCGTCGATCGCAGTGGCCATCGTCATCTACCGCGTGACCCTCGACGTGCAGGCCGATCGCACCACCGTCGGCGGCTTCGTCTCGTTCATCGCCGCCATGCTGCTGGTGCTGGCACCGCTCAAGCGGCTCACGGGCGTAAGCGAACAGATCCAGCGTGGACTCTCGGCGGCGGAGAGCGTCTTCGGCCTGATCGACGAGAAGCCCGAGGACGATCGCGGCAGTGTGGATCTGGGCCGCGCGCGCGGCGACCTTCGTCTGGAGGGCGTGACCTTCCGCTATGCGGGTGCGGAGCGCAACGCGCTCGAGGACGTGACGCTGCACGTCCAGCCAGGCGAGACCGTGGCGCTGGTCGGGGCGTCGGGCAGCGGCAAGACCACGCTGGCCAACCTGGTTCCACGCTTCTTCCATCCCGACTCTGGCAGGATTCGCATCGACGGACACGACCTGGAGGAGGTGAAGCTCAGCAGCCTGCGCGCCAATGTCGGGCTGGTGAGCCAGGACGTCGTCCTGTTCAACGACACGATCGCGGCCAACATCGCCTACGGCGCCAAGGCCGACGCGACGCAGGCGGAGGTCGTCGCGGCCGCGCGTGCCGCGCACGCGTGGGAGTTCATACAGGGACTGCCGGAGGGCCTGAACACGATGGTCGGCGAAAACGGCGTGAAGCTCGCGGGCGGGCAGCGGCAGCGCCAGGCGATCGCCCGCACGCTGCT
>CAYLTE010000064.1:0-19383 GCA_964386195.1 uncultured Burkholderiales bacterium | reverse complement strand
GGTCGCGGATCAAGTCTTCCGACAAGTCGGTGTGCTCGCGCAGCGGAAAGGCGATGTTCTCGAACACGGAGATGTCGCTGAACAGGCCGCCGGCCTGGAACATCATCCCCATCCGACGGCGCAGGGCGTAGAGGCCGGCGGTGTCGAGTTCGTGGACGGTCTTGCCGTCCACCCGCACCCTGCCGCGCATGGGTCGCAATTGACCGCTGAGCAGGCGCAGCAGCGTCGTCTTGCCGCTGCCGCTGGCGCCCAGGATGGCGACCACCTTGCCACGCGGGATGCGCAGCTGCACGCCGGCGAGCACGCTGCGCTCGCCGTGCGCGAAGTGCAGGTCGTCGACTTCCACCAGGTCGCTTACGGGCCGATCCGCCATCGCCTTGTCCTCCTGCCCGCATTGTAGGGCATGCGACCGTCGACCCCGGAAATGCCTGAATCCCCGCGAGTCGACCCGTTCAGGTTCCGTTCAGCACCCCGCTCGTAATCTGCGATCACACCAGGAGGGGTTCCTGGGTAATCGCAAGGAGACTCGACCATGAAACGACTGCTCTTGAGTGCCGTGCTGGGAAGCGTGCTGCTGGGTGGCGCTGGAATGGCCAGTGCCGGCGACGACGATCGCTGGGACCGCAAGCACGATCGCCGCGAGTGGCGCGAGCGCGACCGCTACGACAGTGACGGCCGCCACTACCGCAAGCACCGCCATGCACATCGCCATCACCACTACTACCACCCCGGTCGCGCCTACTACCGTCCATGGAAGCATCACTATCGCGGCGGCCGCTACGCCCGGTACTGGGGCCACTACGACGATGGCGTGACCATCATCTTCAAGGGTCGCATCGACTGATCGCACCGCCCCCGGGAAACCCGAAGACGGAAATCTGAAGACAAGGAGATAGAAGATGAACAAGACGCTGTTTGCCGCGGCCGCCGCGCTCACACTCGCTCCGTCGCTGGCTCTCGCGGGCGGCCCCGACCGCTTCGAAGACTACGCGCGCGTGCGCCAGGTCGATCCGCAGTACGAGCGCGTGAACGAGCCGCGCAGGGAGTGCTATACGGAGTACGAGCCCGAGGTGCGGCGCCAGGGACGATCCGGCAATGGCCTGGTCGGTCCGATCATCGGCGGCGTGACCGGGGGTCTGCTCGGCTCGACCATCGGCAAGGGCAGCGGGCGCGTGGCCGCCGCTGCGGTGGGTGCAGCGGTGGGCGCGATCGTCGGCGACCGCGTCGCCGATCGAGGGCGCGGCTACGAAGAGGTCGGCGAGCGCGCAGTGCGCCGCTGCGAACTGGTCGACAACTGGGAGACCCGAATCGCCGGCTACCGGGTGGTGTACGAGTATGCGGGCCGTACGTATACGACGGTCCTTCCCTACGACCCGGGTCGCAAGCTTGCGGTGAACGTGCACGTCGATCCGGTGATGGAGGAGCACGACCGGGGCGGCGTGCGCCACGCCGACCACGAGCGCTGGGAGCACTGAGGTCAGTGTCCCGCGCGGCATGCGGGGACAGTTGCACCTGTCACTGGCCTGGGCCATCATGCTTCGCATGACTTTCTCCCTCCGCGGCCTGGGACTCGTCGCAATCGTCCCCGCGCTGCTCGCCCTCCTCGCCGCCCCTGCTCACGCCGACCGCGAGCGCGGTCGGTGGCGCACGCCGGACGTTCGCGCCGAGGAGCCGAGCAGCCTGGCGCCGCCATCGTCGGTCACGCGACCGGCCAGGGTGACGATGGAGGAAGCCATCGATACCGTGCAGCGCACGACTGGCGGCAAGGTGCTCGATGCGCGGCGTCGCGACGATGCTTACCGCATCAAGATCCTGACGCGGCGCGGCGAGGTGCGCGTGGTCTACGTCGACGCACGCACCGGCAGGCTGCGCTGACCTGCCATCCGGCTACTTCTCCACGCATGCGCATACTGCTGGTCGAAGACGAGCGCACCTTGCAGGCGCAGGTGCGCGGCGCGCTCGAGGCGAACGCCTATACCGTCGATGCCACCGGCGACGGCAAGGAAGCGCTCTACCTGGCGAGCGAGTATCCCTTCGACGCGGCTATCGTCGACCTGGGGCTGCCCGGCATGTCCGGCCTCGACGTCATCCGCAGGCTGCGCGAGAAGGGAAGTGTGCTGCCTATCCTGATCCTCACCGCGCGTGCACGCTGGCAGGACAAGGTCGAGGGACTCGAGGCCGGAGGCGACGACTACGTGACCAAGCCGTTCCAGCCCGAGGAACTGCTGGCAAGGCTGAAGGCGCTGCTGCGTCGCGCCGCCGGCGCCGCGCAGGACGTCCTGCGCTGCCCGCCGCTGGCACTGCACGTGGGCGCGCAGAAGGTGACGATGAACGACGTCGAGGTCGAGCTCACCTCGTTCGAGTACCGGCTGCTCGAGCACCTGGTTCGCGAACGCCAGCGCGTGCTGTCCAAGGACGAACTCGCGGCGCACCTCTATCCTCATGACGAGGAGCGGGACAGCAACGTGATCGAGGTGCTCATCGGCCGCCTGCGCCGCAAGCTCGATCCCGACGGCACGCTGCAGCCGCTGGAGACGCTGCGCGGACGCGGCTATCGGTTCGTCCTCGGTGAACAGCGCTGACCCAGCCTTGCCAGCCCGGAGACCACGCGCATGAAGGCATGGCGCTCGCTCAGCACGCGCGTGGCACTGAGCGCGGGGATCGTACTCGCCATCTTCATCGCGCTGTCCGCGTTTGCGCTCGAACGAGCGTTCCGTGACAGCGCACGCAGCGTGCGCCAGGAACGCCTGCTCGCCCAGGTCTATCTGCTCATGGCAGCGGCCGAAGTGGACACGCAAGGCACGCTCGTCATCGCGGGCGGCTCACCCGAGCCGCGCCTCGACCTGCCCGGCTCGGGGTTGTACGCGGCGATCCAGGATCGCGACGGCAGCGAGGTGTGGCGCTCCCGCTCGGCCCTCTCGGTCGCGCCACCGTCGCTGACGAGACTGCGGCCGGGAGAGCAGCGCTTCGAGCAGGTGCGCGGTGCTGCGGGCGAGCCCTATTTCGCACTGAGTTTCGGAATCAGCTGGGCGACCAACGGTGCCAGCTTTCCCTTCACCTTCACCGTGATCGAGGACCTGGCGCCATTCGAGGAGCAGCTCGCCATCTACCGCACCACCCTGTTCGCCTGGCTGGGCGGCATGGCAGTGCTACTCCTGCTCGCGCAATGGCTCACGCTGCGCTGGGGGTTGCGGCCCTTGCGCAGGGTGGCCGACGAGGTACAGCGGCTGGAACGCGGTGCGCAGGAGCGGATCCAGGGCGACTACCCCTCCGAACTCGAGCGGCTCACCGCCAACCTGAACCGGCTCATCGTGCACGAGCGCGCACGCCAGAAGCGCTATCGAGACGCCATGGCCGACCTCGCCCACAGCCTGAAGACACCGCTCGCGCTGATGCGCGGCGAACTGCGCGGTACGGGTCAGAACACCGATGCGATGAACGAGCACATCGGCCGCATGGACCGCCTGGTCGCCTATCACCTGCAGCGCGCGTCGGCTTCCGGTCGCAGCGCCCTGGCCGCTCCCCTGCCGATCGAGCCGGTCGTCCAGCGGCTGGTGGCGGCACTGCACAAGGTGAATGCCGACAAGCACGTGGCCGTGACGGTGGAGATCGCATCCGTTGCACGCTTCCGCGGAGATGAAGGCGACCTCACCGAGCTGCTCGGAAACCTGGTCGACAACGCCTTCAAGTGGTGCACCGCTCGGGTCCGCATCCAGGCGCGCGAGCAGGACGGCGCACTCGTACTGGAAGTCGAGGACGACGGGCCGGGCATTCCAGACGACGCCGCACAGGAGGTGCTCAGGCGCGGCGTGCGCGTGGACCAGTCCACGCCGGGACACGGCATCGGGCTGGCCGTGGTGCGCGACATCGTGGAGGCATACGGTGGCAGCGTGCGCATCAGTCGCAGCGATCTGGGCGGCGCGTCGATCGCGCTCGAACTGCCAGGCATGGTCTGATCAGATCGACTCGAGGAAACGCAGCAGCGCTGCCCGATCGGCCTTGTCCATGGTGCGGAAGGCCTCGCGCGACGACTGCGCCTCGCCGCCGTGCCACAGGATCGCCTCCTCGAGGCTGCGCGCACGGCCGTCGTGCAGCAGTGCCGCTCCGCCGTTGACGGTCTCCGACAACCCGATTCCCCACAGAGGCGGCGTGCGCCAGTCGCGCCCGCCCGCCAGGAAGTCGGGGCGGCCATCCGCCAGCCCCTCTCCCATGTCGTGCAGGAGCAGATCCGTGTAAGGGCGGATGGTGCGCCCGGCGAGCGCCGGCAGCGCCGGGAAGGCGTCCGCGGTGCGCAGTTCCGGCACGTGGCACAACGCGCATTTCGCCTCCGCGAACAGGTGCGCGCCGCGCCGGACCTGTGCATCGCCGAGGCGACGCTGCAGCGGCACGGCCAGGGCACGGCTCCACAGTTCCAGTTCGTCCCAGTCGGTCGAGACCAGCTCGGGATCGTTGCCCGGTGTCTGCGCCGCGCATAGCACCTGCGCCGCGGGGCAGTTCTGCGCGCGATACAGGCGCGAGGTCAGCCCCATGTCCTCCAGGGACGCCACCGCGATCTGCTGCCTGAGGCTGGGCTGGCTGGCCTTCCAGCCGAAGCGCCCGACACTCTCGCGTGCGTTCACGTCGTCGCGCACGATGTTGACCCGGCCGTTCAGTCCGTGTGTCTTCTGCCGTGCGGCAAGTTCGTGCAGCGTCGCCTCCGGCACGGCTTCCAGCAGCCCGAGTCCCAACAGCGGCTGCGCGATGCGCAGCGAAGTCATCGTCCCCGGCGGCAGCTCGCCGAACGCAAGGGCATCCAGGTGCAAGCGCGGCTTGCGCAGGCGCACCGTTTCGCCGTCGGCGTAGGTGACCTCGTGCTCCTCCCACTCGATGCGTGGCGCTGCCTCCGCCGGGACCGGCGCGGTGTGGTAGGCGAAATCCGGAAAGGGGCCCGCCAGTCCCAGCGTCTGGAACTGCTCGCCATAGGCTGGGTGGGGGTTCGGGCCGCCGTGCACCGTCTGGCCCGGGATCGAGATCTTGACCAGCAGCGAAACCGGCGCGGCGCCATCACCCGTCGGCGCGCGCCCGCGGCCGCCGGCCACGTGGCACTCGCCGCAGCTGGTGGCGTTGAAGGTCGGGCCCAGTCCCCATTCGAAATCCAGCGAGGTGACCGCACCCCAGGTCTTGTCGAAGTGCTTGCGCCCGCGCTGGAAGGCCTGCAGCTGCCGCCGGTCCAGGCTGGGGAGGGGCTGGACGTAGGCGTCACGGTCCACGTGCGGGGTCGTCACGCCATCCAGGGGCGGATCGGATGCGGCGATCGCGCCCACCGTCAGCGCGGCGGCAGAGGCCAGTGTGGCAAGTGAAACGGCGCGTCTCATGCGCCATATTGTGGCGCATTCGATTCACTCCACGCAGGCGACGAACGCACCCCTCGGCCGACACGCGCCGGCCGAGGGTCAAGAGGCCTGGGCCCCTATGCCTACATCCCCGAACGCGGCCTCGACGATCCGTTGCCCTTGCCCGCTTTCGTCTTCGTCGAGCCGGCACCGGGTCCGGCACCGAGATCCGCACCGGTCGTCGGGTCGACGTCGAGGTTCGAGCGCGAGCGCGCGGCCGCTTGATCGAGCAGATCCTTCTGCTCGGCCGAGACCGTCACTTCCGGCTCGCCGTCGCCGCCGTCCACTGCCGAGAGCTGCTCGGGGGCCGTAACGAACTCCCACTGGTCCCCCGAGTTCCACGGCCCGCGCATGTCCCCGGTGCCCTGCGACATGTTGAAGTACTTGTCGGTGAACTCCGGCTGCCCCGGTAGCTTCCCCGGTGGGAAGTTGGGCTCGATCGAGTACAGCGCCTTCTCGAATGCCTTCTGATGGGCGACCTCGCGCGTCATCAGAAAGCCCAGCGCCTCCTTCACGCCCGGATCGTCCGTGGCGTTGATGAGCCGCTCGTAGATGATCTTGGCGCGCGCTTCTGCTGCGATGTTCGAGCGCAGGTCGGCGGTAGGCTCGCCGATCGTGTCGACGTACGCGGCGGTCCAAGGCACCGCCCCGGAGTTCGTGAGCGGCGATCCTGCTCCGTAGAGCAGCGAGGTCACATGGCTGTCGCCGCCCTGATTCAGCATGCGGAACATCTCGCCTTCCTCGGTGAGCCCTTCCGCCACCGGCCCTTTCGCGCCGCGGTTGAGCATCACGACGATGTTGCCGATCACCTCCAGGTGGCTCAGTTCCTCGGTCGCGATGTCGAAAAGCATGTCTTTACGTCCAGGGTCGCTCTCGGCCAGCGCCTGGGTGAAATAGCGCATTGCCGCAGCCAGTTCGCCCTGCGGGCCACCGAACTGTTCGAGCATCAGGTTGGCGAGGACTGGATTGGTCTCGCTGACGCGGACCGTGTACATCAATCGCTTGTTGTGTGCAAACATCGGGTCTCCTGCTTGGTTGGGACGCGCGCGACGGCGCGGTCCGATCCATGTTGTTCAGCAAGCGACATTCCGCGGCATGTACGCTGCGCCCCTGACCGGGCAAGCACAAAGAAAAAGGACCGCAATAGCGGTCCTTTCGTGTCGTGCAACCCAGAGGAGTCACGATCGACCTAGAACTCCTGCCAGTCTTCCTCACCGCCTCCGACTGCGACTTTTCTGGCCGGCGAGGCAACGACCTTCCCGGAAGGCCTCGTGGCAAGCTTTCCCTGCGGCAACCGCTGCACGTTTGTCGCACGGTTCGGACCCCGCCGCTCCGTCGTGCGCGGCACGTCATCCCCCACCTTGAACATCGCCACCGCCTCGACCAGGCCGCGCGCCTGCTCCTCGAGCGATTCGGCCGCCGCTGCCGCTTCCTCCACCAGCGCAGCGTTCTGCTGCGTGGTCTCGTCCATCTGCGTCACCGCCTGGTTGACCTGTTCGATCCCGGAGGTCTGCTCCATCGAGGCCGCACTGATCTCGCTCATGATGTCGGTCACACGCTTGACCGACACCACGATCTCCTCCATCGTCTTGCCGGCCTGCTCCACGAGCTTCGAGCCGTTGCCCACCTTCTCCACCGAGTCCGAGATCAGCGCCTTGATCTCCTTGGCCGCCACCGCCGAGCGCTGCGCCAAATTACGCACCTCGGTGGCCACCACCGCAAACCCGCGTCCCTGCTCGCCCGCGCGCGCCGCTTCCACCGCCGCGTTGAGCGCCAGGATGTTGGTCTGGAACGCGATACCGTCGATCACCGAGATGATGTCTGCGATCTTGCGGCTCGCCTCGTTGATCTCGCCCATGGTCATCACCACCTGCCCGACCACTTCGCCGCCGCGCACCGCCACGTCCGAGGCGCCGATGGCCAGCTGATTGGCCTGACGGGCATTCTCGGCGTTCTGCTTCACCGTGGAGGTGAGTTCTTCCATGCTAGAGGCGGTCTCCTCCAGGCTGCCCGCCTGTTGCTCGGTACGTCGGGACAAATCCTGATTGCCCGCGGCGATCTCCTTCGATGCCGTGGTAATGGTCCTTGCGCTCTCGCCGATGCGGCCGATGACGCTCGCCAGCTGATCGACCGTCCGGTTCGTGTCCGCCTTGAGCTGCGCGAACTGCCCGTGGAGTTCGGCGTCGACGCGCGACGTGAGATCACCCTCCGCCACGCGGTTCAGGACATGCACGACCGAGTTCAACCCGACATCCGCGGATTCCATCAGCCGATTCAGACTCGACACCATCTCGCCAAAGGCGTACTCGAACCGGTTCGCCTCGCCGCGCTGGCTGAAGTCGCCGGCGGCCGCAGCCTGCACGAGCTTGCCGAGTTCGGCATTCACGGCCTGGAGGCTTCGCTTCACCCCATCGACCGCGTCGGTGATGCGGGCCATTTCACCGGGGAGCCGGTCCATGTCGACAGAAAGATCGCCCTTCGCGTACTGGCTCACGACGTCCACCACGCGGCGGTTCACCGTCAGGTGGCCATCGACCAGCGCATTGAGCCCGTCGGCCACTTCCCTGAAGATGCCCTCGAATCCGCCTGCGTCGATACGGTGGCTCGTACGCCCGGCCTCATGCTCACCGCGCATGCGCAGTTGCGCGGCGACGAGGCCCTCGATCGACTGCTTGACCCGGGCCATCGCGGCCACGACGCTCGCCTCGTCGCCCGGTCGCAGCGCGATCTCGCCCCTCAGGTCGCCGGCTGCGATGCGGCGTGCAAGTCCAGCCACCGCACGCGGATCGTCGCCGAGTTCCCGCCGCAAGCGCCCAATGGCGTAAACGCCGATGAGCGCGCCCACCATGATCGCGACGAGCAACGACACGCCCACGAGGACCATTGCCGTCGTCACGGTACTGTCGATCGCCGCGGCACCGGCTCGGACGCCTTCGGACTTGGTTGTCACGTAGGTGTCGATGCCCGACGATAGCGCCTCGCCCGCCCGATGCAGTTCGTCGTAGGTCGCAAGCGACTGCACGGGAGCAGAGGACAGGTGAGGCTGCGTCAGGGCGTGCCAGCGTTCGAAGGCCTCCGCGAGCGCGGCCGCCTCGCCGCTGGCATCCTCAGCTCCCAGCCGCTCGAGCATGGTGCGCACTTCTGCAGCGTCCTCGAGGACTTCTTGGCGAAGCTCACCCGCGGCCTTGACGTCAGTCAGTGCAAGCGCCTGGCTCAACTTGCGATCGACGCTGCGGAACTCATCCCACAGCGCACGTGCATTCACGCCGAGAGACCCGCTGGAGGCAATGTCCGTGGAGGCACGGCCCAGATAGCTGACGGCCCATGCCGAGAGCGCCCCCTGTACCACAATGAGGGCTACGAGCGCGCCGATCAACAGCGCGCTCTGCTTGAAGAAACTCAGGTTTTTCATGGAGGGTTCGACCTGTAGGTTCAGCGAGCGGGGAGATTCGGCAGCGCGACGGTGACCCCCGGGCTGCTGAGCGCGTGCATGAACTCGACGAGATCCTGCATCTCCTCGCCGGTGAGACCCAGCGGCACCATCAGGCGGGAGCGCGAGGGCCGCTCGATGCCGCCCGACGCATAGTGCGCGACGACCGCCTCCAGCGTTGGAAGACTGCCGTTGTGCATGTAGGGCGCTCGGGCCGTGATCTCGCGTAGCCCCGGCGTGCGGAACCCGTACCTGTCCTCCGGGCGCCCGCTGATCGTTGCCCGGCCTTGGTCTGTCGTTGCGAGGCCGATATCGTGGAACCGGTCATCGGTGAAGTTCCAGCCGCTGTGACATGTCGAGCATCGCGCCTTGCCGTTGAACAGTGCGAACCCTCGCTGAGCGGCTGCCGAAAGCGCTTTGTCGTCACCGCGCACCCAGCGGTCGAATGGGGTGTCGCCGGTAACGGTGGTGCGCTCGAACGTCGCGATGGCCTTGAGGATGGTCTGCTCGGTGATGCCCTCCCCCGGGAAGGCCTTGGAGAAGGCCTCGCGATAGCCCTCGATCTGGTTCAGGCGCTGCACCGCCTTAGGCAGCGGGAGATCCATTTCCACCGCCGCCTGGATCGGGCCCCGCGCCTGCTCCTCCAGCGAAGCGGCTCGGCCGTCCCAGAAGAACAGACCGCCCCAGGCGTGATTGATGGTGGTGGGCGACTTGCGCGCGAGAGGCTTGCCTCCAGCGCCGATTGCCTTGGCGAACGGCACCTGCCAGCCGAATGAGGGGTTGTGGCAACTCGCGCAGCTGATGTTGTTGTCCCGGGACAGCCGCGCATCGAAGAACAGCATCTTGCCGAGTGCGGCCTTCTCGATCGTGTACGGGTTGTCCGCCGGGAACGGGATGGTGGTGGGGCGTTCGTAGGCCTTTTTCAGCGGCGCGAGGTCCGCTCCCCCCGCGCTCACGCTCCCGCTCGCCAGGATCACCGCGATGACGCCACCCAATAATGTTCTGCGCATGTGAACTGCAATCCTCTGAAACATGAATTCTTGTGTCACGCGCCGCCTCCAATGTGTGGACCAGGCGCGCCGGATATCGAGTATTCCTGCCCACCGGTCATCGAGGCAAAACGATCACTGACGCACCTTACTGGTGCGACCCTCAACCTTATCGGAGCCGACCCGTCGCTCTTTATACGGATACCGTCCGCTTGCGTTCTCTTAGGTCTGAAGGCTCGGTCGCCGGGCCACCCCAGAGCTCGGGAACGCGCGGCTGGTATCCCAACGACGTTTCTTCGGGGTATGACGGATGGCCGCGTCAGAACTCTTCCCATTCCTCCTCGGCCACCGCACCGCCCGACACCCGCGACTTCTTTGCAGGCAGGGGCTTTGCGGACTTCCCGGTCGGCTCTGGACTCCTTTGCAGCCGGCTCACGTTCTTTGCACGGTCAGGGCCGCGGCGCTCCGCTCCGTCCCACGCGCCCGACCCTTCGTCTGTCACCTTGAAGGCGGCGACTGCTTCCACCAGGCTGCGTGCCTGCTCCTCGAGCGATTCGGCCGCCGCTGCCGCTTCCTCCACCAGAGCAGCGTTCTGCTGCGTGGTCTCGTCCATCTTCGTCACCGCCTGGTTGACCTGTTCGATCCCGGAGGTCTGCTCCATCGATGCTGCGCTGATCTCGCTCATGAGGTCGGTCACCCGCTTCACCGACACCACGATCTCCTCCATCGTCTTGCCGGCCTGCTCCACCAGTTTCGAGCCGCTGGCGACCCTCTCGACCGAGTCCGAGATCAGCGACTTGATCTCTCTGGCGGCACCGGCTGAGCGCTGCGCCAGGTTGCGTACTTCGGTGGCCACCACCGCAAACCCGCGTCCCTGCTCGCCCGCGCGCGCCGCTTCCACCGCCGCGTTGAGCGCCAGGATGTTGGTCTGGAACGCGATACCGTCGATCACCGAGATGATGTCTGCGATCTTGCGGCTCGCCTCGTTGATCTCGCCCATGGTCATCACCACCTGCCCGACCACTTCGCCGCCGCGCACCGCCACGTCCGAGGCGCCGATGGCGAGTTGATTGGCCTGACGGGCATTCTCGGCGTTCTGCTTCACCGTCGACGTCAACTCCTCCATAGACGAGGCGGTTTCCTCCAACGAGGACGCCTGCTCCTCCGTGCGCTGGGACAGGTCGGTGTTCCCCTGGGCGATCTCCCTCGCGGCGGTGTTGATCTGGTCGCTTGCCTCGCGAACCTGGCTTACCAAGCCCGCCATTGCGTCCACCAGCACGTTCACACCCGCGCACAACGCCTGGACCGCCCCGGACTTGCCCTCCAGGGATACGCGCTGTGTGAGGTCGCCCTGTCGCGTCGCGTCCACCATCCGCTGGGTTTCCTCGACGGCGTTCTGCAGCATCGCTTTCGCGCGCACCTGCTCGGTGACGTCGGTGGCGTACTTGACCACCTTCACCGGCCTGCCGCTCGCATCGAAGATCGGGTTGTAGCTCGCCTGGATCCAGACCTCCTTGCCGCCCTTGCCGAATCGTCTGTACTGACCCGTGTCGTACTCGCCGCGACCGAGCTTCGCCCAGAAGGCGCGATACTCGCTGCTCTGCTTGTACTCCGCCGCCACGAACATGCTGTGGTGGCGCCCCCGCACGTCGTCGATCGAATAGCCCATCGCGTCGAGAAAGTTCTCGTTCGCCTCGAGAATCGTGCCATCCAGCGAAAACGAGATCACCGCCTGCGCCTTGTGAATGGCGGCAATCTGGCCGTCGTAGTCAGCGAATTTCGTCTTCTGCTCCGTGATGTCGATGGCGTACTTCACCACCTTGATCGGCTTGCCGGAGGCGTCCATGATCGGGTTGTAGGAGGCCTCGATCCACATCTCCCTGCCGCCTTTCGCGATTCGCCGGTACTGGCCCGCGTCGTACTGCCCGCGGCCGAGCTTCGCCCAGAACGCACGATATTCCGCGCTCTCCCGCTCCTGCGGTTCGACCAACATCCTGTGGTGCTGTCCGCGGATCTCCTCCAGCGAGTACCCCACCGCGCTGAGGAAGTTTTCGTTTGCGTGAAGGATGATTCCGTCCAGGCTGAACTCGATTACTGCCATGGCCTTGTTGATCGCCGCCAGTTGCCCACGCAGATCGGCATCGACCAACGCTCGCCGTTCCAAGTCCTCCTTTTTGACTCCTGTGAACGGCCGAAGTAAGGCGCCCACGAACTGAGTGAGGCGTGACACGATGCTCTCTCCTTCAGAGTTGCTTGTCCGATTGCCGGTCGGGACTAGTGAACGGTGGGGATGTCCTGCGCGTCGAGCAGCCCGAATCCGCCGCTGCCGAGGAGGCGCTCGATGTCGACGAGAATCACCATGCCGTCTTCGCGCGACCCCATCCCTAGGATGTGACCGGTGTCGACCACGCTGCCAAGACGCGGGGGCGGCTGGACCGATTCGGGCGTGAAATCGATGACGTCGGATACCCCGTCGACCACGATGCCGATCACTTTGTTGGCGACGCTGAGGATGATCACGACGGTGAACTCGTCGTAGCGCACTTCCCCCAGTGCAAACTTGATGCGCAGATCGACGATGGGAACGATGGTGCCACGCAGGTTGATCACGCCTTTCACGAATGCGGGCGCGTGCGCGATGGCGGTCACGTTGTCGTATCCGCGGATCTCCTGCACACGCAGAATCTCCACACCGTACTCTTCGTCACCCAAGGTGAAGCTCAGGAACTGCCCTCCCTTGCATGCCGGGGAGGCTTGGGCGCTTTGCGGGTCCATCTCGTCTCCTTCGAGTTGTCGCGATCCTGGATGGGGCGCGGGATGCCAGTCTTTTCGGAGGCGGAAGAAAGGCCTTTAGCGGAAGTTGCATCGACTTCACGATGTCGGATGTCTCTGCTATAAGGGTTCGGATGAGATGCCACCCCTCGCCGTCGCTGCGCGCTATTCTTGCGGGCCTTCTCGCAAGCGCCAGTTGGATCGGCACTAACACCTTTGCGCACGCCGACTCAGGAAACTCCCGAGATGCCGTGGTTGCGGTGTTTCGCGGCTGCGACGACACACGCACGTGCCGCTTCGCCATCGCTTCCGGTAGCGCCGTGCATGGCGAATTGCTCAGGATCGCCCCAGACGGGATCCGCTGGGACGAGGCGGACGATGCGACCGCCCGCGCCGTGCGCGATCGCCTCAACGCGCTGCTTTCCAGCATGATCCATCAGCACAAGCGCGTTGAGCTGCACGGACTTCGGGGCGCGCATGGAAACGACTACGCCGCGCGCGTAACGGTCAACGGCGACGACGTGGCAGCGGATGAGGTATTGCAAGCGCTGACGGGGAGTTCCGCCACGCGGTAGGGAAGGGAAAACCCGCCGGGGCAGCGGATGCTGCCCCGGCGCTAAACGCAGACGGCGCCTACTCCTTGGTGATCGTCCACACGATGGCCGACTTGGGCGTCGTGTAGAAGGGCGACTCCATCTGGTAGTTCACGTGCAGTTCACCATAGTCGGCAACGTACATGGTTTTGCCGTCGTTGCTGAATTCCACGTCATTGGTGCGCTCGAAGCCGCCCCGGTTCTCCTTCTTCTGGTAGGCGTTCGGACCGGGCTCGATGTTCTCGGCGAAGATCGACCACTTCACCCCGGCCGGTTCGAGCATCTCGACCTTCACGATCGCCGGCCACATCGGACGCAGGCTCTCGGGCCCATTGTCGATGATGCCGAACACCGCAGTGAAGATCACGTCCTTGCCCGCGCCGAACGCCGCAGGCGACCACGCCAACCCGTCCATCGGATTGTTCGTGTCCCACTCCATCACCGGATTGACGTAGCCGTTGGGGTTGGGATTCGCGACGATCAATGGCGTTCCGCGCACACCGATCTGGTGATCGATGAAGCGGTAGGGCGGCAGCGACGGAATGAAGGGCTTGTCACCGATGTTCAGGTGCGGATTCGGGCGCGTCGGGTCGTACTTGTTGCCCCGGTAGACGTCCGGTCCATGCCGCTTGATGTTGACGAAGTGGTAACCGTCCTTGTCCGGGAAGCCCGCGTCCTGTCCCTTTTCCGTGAAGATGAAGAGCCGTTCCGCCGAATTGGCGACCCTGCGGTGGCCCTTGTCGTTGTGACCGTTGTCGCTCACCGCGAGTGACTTCTCGAAGCGCGAGCCCTTCGGTCCGAACGCCACGCCGGAAGAATTGCGCAGACCCATCGCGTACACCTCCCAGTCATCGGTGGTGTAGCTGCTGTCGGCCTTCAGCTTCGCCCGGTGCACCGCTCCGCCGCAAGGCTTCTGTGCCGGGATCACCTGCCCCGGCTTCGAAGGTGTGCCCTTCGGCAGGAAGGACCCCGTCATGTTGCCTTCGGTGTCTCGGATGTTCAGGCCGGTCAGCACGATATCGCGGCATGGCGCATCGCGCGGAAGCGGTGGAACACCGGCAGGCGTGCGCTTCTCCCAATAGGGATCCACCGCGTCAGTCCAGCCATGGATGGACGGATCGGCAAAGCCGGAGTTGGTCGGTGCACCCACCGCGTAGTACAGATACCCGTCCCGGCAGGTGATGCCACCGAGCGCGTGGTCGCCGATCGGCACCTCGTTCATGATCAGCTTCGGCGCGCCGTTGACACCGTCGATCTCCCAGATGCCGTAGCTGTAGTCGCCGATGTAGGTCCGGCCGTTCTCCGGGCAGAACGCGATCTCGTTGAGCGCGAACGACTTGAACGTGCCCAGTCCGACGTTGTCCTTGATCAGCTTGCCGGACTTGTCGAAGATCTTGACGTGAGGCTTGTCGATGCCCTCCGGGGGGAAACCGAACGTGTTGCCGGAGATGGCAACCCATACGTTGTCGTCCTTGTCGACCGTGATGGACGTGATGGTGTCGAGGCCGGAGGCGAACACGCCGACCTTGTAGCCTTTCGGCACCTTGATCTTGCTCGGATCGGGTGTGACCGGCGTGCGCGTGGACCACTTGCCCGCGGGTCCGCCTGGCTCTGCCTTGGCGCGATCCTGCGCGAACGCCGCGCCGGATGCACCGCCGAGCACCATGGTGAGTGCTGCCGCGTAAATCGGGACCTTCATGCTCTCTCCTCCTCCTCGGTTGAAGTTGAACTTCACCAACTGCTCAGGCCCGATCGCTTCGGGCTCTGTGTAACTGCGAGAGCGGTACGTGCTAGAACCGGCGGATGTGCGCGACGATGTCGCGGATCGCGTCGTCGTCCAGTCGCTTCTCCCACGCCGGCATGGTGGCCATCTTGCCCATATAGGCCCCACCCTTCTTGATGATCAGGAACAGATAGTCGTCGGGGACACTGGCCATGTACTCCTTGTCGGCCAGCGTGGGAACGTGCGGGCTGAACCCGCCGCGATGTCCTTCTCCGCCATCACCCTTGTAGCCGTGGCAGCCCGCGCACATGCGGTCGTAGATCGCCCTGCCGTTCTCGGGATCGGGCGCGACCTCGGATTCCTCGGCCACACCAGCGCGTGCAGCGAACATGAACAGGGCAACGATGAGCGCGTTCGAGAGCTTCATTCCGGAAATAGTGTGGATGCGACGCGATTGAGGTGAACCAACGTATCACACATCCTCGAACGCGCTCAAGGCGGGACAGCTAGGCACCGGACAGCGCCGGGAGATCTTCCCGGATCGACGATTGCGAATGATTCGCTGCAGCACAGGGACAACCGCCGGCATTCCGGTGGAGCTGAATATTGCATTGCAGCGTGCCAAACAGCGCCGTCTGCTTCGCGACACCGAGAGCCGTGCAAACGCGGTGACTGGTGCACTCGAGAGTTCGAGACACCACTGCGCGAGCAACGCCTCATGCTGTGAACCGGCGCTGGACCACATCTACGGGAATTCCATTGGGATCGAACACAGCGAAATGGCGGTCGCCCCACGGCTCGTCACGAAGTGGGACGGCGATCGAAACACCCAGTGTTCGTATGCGCGCATACTGCGCGTCGACGTCCTCGACGTCGATCGTCACCCACATTCCCTGTCCCGAATACGGCGCCCGAAACGCCTCCGCCTGCGACGCAAGATCGGGCTTCATGAAGCCGAGTTCGCTTTCACCCAGTCCGAGCAGCACGAACCAGCCGTTTTCGCCTTCGTAGATCACGTTGCAGCCGAACAGTGACACGTAGAAATCGCGCGACGCCTCGACGTTCGCGGTGACCACCCCAGTCCAGAATTTCATTGCCGTCTCCTCTCGTTGCAGAGGAGCAATATTCTCCGTACCGATTCAGTGCCCGTCTTGCAGAAATGCGACATCCTCGCGCAAGACCGCCCGAGGCGATGCGCCGGACAGGTTCCTAAAATCGTTGCTCATGTGGCTCTGGTCCGCATACCCTGCGATCGCAGCGACGTCGGCCAGACGATAGCGCCTGCTCGCAACCAGCGCGGAGGCATATCGAAATCGGGCGATTCGCGCGAACGATTTGGGCGAGAGGCCCACCGCCTCGAGAAACGCGCGCTGCAGCTGCCGGTTGCCGCGGCCGAAAACCTCGGCCGCCTCCCGCATGTGCATCGCGCCGTGTGAAGCCTCGATCGCGTCCACGGCGTCGTCTACGCGAGAACGCGTCTGCGCGCAACGCCGGAACTCGCGCTCGAGCACCACGTCGATGCGGTCGAACACGTCGTCGCGTAGGGCGCTCTCGGCCACCTCCTCGAGCGAAAACGACAACGCGTCACTCGCGCTGACCCAGCAATCGGCGAGCTGCGCAGGTGTCATCGTCAGCAGGTTGAACGCGCGCCCCGGCCGAAAGCGCACGCCCAGGTAATCGCACCCCCTCTTCAGAGGGAAACGAGTCCGACGCGTGGCGGTGCCGAACACGAGGCAGCGCGCATCCGTCTCGCCGCGCTCGATCACCGTGTCGACTGCCCCATCCGGCAGAATGTCATAGGCATCTGACTCATTGCCCCGGAACAGCCAGTAATGGCTGACGACGTGCCGCAATGAGGGAGCAGGCAGGCGGACAGTCATGAATCAGGGCGCCTGAAACCGCGCGTGCCGGTGCGTGCCGTCGCAGAACGGCTTGCGCTTCGACTGTCCGCAGCGGCACAGTGCAGACTCGACGCCCTGCATGAGCAACGTGCCGTCCTCCGAACGGACTTCGCACGGGCCGTCGAGCTTGAGCGGCCCGTCGGTACGCGCGCGCACGCTCAGTGCGCCTGATGCGGGCAGCGAATCGATGTCGCCGCCGTGCAGGCGCTCGGCCGGGAGGTCGACTCGCGTGTGCGATCCGTCGCAATAGGGCTTGTCCTGCGACAGACCACAGCGGCACAGCCACAGCTGGCGCGCCGCGGCGACGATCGTTCCATCCGCGCGCCGCAGGACCAGATCGCCCTGGATGTAGTAGGGGCCGTCGGCCTTGACGACGATGACGTTCATTGCGGCGCTACTGCGCGGTGCTACTGCGCCACCCACCCGCCATCCACCGAGAGCGCTGCGCCCGTGATCGACGCCGCCGACTCGCCGCACAGGAACAGCGCAAGCGCCGCGACTTCCTCGACCTTGACGAACTGCTTGGACGGTTGGCGCTCGAGCATGACCTTCTCGATGACCTCTTCGCGCGGCAGCCCATGCGTGCGCGCCTGATCGTCAATCTGCTTCTCGACCAGCGGCGTGAGCACGTAGCCCGGGCATATCGCGTTGCAGGTGATGCCCTGGCGCGCAACCTCGAGCGCGACGGTCTTGGTGAAACCCACGATGCCGTGCTTCGCCGCGATGTAGGCCGACTTGTAGGGCGAAGCGACCAGTCCGTGGGCCGAGGCGACATTGAGGATGCGGCCCCAGCCGCGCCGCTTCATGCCAGGCAGGACAGCGCGGGTGGAGTGGAAGGCAGAGGACAGGTTGACGGCGATGATCGCGTCCCATCTGTCGAGCGGAAATTCCTCGACCGGCGCGACGTGCTGGATGCCGGCGTTGTTCACCAGGATGTCGACGGCGCCGGACGCCTGTTCGGCCTCGGCGATCAGGGCTGCGATCTCGCCCGGTCGGGTCATGTCCGCCGCCGAGTACCGCACGCGCACGCCGTAGGTGCGTTCGAGTTCCGCACGCGCCGCCTCGATGGCGCCGGCGTCGCCGAAGCCATTGATCGTCACGTCAACGCCCTGCGCCGCCAGTGCCCGGGCGATGCCCAGGCCGATGCCGCTGGTGGAGCCGGTGATCACGGCGGACTTGCCCTTCAGCATGCTCTTTGCTCCCGATGGTGCGAACCCACGCTAGTGTAGTCCGCCCCATCGGTCCTCGGGAGTCAGGCCGCCGCGTTCCGCATGCCACTGACCGGCAGCCCGGCCCGGTGTCCGGGTGCGGCCCGGTTTCATTGCCCTCATGAGGTGCCCTGCGCCTCGCGCCGCACGCTCCAGCGCCGTCCCAGGCGCCGCAGCAGTCTTCCGATCGCACCGAATCCGCCCTCGTGCTCGATGCGAAGGGTCGAGGCGTCCAGCGCCATCACCAGGACGAGCCCGGGGTGCGCGACGATGAAGTGTTCACCCGGCTTGAGCACCAGGTCGGTGACGCGCTGGTCCTCGGTCACCCACAGCAGTCCGCTGAGGCACTGCACACGACTGCCCTGGGCGTCGCGCAAGGCGAACATGCGGTCGCGCGCGAGCGGCAGCACCTCTTCCTGTTTGCCCCAGAGCATGGCGTCGTCCCGTGTGCGGATGGATGCAGTTGCCAGGCTTCTAGCGCTCATCGGGAAACCTCTGCTTACCGGAGCGCCCGATTCCCGGGCACGGGATGCCGGCTGCGGGCGTCGGCAGGCGATGTGGGGCCCGAGGGCCGAAGAAGGTGGTTGCGAGCATGTTCTTGCCTCCTGGTTGAGTGGATGTACCGGTGCGCATGCAACCGATGAGTCGCATCCTGCCGCCCCGCGGTTCAATCCAGAAGTCGGCCGAGAGAAGTTGCGGGACGCTCCGCTGCTGGTATCAAATAGCGATACTTTTCGGGCGCAAGGGGGGTGGTCATGGAGCAGCGGGCGGCGCTGGTGGACGCGCTAAAGCGGGCACTGAAGGCACGGGGCATCACGTATTCCGATGTTGCCGAGGCCCTGCAGCTGAGCGAGCCGAGCGTGAAGCGCCTGTTCTCCGGGGGGCAGTTCACCCTCGAGCGATTCGAGCAGATCTGCGCCCTGGCTCAGACCTCCATCTCCGAGCTGGCGCGCTCGGTCGACGGCGGCAAGGACGAGGTGTCCCAGCTCAGCCGCGAGCAGGAGCGGGCCATCATGTCCGACCGCAAGCTCCTCCTGGTGGCGTTGTGCGCACTGAACCACCTGTCCCTGGAGCAGATCGTGAACGCCTACGACATCAGCAAGACCGAGTGTATCTCGCTGCTGATCCAGCTCGATCGCATCAAGCTGCTCGAACTGCTCCCTGGCAATCGCATCAAGCTCAAGGTCACGCGCGCGACCCAACTCAAAGGCGCGCAGGTCTGTGTGCAGTCGGGCACCACCACCGAAAAGAACCTCGCGGATTTCTCCCGCACCCGCAAGCTGGGCATCAAGCCCATCGTGTTCGACACCTACGAAGCAGGCTTCAAGGCCTTGTTCGCCGGACGCTGCCAAGCCTACTCGGCCGACGCTTCGGCCGAGCGCGTGCATCTCGACG
>CAYLTE010000063.1:0-19485 GCA_964386195.1 uncultured Burkholderiales bacterium | reverse complement strand
GTGCGCAGGCCTGGACGGGCTATGGCAGGACTGGCGACACCGCGAGGACATGCTCTGCCTGGCGCTTGCGGCCGCGCACCTTTACCGGCGTGACGAGCACTACCTGGTGCGCGATCGCAAGCTGCTCATGATCGACCAGACCACCGGCCGCGTCGCACACGGGCGCGTGTGGTCGCGCGGCCTGCAGCAACTGCTCGAGCTCAAGGAGGGCTGTCCCGTCACGGGCGAGCAGGAGACCATCGCACAGATCACCTACCAGCGCCTGTTTCCCCGCTACCACCATGTCTGCGGAATGAGCGGCACGCTGTCCGAGGCGGGCGCGGAACTGCGCCAGCTATACGGTCTGCGCATCGAACAGGTGCCGCTGCGCCGGCCGTCGCGGCGCGTGCATCTGCCCACGCGTGTGTTTGCGACCGCGCAGGAGCAATGGCACGCAGTGGCCGATCGCGTGGCGGCGCTGCGCTCACAGGGGCGCGCGACGCTGGTGGGGACGGACTCCGTTGCCGATTCCGAGCGGCTTGCCGCGCTCCTGCTCGCCGCCCGCATTCCGCACCGCGTACTCAACGCGCGCAACGACGCCGGCGAGGCGGCACTGGTGGGGCGCGCCGGCGAGGCGGGCAGCGTGACGGTGGCCACCAACATGGCCGGACGCGGCACCGACATTCCGCTCGGTCCAGGCGTCGCGGAGCGCGGGGGGCTGCACGTGATCTGCTGTCAGCACAACGCCTCGGGCAGGATCGATCGGCAACTGCACGGACGCGCCGGGCGGCAGGGCGATCCGGGCAGCGTGGAGACCTTGCTCAGCCTCGAACAAGGTCTGCTCGCGCGCGCATGGCCAGGGTTCCTGCAGCGGATTCTTCAGCGCCGCCGTGCGGCAGTGTCAGGCGTGATGGCAGAGCTGCTCGTGCGCTGGCCGCAGTATCGCGAGGAAGCGCGTCAGCGCGCGCAGCGGCATGCCATGCTGGAAGCCGACCGGCGTGCGCAGCAGCGCCTGTCGTTCTCGGGACGGGGCGAATGATCGTACGCCTGCTCTTCTAGCCGAGCAGGTTCTCGAAGGACCAACCCTCTAGCAGAGTCCTCTCCCGAACCGCTCGAGCGCGCTGCCGAGTTCGGTCCTCGGATGCGTTGGCCGATCGTCGAGAACGCTTTCGGCGCAGTCCTTGCATCGTGTGCAAATCATGCACATTTCGCTGCGCTCGAGAATTCGTTCAAGGAAAATTGACACTATGACCCGCGCGTTCGTGGCTGCCATCGTGGCAGGAGCCGCACTGTTCTCGCCGGCCAGTCACGCCGAATCGCTCGGTTGCCTGATCCAGCCCTACCAGGAAGCGGAGGTGGGGGCACAGGTGGTCGGCATCCTGGATCGCGTGATGGTGGAACGCGGAGACATGGTGAAGAAGGGCCAGGCACTTGCGCAGCTTAACGCCGAGGTTGAACGGGCCGCGCTGGCCGCCGCCCGCCTGCGCGCGAACGCGACCGCTGAACTGCAGGCAGCTGCATCGAATCACGACTTCGCGCAGAAGAAGAAGATCCGCACGCAGGACCTGTACCGGCAGAACTTCGTATCGCAGCAGGTGCGTGACCAGGCGGATACTGAGGCAGATGTGGCCGAAATGCGGCTGCGCCAGGCGCGCGAGCAGGCGCGACACGCGAAGCAGGAGCTGGCATTGGCGCAGGCCCAGCTCGATCAGCGCACCATCCGCAGTCCGCTGGCAGGCGTGGTCGTAGAACGCTATCTGCACGAGGGCGAACGCGTCGAGGAGAAGCCGGTCGTGAAGGTGGCCACCATCGACCCGCTTCGCGTGGAAGTGATCGTTCCATCCATCCACTTCAACCGCATCCTGCCAGGCACGGTTGCGAGCGTGCAGCCCGAGATGGCGGGAACCCGCGCGGTCGATGCGAAGGTGGTGGTGGTGGATCGTGTCATCGACGCCGCCTCGAACAGCTTCCGCGTTCGGCTCGAGCTGCCCAATCGCGATGGGCAACTGCCCCCGGGCCTGCGCTGCAAGGTCGATTTCGACGGGCTGCAGAGCGTGGCGCAGCCGGCTCAGACTGGCGGGCCGCTGCCGCGTCCGTTGGCGATCCGGCCGACCAGCGCGAAGCAGACGCATCCCGCTCCGGTGCGCAAGGAGCGCTGAGCGGACGGGGTGGATCGGTCGGTGCGGATGGACAAGCGGAAGCGGGACAACACTGCGCGGCTCGAGTCGATCGAGCCGCGCATTCTTTTCTCCGCCGATTTCTCGCCCGTCCTGCTCGATGCCCCGGATGCAGGCAATGCCGCCGAAACCCGTTCCATCGACGATGCAGGCGAGTTCGAGGTCGCGCCCGGTTCGGTTGAATCCGCGAAGCGCACAGAGATCGTCATCGTCGACGGGAACGTGGAGAACGCCGATCGCCTGATCGATGATCTGCGCGAGTCGGCGGGGAGCGACCGTCAAGTGGAGTTCGTGTTCCTGGACGCAGACCGCGACGGGATCGCCCAGGTCAGCGAGGCGCTTGCGTCGCGCGCGGATGTCGCCGCGGTGCATCTGATCTCCCATGGCGATGAAGGCCGCGTGCAATTGGGCAACTCCGTGCTCGACTTCGACGCGCTGCTCGCGAGCGCCTCCCAGATCAAGGCATGGGGGCAATCGCTGAGTCAGGACGCCGACATCATGATCTACGGATGCGACGTGGCAGCCAGCGAAGGCGGGCGCAGCCTCATCGATGCGTTGTCGCGCCTGACGGGGGCCGATGTTGCAGGCAGCGACGATACGACGGGAAACACCGTGCTCGGCGGCGATTGGGACCTCGAGTACCGCGTCGGGTTGATCGAGGCGATGCCGGTGTTCGACGCCAACCAATCCGTCGCATGGTCGGGATTGCTGGCCGTCTCGTCCAACGGTACGGTGACGAGTGCCTCCACCGACGGCGCGACGAACCTGTCCTGGTCGCACACAGTGAGCGCCGGTACGAATCGTGTCCTGGTCGTAGAACTGGCCATCGATGAACTGGCGGCGAATGTCACCTCGGTGACCTATGGCGGAGTCGCCATGACACAGATCGGCCGCGGCGCCGGAAATCACGCGGTCGAGCTCTGGGCTCTCGTCGATCCGGCAGTGGGCACGGCGAACGTCGTTGCCGCCTTCTCCAGCCCGACCGCAGCGGCCGGTGGAGCCGCCGCCTACAACGGCGTGAACCAGAACAACCCCTTCGGCACCTTCGTGAGCGCGACGGGAACCGGCACTACGGCCTCGGTAACCGTCACGAGCGCTTCCGGCGATCAGGTCATCGACGTCCAGTATTGGGATGGGAACCCATCGGGTGGAGCGCCCGGTGCGGGCCAGACGCTGAGGTGGTGGCAGATCGGCGGCGCCATGATCGGGGGTGGGACCGTCGAGGCCGGTGCGCCCTCTGTCGTGATGAGCGGGGACTTCTTCACGTCGACGCAGTGGGAGATCGGTGCGGTGTCGATGCGCGCTGCACCGGTTGTCAATACGGCTCCGGCGCTCTCGGGCCTGGGCGGCAGTGTCTCCTATACGGAGAACGGCGCACTCGTCGTGCTGGACGCCTATGTCACGATCGCCGATGGTCAGTTGAGCGCCGACGACAATTTCAGCGGCGCCACGCTGACGCTGATGCGCAACGGCGGCGCTGCTGTACAGGATGTGTTCTCCGCCACTGGCACGCTGGGCACGTTGACGCAAGGCGCAACGCTGGTGGTCGGCGGCACCGGTATCGGGACCGTCACCACCAACAGTGGTGGGGCGCTGGTGCTGACGTTCAACGCAGGTGCCACCAACGCCCTGGTGAATGAGGCGATCCAGCAGATCGCCTACGGCAACACGTCCGATGCGCCGCCGCCGAGCGTGCAGATCGACTGGACCTTCAGCGACGGGAATACCGGAGCGCAGGGCAGTGGTGGCGCGCTTACTGCCGCAGGGAGCTCGACGGTTGCCATCACTGGAGTGAACGACGCTCCGGTCGATCTGTACGGGGTGCCCGGCGTGGCACACCAGAACCTGATCGCAGTCTATGGATTCGATGCAAGCGGTGCCTTGGGACAGGACGATTCCGGGTCGGGGGCCGCCATCACGCTCTACGGCAACCCCACACAGGTGAGCGGACCTGCCGGATCCGGCGCGCTCGCCCTTTCTGGCGGTCAGTACGGAGACATCTCGGGGATCAGCACCGGGGGGGCAATGACGTTTGCCGCCTCCGTCCGGTTCGACAGTACAGGCGATTGGCAGCGGGTTTTCGATTTCGGCCAGCCCGTTAGCGCCGGCATCGGGAACGTCTACGTAGCCAGGCTCGCTGGAACCAGCGACCTGACCTTCACGATCGAGAAGACCGACGGGACGCCGTACACATACCGTGCGACCGCGCCTGGGGCGATCACCAACGGCAACTGGCTGCACTTCGCCGCCACTGTCGATGGGGCCGGCAACATGAGTCTCTATGTCGACGGAGCGCTCGCCGGCACCGAATCGGGTGTGCCGCTCGAAGTCGGTGTTCGCACGAACAACTACATCGGCAGATCCCACTGGGGGGGCGATGCACCGTTCGAGGGTGCGATCGACGATATGGTCATCGTCAACGGCGCCATGAGTGCCAGTGAGATCGCCGCGATGTACCAGCAGAACGCGGGATTCACGGTCTCGGAGAACGCGGCGAACGGCGCCGTGATCGGCTCGGTCGTCGGCAGCGACCTGGATGAATCGGACACGCGTACGTTCAGTCTGTCCGGCAGCGCGGGCGGCCGGTTCGCCATCCATGCCACGAGCGGGACGATCACGGTGGCGGATGGAAGCCTGCTCGACTACGAGACCGCATCGGCTCACAGCGTCACGGTACGTGTGACGGACAGTGGCGGTCTGTGGTACGAGGAAGTCTTCGCGGTCAATCTGACCGACGCGAACGATGCGCCCACGGGAGTGCCGACGATCGGCGGAACGCCAACCGAGAATCAGACTCTCACGGCAGTGACCGCCGGCATCGCCGACGCCGACGGCCTGGGCGCGTTCAGCTTCCAGTGGCTGCGCGACGGGATGGCGATCGGTGGGGCGACGTCAAGTGTCTACACCCTCGCCGCTGCGGACATCGGAACGAGTATCAGCGTGACGGTGAGCTACACGGACGGTAACGGAGCGAACGAGTCTCTGACATCCTCCGCGGTGGGGCCGGTCGCCGACGTGAACGATGCGCCTGTCCTCGTGGGCAGCGCAGGATCCGTCCAGTACAACGAGAACTCGGTCCCCGTCGCGCTCGACGGCGCACTGTCGGTCTCAGACGTGGACAGTGCAACACTGATCGGAGCGACCGTGAGCATCGGCGTTGCATTCAGCAGCGGCGAGGATGTGCTCGCGTTCACGAATCAGCTTGGGATCGCGGGCAGCTGGGATGGGGCAACCGGTATCCTGACACTCTCCGGCACGGCGAGCGTGGCCGACTACGAAGCGGCCTTGCGCAGCGTCACCTACGTCAACACGAGCGACGATCCGAGCATCGACGCGCGTACTGTCGCGTTCGTCGTCAGCGACGGCGCACTCGACAGTGCGCCGGTGACGAGACAGGTGCAGGTCGTCGCGTGGAACGATCCGCCGCAGAGCGACGACGTCTCGGCCTCCGGGTTCGAGGACGCCACGTCCATCCCGGTCACGCTGGCCGGCAGCGACCTGGATGGAACCGTCGACAGGTTTCGCCTGACCACGCTGCCTGACAACGGTGCCCTCTATCTGGACGTCGGCCTGACAGTTGTCGCGGCGACGGGCGTCGACTACACGGCTAGCGGAGAGGCTCTCGGGCTGTACTTCGTGCCGGCGGAAGATTGGAACGGTTCGACCAGCTTCGGGTACGTGGCGGGTTCATCGGACGGGGGGCTGGATACGACCGCGGCGACGGCGTCCATCGCCGTCGATGCAGTTAACGACCTGCCGGTCATCGATCTGGATGCCGACGACAGCGCCGGGGTCGGCGCAAGTGACTACGAAATCCAGTTCGTGGAAGGCGGAGGGCCTGTCCTGATCATCGATTCGGACGCATCGCTGATCGACGTGGACAGCGCAAGCCTGACTGGGCTCACGGTGTCGATCGACAATCTGATCGATCCCGGTCACGAATTCCTGACGGTGGACGTGTCGGAAACCGCTATTGTTGCCGCGTTCGACGCGAACTCGGGAGTGCTGACGCTCAGCGGACTGGATTCGACCGCCAACTACGAGCAGGTACTGCGCACGATTCGATACGAGAACACCTCCGATACACCCGACGGCACTGATCGCCAGCTGTGGCTGCGCGCAGACGACAACAGCCTGGGCTACAGCAACGATGCACTGGCCACGATTCACGTCGTCGCCAGCGGCCCGCCTGGTGATCCTCCCGCCACCGGCGGACCGCCGACCGAGGACCAAGCGCCCACGCCATCGGTGCTTTCGCTGCCGTCGGCGCCGCGGGGTGCTCCAGTTGCGCCGCCCGCTGCTGTCGAGGAGCTGGACGCTACCGTCGCCACGCCGACGGAATCTTCGGCATCTGAATCGATCCGGGCCGAGGAGCCAACACCCGACGACGCGCTACAGGATGACAATCAGGGTGAAGGCGAGGTCGGAGACGGCAGGCTCGGCGGGTCCGGCGGGAACGCTGGGGCGCGCTTCGATGGCACCGTGCGGCAGGGGCAGGCCATACCCCCGATGGTGCGGCTCAACGGGTTCGCGCACATCGATCGAACGCCGGTGCACGTGCGCGAGGTGGAAGGCGAGCAGCTGGGCAATGACGATTTCCTGCTGCAGCTTGCGACCGACTTCGGCGCGGCGGGGCGGTTCGTGCCATCGACCCCAACCGGGTGGCAGGCGCAGAGCATGTTCGAGGACGGGCAGGACGATCCCGTTCAACAGGAGTTGGAAGTCCTGATCGATTCGGTGAAGTTCGGCGGTCTCGCGCTTTCCGTCGGCGCCGTGTGGTGGGCCAGCCGGCTGAGCGGTCTCGTGGGCAGCATGCTCGCCTCGGCGCCGGCGTGGCGGCACATGGATCCCCTTCCGGTGCTGGGACAGGGCGATGACGAGGGCGAGGAGAGCTGGTACGACGCCGGCGACAAGGATGCGGACGCCAACGAACTCGCGATTTCGCTGGTTCTGGAAGGTGGGGACACGCCGCGCAGCCAGCGGGGTCCACGATGAAGCTTCGCCTGGGCCCGGTGTCGCGGATCAGTCTGGGACTGATCTCGCTGGTGGCGTTCCTCATCCTGACGGCGGACATGCTCGTGGGACTGCTGCCTGATCAGACGGACGTCGCGCGGCAGGTGCGCAAGCGCACGGCCGAGGCGCTCGCCGTGCAGATCGCCGCCCTGGTCCAGGCAGAGGAGTACGAGATCCTGCGACGCACCTTGCACGCGGTGATCTCGCGCGACACGGAGGTGTTGTCCATCGGTGTGCGACAGGTGAGCGGAGAGGTCGTCGCCGAGACGGGCAATCACGGCATGCACTGGGTCGCGCCGCGTGCCGAGAAGTCCACGCTCACCAGCGTCCTCGTGCCCATCACCGCACCGCAGGGCCGCTGGGGGCAGATCGAACTGGCCTATCGTCCGCTGGCGCCAGCAAGCGTATCGCAGTGGCTTAAGCTGCCCAGCGTATCGCTGACGCTGCTGTTGTTCACCGCGGGTTTCGGCGTCTTCTACCTCTACCTGCGGCGGGTGCTGCGCAGCCTGGATCCCTCCGCCGCGATCCCCGATCGCGTGCGCACGGCTTTCGACGCGCTGTCCGAGGGCGTGCTCGTGATCGATCGCCAGGGAATCGTGCTGCTCGCCAATCGGGCATTCCGGCAACTGCATCCGCTCGCCAACGCGGAGATGACCGGCAAGCGCATCAAGGACATCGAATGGCTGGCCGGCGTGGCGGGCGGCAATGCAACGAAACATCCGTGGATGCGAGCCATGGAGCAAGGCGAGAGCATCACCGGGGAGTTCGTGCAGATTCCCGGTGCCGGCGGCGAAATGGTCAAGGTCGCGATCAACTGCTCGCCGATCCAGGACGGACGTGACCAGGTGCGCGGCTGCCTGATCACCTTCGACGATCTGTCCACCGTGGAGCACATGAACCGTGCGCTGCTCGATCTGGTGACCCAGCTCGACGCGGCGAACGACAAGATCCAGCAGCACAACGAGGAACTCAAGTATCTCGCCAACCACGATCAGCTCACCGGGGCGTTGACCCGGCGCGCGTTCATGCAGTACGCAGAGCAGATCTTCCTGCGCAGCGTCGGTCAGCGGGGCAGCGTCTCGTGCGTGATGGCCGACATCGACCACTTCAAGTCGATCAACGATCGCTACGGGCATCTGGTTGGCGACCTCGCCATCCGTCACGTCGCGGACGTGCTGAAGAACTGCGTGCGCGCCGGCGATCTGGTGTGCCGCTTCGGCGGCGAGGAGTTCTGCGTGCTGTTGCCGCGCGCCACCGAGCACGATGCCATGGAGGTGGCGGAGCGCATGCGCGCCACCATCGAGTCGACCGCCGGTTCAGCGGTGGTGCCGGGCGACCACGTTCGCATCACCAGCAGCTTCGGCGTGTCCTCCATCGCCGGTGGCAGCGTCACCCTGTCCGAACTGATCCGCCAGGCCGATCAGGCGCTCTACGCGGCCAAGGCGATGGGGCGCAACCGGGTCATGCACGGCGATGGCTCGATTGCCCGCGCGGGCGCCGCCGCAGTCCCACCCCGGCAGTCGGTGTGATCGGCCTCAGGCGCTGACGCTCGATAGGCTTGCCTCGAGGATGTCCAGCATCTCGTCGACCTCGGCGCGCGAGACGTCGAGCGCCGGCATGAATCGCAGGCAGTCGGGACGGGGCGAGTTGATCAGCAGTCCGCGTGCTCGTGCGGCATCCACGATGCGGCTGCCGATGGGCTGCGCGAGGTCGAGTGCTAGCAGCAGGCCTTCGCCGCGAACTTCTCCCAGACGATGCGCGGTCGAGAATCGCTCGAGTCGGCCGCGCAGGTGTTCGCCGGTGCTGCGGACCTCCTTCAGGAAGCCTGCGTCGCCGACGGTTTCCACCACCGCCAGTCCGGCGGCGCACATGAGCGGATTGCCGTTGTAGGTTCCGCCCTGGTCGCCCGGTTCGAAGCAGCTGACCGCCTCCCGTGCGAGCAGTGCGCCGAGCGGTACGCCGCCACCGATGCCCTTGCCCAGTGTCACGATGTCCGGCTCGATGCCGGCGTGCTCATAGCCGAACAGCGTTCCGGTGCGGCCGATGCCGGTCTGCACTTCGTCCAGGATCAGCAGCAGTCCGCGCTGGGAGGTCATGGCCCGTAACGCGCGCAGGAACGGTACGGAGGCTGGCCACACACCGGCTTCGCCCTGGATCGGTTCGAGCATCACGCCCACCGTGCGCGGCCCGATCAGCGCCTCGACCGAGGCGAGGTCGTTGAGCCGGGCGCGGGGAAACCCGGGCACCTTCGGCTCGAACAACGCGTCGAACTGCTTCTTGCCCGAGGCCGACATGGTGGCAAGCGTGCGCCCGTGGAATGCACCCTCGAAGGTGACGATCTCGTGCGCGCCCTGGCGATGCAGCGCGCCATACTTTCGCGCCAACTTGATCGCCCCCTCGTTGGCTTCCGCGCCGGAGTTGGTGAAGAACACGCGATCGAAGCAGCTGTGTGCGCTCAGCCACTGCGCCAGCCGGAGGCTGGGCTCGTTGTAGAACGCCGGACTGGGCGTGATCAGCCGTGTGGCCTGTTCGGCAAGGGCGCGGGTGAGCACCGCCGGCGAGTGACCCAGGCAGTTCACCGCCCACCCCTGCACGAAATCGAGGTAGCGGCGGCCCTCGTGATCCCACAGCCATGATCCTTGGCCCTTCACGAACACGATCTCGGGCCGCGTGGTGATCGTCATGAGTGCGCCGACCGGGAACTGTTCGAAGCCCATCGTCTGATCCGCTCCTAGAGTGATTCGACGAACGTCGCAAGCGCCTGTCGTTGATCGCTGCTCATGCGCGCGAATGCCTCGCGTGCCGCACGCGCCTCGCCATCGTGCCACAGGATGGCCTCCGCGACGCTGCGCGCGCGCCCATCGTGCAGCAGGGCAGGACGCGGTGTCAGCGCCAGGTAGGCACGCATGCCCCACAGCGCAGCCGTGCGCCACTCGGTGGCCCCGGCTCCGCCCTCCGGGCGATCGTCGCTCAGGCCACGCCCCAGGTCGTGCAGGAGCAGGTCGGTGTAGGCGCGCAGCGGGGCGAGGTGCGCCTCGCGCTCGAGTGCCGGAACATGACAGCCGTCGCAGCCGGCAACGGCGAACAGGCGCGCACCCTCGCGCAGCGTCGCAGTCGAGGGCGCGAGGGGAACAGGAGCGGCCAGCCCGCGCAGGTAAGCTGCCAGCGCGTCGATCTCATCGTCGGCGATCTCGAATGGACCGCTGGCGGCGTGCGCGGCGCATTCCCACTGCACGGGCGGGCAGTCGTGCGCCGGGAAGCGCGAGGAGGTGATGCCGAGGTCCATGAACAGCGCGCTGGCGCTCTGCGCGCGCAGATCCGGTTGCGTTGCCTTGTACCCGAAGCGGCCGACGCGGGGCTGTGCGCTGTCCGAATCGGCGAGCAGGTTGACACGCCCCGACAGCCCGCGCGCCCTCTGCCGGGCGGCGACGCGCTCGAGGGTTGCGGCGCTGACCTGTTCGAACGCTCCCAGGCCCGCGAGGCTCGGTGCCAGCCGCAGCGAGTAGACGGTGGCGTCTCCCAGCGCGCCGAAGGCGAGGCCGGACAGGCGCACACGCGGTGCGCGCAACTCGACGCGCGTGCCATCGCCCAACGTCACGCCGTGCGTGAGCCATTCCACGTAGACCTCGCCTTCGCCGGGTACCTCTCCCAGCACGCCCTGGTACTGGAGCTGATCGCCGTAGGCGCGATGCGGAAGGAGGAGATCGCCCACCCGCTGCGACAGCCGCAGGACGCCCTCGCGCAGCGGGTCGTCCGGCGTCGCCGGCAGGCTGCCGCGCCCGGTCTCTACGTGGCAGTCGGCGCATGCCTCGCCGTTGGAGGTCGGCCCCCGGCCCCAGCGTCCGAACGCCGAGGGCGCGACGCTCCATCGCTGCTCGAACAGATGCCTGCCCGCCACGTGCGGCGCGGTGGTGCCGTCTCCCGGTGCATCCGCGGAGCGCGCGAGGCTCAGGCCGAGAAGGGCCGCCGCGAGCGCGGTAAGGAGAGGGCGGGTCGGATGCATGCAGGTTGCGCGTATGCTAGTGGGCAGGCAGCGATGGAGGCGCCCGACCATGGGGTGCCCAACCATGGAGGAAGCGGTGAACTTCTCACGATACAGAGTCAAGGCGGGCAGCGCTGCGCGGCTGGCAGAGCGCGATCCTTCGGATACCGACGGATTACCCGCCGGCAAGGAGGCGCGCGTCGCGAAAGTCGCCGAACTGGCAGGACGCCTGGACGAGCTGCAGGATCTCTTCTACGCCGAGCACCGCCACCGGCTGCTCGTCGTGCTGCAGGGTATGGACACATCGGGCAAGGACGGCACGATCCGTCACGTGTTCGCCGAAGTCGACCCGCTGGGCGTGCGCGCGGTGAGCTTCAAGGCTCCCGTGGGCGAGGAACGCGAGCGCGACTACCTGTGGCGCATCCACCGGCAGGTGCCGGGCAGTGGCGAGATCGTGATCTTCAACCGCAGCCACTACGAGGACGTGCTCGTCACGCGCGTGCACGGATGGATCGACACGGCGGAGTGCGAGCGACGCTACGACCAGATCAACGCGTTCGAGCGCACGCTTGCCGACACCGGCACCACCATCGTGAAGTTCTTCCTGCACATCTCGAAGGAGGAGCAGCGGGGGCGCCTGCAGGCGCGGCTGGACGATCCGACCAAGCGCTGGAAGTTCAACCCGCGGGATCTCGAGGAACGGCAGAAGTGGGACGACTACATGCAGGCTTACGAGGACGCCATCGCCGCCACCTCCCACGACTTGGCGCCCTGGTACGTCGTGCCGGCCGATTCGAAGTCCGCCCGGAATCTGCTGGTGTCCTCGATCCTGATCGAGACCCTGCAAAGCTTGGACATGCGCTATCCCGAGTCCGCGGAGGACTACTCGAAGCTGGTGGTCACCTGAGCGCCGCCGCTCCGGCGTCTGGGCGCGAGCGTACGCAGCGCGTCCACCAGCAGCTGCACGTCCTCGGCGGTGTGGGCTGCCGACAGAGACACCCGCAGCCGTGCCGTCCCGGGCGGCACGGTCGGCGGGCGGATGGCGGGTACCCAGATGCCGCGCTCGCGCAACGCAGCGCTGAGCGTCAGCGCAGCCTCGTTGGATCCCACCAGGATGGGCTGGATCGCCGTTTCCGAAGCCAGCAACCGGTAACCTGATCCCTCCAGCCCATCGCGCAGCTGCGCGGCGAGCTGAACCAGGCGCGTGCGCCGCCATTCCTCGCGTTCGACGATTGCGAGCGATGCGCTCAGCGCGCTGCTGAGCATCGGCGGCGGCGCGGTGGTGAACACGTAGGTGCGCGCGCGCTGCAGCAGCCACTCGATCAGCAGTTCATGGCCGGCGGCGAAGGCTCCGGCGACGCCGGCCGCCTTTCCCAGCGTGCCCATGTAGACCAGGTTGTCCGAGCGCACCGAGAAGTGTGCGGCGGTGCCGCGGCCCTGGGGCCCGAGCACGCCGAGGCCGTGGGCATCGTCGAGCACCAGCCAGGCGTCGTGCGCTTCGCACAGGGCGATCAGCTCCGGCAGTGGCGCCACCGTGCCGTCCATGCTGAACACCGCATCGCTCACCACCACTTTCGCGTTGGCCTCGCTGCGCTCGAGCAGGCGGGCAAGCGTGGCGAGGTCCTGGTGCGGATACACGGTCACGTCGGCGCGGGACAGACGTGCGGCATCGACGATGGAGGCGTGGTTGAGCGCGTCCGAGAACACCGCATCGCCGCGGCCCGCCAGCGCGGGCACGATGCCCAGGTTGGCCATGTAGCCGGTGGAGAAGAGCAGGGCACGCGGTGCGCCGACGAAACGCGCGAGTTCGGCCTCCAGGCGTTCGTGCGCCAGGCAGTGGCCGCTGATCAGCGCCGACGCGCCGGATCCTGCGCCACCCGTGCGGGCGCCGACACAGGCGGCCTCGACGATGCGCGCATCGCCGCTCAGCCCGAGGTAGTCGTTGCTGCAGAAACCGAGCAGGGCGGTGCCGTCGACCCGCAGGCGTGCGCCGTCGACCGGCTCCACGGTGCGCCGGTTGCGCAGCAGTTCCTCGTGTTGAAGATCGTCGAGCCTGCGCGCCAGCCGGTCGAGCAAGGGATGGTCGGTGGAACGGGGCCGGTATGGCGGAGGCATCGGGAGTGACTTCCGGGTCGGGGAGGCCGTGATACGCTGTGCGCAGTGGCCCTCACACACTGGGCCTGGAATTCTACAGGGCGACGTGTCGCGACATCCGGCAGGACAGGCAACAGAGTCGGTGGCAAATCCGATGGGCGAACGCGCCGAGGGCACGGCACCGGATGGCACCGGGGTGGATGCGATGCTGCGCGAGGCGACCGGGGGTGAGCACCGGGACGCCGAGCGTACGCCGCTGATGCGTGCGCTGCTGCGCGGGGCGTTGCCCCGGCCACGCTACCTCTGCCTGCTGGTCAATCTGCTGGCCGTGTACGAGGCGCTCGAGGACGGCTTGCGCAGGCATGCGCGGCTGCCGGCCCTGGCGCCCGTCTGCTTCCCGGCGCTGTTCCGCACCGCCGCCTTGCGCAGCGATATCGCGCACCTCGCTGACGATGCCACCCTGGCGCACTCGGTGTGCGACGCCACGCGCGAGTACGTGCTCCGGCTGCGTGCGCTCACACTGGATCACCCGGCGCTGCTCGCCGCACACGCCTACGTCCGGTATCTGGGCGATCTCAACGGAGGGCAGACGCTCAGGCGCGTGCTCTCCCGGGCAGCGGCGGGGCGTTCCGCGCCGGTGGCGTTTTACGAATTCGGCGGGGAGGACGCTGTGCGCGGGCATGCGCATGCGTTTCGCGCCGGACTTGCGCAACTGCCGTCGGATCCGGTCAGCGTTGCAGCACTGGTCGACGAGGCGCGCTGGGCGTTCCGCCAGCACGTGCGGATGTTCGACCAGATCTTCAGTTGCTCTTGAGCCGGGCGTAGAGCAGCGCGGCGCGTCGCGTCGACGCTTCCAGCTCCTCGAGCAGGGGGGCGACCGTTCCGCTGCCCGGACCGTCGGCGATGTCCATCGCCGCGATGCTCGCATTGCTCAGGATGGCCCCGATCAGGCCGTCCGGCGCCTGGGCGCGCCGCGCGTCGCGTCCCGACAGCGCCGCCTGGTGCAGGACCTGTTCGAGGTGCTCGCGTGCCGCTGCCGTGCGCACGGTGTCCGACAGATCGGTAAGGGTGACGATCACCCCCAGCATGGCACCCTCGCGCGTGGGAACAACCTCGGCGCGCAGCAGGACAGGCACGGCGTCCTGCCCCTCGCGCCGCAGCGCCAGTTCGCCATGCCACGGGCTGGCGATGCCGTTCAAACCGGCGAAGACGGCGCGCACGGCCTGTGGCGTGGTGAAGCGCCCCGCAATTGCGTCGAGTGTCTGCAGGCCGTCTCCGGCCAGAGCGCGAAAGGCCTCGCTCACGAACAGGACTCGGCCGGCGCCGTCGGCGATGGCCACCGGAGCGTGCGAGCTGCGCACCGTGTCGTGGATCTGGGCGAGCTGACGCTCGGCGATCAGCAGCCGCACCGCGTGGACCTGCACGATGATGTCGACGAGCGCGGCGCCCACGGCACGTGCCAGGGCAAGTTCCGCACGCGACCAGGGTAGCGCCGTGCCACGCACGATTTCAGACCAGGCCGCGAACGAGCGCCGGGGCGAAAGCTGCGACGGATCGTTTCCGATCATGGGCTTGTTCGGATCGCCGGCCCAGGTGACGGTCTGCAGCTGCTCCTTGCGGAACCACAGCAGATAGTCGGGGCGCCCGGTCGAGAGGCGGATGGCCAGCACGCCGCTCGCGATCGGGGTGAGCGAGGCCAGCGCGGGATTCATCGCCGCCACGGCCGAACACTCGAACAGGCCGTTGCTCGGCCGGTCGTCGATCCAGCCCATCAGCTGCCGCAATTCTGGCGTGGAGGGGACTTCGCCCGTGGTCAGTATCTCCCCCTCGTAGCACAACGCAGCGCCCGTCGCCTCGAGCGGTTGCAGCAGCGTGCGCGGATTGCGGAACAGCGCGAAGCGCCAGTCGCCCTCGGTCGAGGTGGCTTCGATGAGCCGATGCTCGAGCCTGCGGACCAGCATGGCGATCTGGGCGTGGGCGTAGTTTTCGATCGCGGCGATGCGGGTGGAGGTGACCTCGGCAATCAGCTCGCTCGCCACCCGCAGCGATCGGCGGATGTTGCGGGGCGCGTAGTGGTGCGCGGCGATCAGGCCCCACAGCCTGCCCTCGCGCAGGAGCGATACCACGAGCGTTCCCGTCACGCCCATGTTCTTCAGATACTGCAGGTGCAGCGGCGACATGCTGCGCAAGTGGCACATCGACATGTCCAACTCGCTGCCGTCGGGCAGGCGCGGGGGTTCCAGCGGCACGGCCGCGTAGTCGACGTCCACCAGTACCCGCACGCGGTTGCGCAAGTACAACTCGCGGGCCCGCTGGGGAATGTCGCTGGCGGGATAGTGGTGTCCGAGCAGCGATTCCAGCCGCGGATGCCGTGCCTCCGCGATCACCTTGCCGTGGCCGTCGGGATCGAAGCGGTAGACCATGACGCGGTCGTACCCGGTGAGTTCGCGTACCGCCTGCACCACCCGGTCGCAGAGCGTGCCGACGGTCGCGGATTCGCTGATGCGGGTCACCGCGGCCTGGAGCCGCTCGGTGAGCAGCTCGGCAGGCACGCTGGCGGGTTCGGGGCCGAACTGCGCGGGGCGCTCCGCCGGGGAATCGAACAGCGGCTCGAGCTCGACGACCACGCCGCCGCCCGGATGCCGGTGCACCACCGCGTCGAGGCGTACGTTGCGGCCGAGCAGCGAAAGGCTGCAGGCGAACGGCTGAGGATCGTCGCCGCTGGCCTCACGCAGGGCGCGCCACGCCTGCGCCTGCAGCGCCTCGCCGAGGTCTTCCAAGTTCAAGCCCAGCAGTTCCAGCGCCGGCCGTCCCCACAGCAGTTCGACGTTGCCACTGGCCTGCTGGATGCGCCCCGAGTCCGGATCGACGACGAGGAGGATGCCGTGCGGCTGCACGGAACCGGCGAGGTGAATGAGCTCACGCTCGCAGTTGGTGAGATCGGCGTGTCCGAAGCGGGGGCCGTCGCTCACGAGACGGCGTCGCCGCTGCCGTGCCGCGCGGCCTGCGCGGTGTGACGCGCGCGCCGCGCTTCCAGCTCGTCCGGGGCGATACCCAGTTCTGCGGCCGCTTGCAAGCGATCGCCTCCGTTGCGCTCGAGCGCACGGTCGATGAGGTGGAACTCGATGACCCGGTTGGCGTGATCGACCAGTGCCTGCAGGGGGCGGTGCCCGAGCCGGTCGTCCAGTTCTGCGCCCAGTGTCCAAAGCGCCTGGGCGAAACGTCCGGCGATGGGCGCCGCCGCCTCGACCGTCTGCTCTAGGCGCCGGAAGGTGAACCCCACGCGTTCCTGATCTCCCTCTGCCAGGAGGACCGCCGACACCTCGAGCAGCGTAGTGCCGTGCGCCGGCTGGTGCACGCGCATCTGCACCGCCGATGCCAGCCCGGCGCTGCGCGTGCGCTGAAGCACCGACTCGAGCGTGTTCGCTTCGTCATGCACTACGGCGGGCAGGCGCCGACCGTGCAGGGCGTCCTCTCCCGCGAGGCTCAGCTGCGCGAAAGCCGGGTTGGTGCTCAGGATGGCACCGCTGGAATCCGTGATGGCGATCGCATCGGGTGTGCGCTCCACGAACTCCGCAAAGCGGCGCTGGGATTCCGAGGCAAGATCGCTGCGTGCCACGGTACGCGCGCGCACGAGTATCAGCACGCGCCCGTCTCCGCCGCCGACGCGCACCGGCACCGCGGAGATGTCCACCGGCCGTCCCTCGGCAGACTCGTTCGGACCAGACAGCCAGCCACGCACCTCGGCGGGATTTCCGCTGCTGCGCGCCATGCGAAGCAGTTCGTCGAGCTGCGAGCGCGAGGCTGGCGCACCGATGGAGGGGAACGGGCGTCCGATCATGCCGGAGGCGCTTTGCCCCACCAGGTGCTCGGCGGCGGTGTTCGCCTCGACCACTTCGAACGTGTCTCCGGACACGACGAACACGGCATCGTTGGCCACCTGAAACAGCAGTTCGTAGTGCGCCTCGGCCCGGCGGCGCTTCCAGTAGTCGCGCTCGATCTCCTGCTGCGCGTCGACGAACCGTTGCTGGATCGCCGCCACCGCCCGCATGTCCCGGCCAACGGCGAGCACCGGGCCGTTTTCGCCGAGGCGGATCGCCGCCCACGCCATGGGGATGTCGAGGCCGTGCAGGGAGGGGTGGCTCACCTCGCGCCGCCGTGCGGCGCGTCCGGTGGCAGCCTCCTGCAGAAGCAGTTCGATCTTGTGGCGTGTGTCGCTCGTGACGGTGTCCACCCAGCGTTGGCCCACCCAGCGCTCCGTGGACTCTGCCAGGGTGTCGGCGCCAACAGCCCGGTGACGGATCACGCCGTGCGCATCCACCACCAGCGCGATATCGCTCGCGACCGACGCGAATGTGGCGGCCAGTGCCGGGGCGAAGGCCGCGAGGACGTCGAGATCTTGCGGTGTGCCTGCGGTCATGCGCTCTTCCCGACTGCGTGCCAAATACGGGCCGAGAGTGGCTCGGCCGCCACCTGAACGAGCAAGTTCTTCAAGAATGGATCCAGGCTCCCGTTAAGGCAGCACGGATACGGACGATTCTACTCCCTCGTCCCCTGAGCAAGCCAATCATGTTCGACCACGACGTTCCGCCCCGCGCCGCCACCCGTTCGCAGCCAGATGAATTCCAGGAAGCCCTGGAACGTCGAGTCGCCGCGCTGGAACAGGAGGTGGCACGCCTGACGGATCGCAACGGGGTCACGCTTTGTGTGTTCAGCGGCGATATGGACCGGTTGATCGCGGCGTTCTCGATCGCCAACTCGGCGGCGGCGTGCGGACTGCGCGTAGGCATGTTTTTCACCTTCTGGGGCACCGCGCTGCTGCGCAGGCCGGCTTCCAGGACGCGCGGCAAGCGCCTGAAGGAGCGGATCTTCGGGTGGCTGCTGCCGTCCGGGCCGGGACGGTTGCCGTTGTCGCGGCTGGACATGGGTGGAATCGGTCGCCGGATGATCCTTGCCGAGATGCGACGCAAGCGCATTCCGGATCTGGGCGCGCTGATGGAGATGGCCGAAGCCTGCGGTGTCGAGATCCTGGCCTGTGGCATGTCCATGGAGTTGATGGGCATCCGGGCCGAGGAACTGATCGACTATCCCAAGCTCAGGATCTGCGGCGCCACGCAGTTCGTCGACATGGCGGCCGAGGGCAACGTGACGCTGTTCGTATGACGTGGACGTCGGAATCGGTGGGGAGGCAATCATGAACGAACGCAAGATCGTCGACCTGACGGGCATGAAGTGTCCGGGCCCGATCGTCGAGCTGAACGCCCGGATCCGGCAGCTCGGCGAGGGCGGCGAGCTCGAGGCGCGCAGCGACGACCCGGCGTTCGAGCTCGACGTCAAGGCGTGGTGCCGGCGCACGGGACACGTGCTGCTGGAGCTCCACAGCACGGGCGGCATCATCCACGCCAGCATCCGCCGCAAGGCTTGAAGCGCCAGCGCAACGACATCGTCCGCATGAGCAACGTCGAGGACCTGTTAGACCAGCTCCAGGACATCGCCAGGGGGATGGCTGGCGAAGCGGGCGTCGAAATGGCCGCGATCCTGGCGACGCTGCGCGAGACAGTCGCGAGCGCCAGGCAGCGCGCAGACGAGCTTGCCAATGCTCAGGCCGATGCGATCGTCAACGCTGGCATGATGATGTCCGAGCTGCAGGAAGCGCACATGCAGCTCGAGCAGGCGCGTGCAGCGGCCGAGGCGGCCAATCGCGCCAAGTCCGAGTTTCTCGCGCACATGAGCCACGAGATCCGCACGCCGTTCAACGGCGTGCTCGGCATGTCCGAGATCCTGCTCAAGACCGCGCTGAGCCCGCACCAGCGCCACTGCGCGGTCACCATCCAGGAATCCGCGAGCGCGCTGCTGAGCGTCATCAACGACATCCTCGACTTCTCGAGGATCGAAGCAGGAAAGCTCGTCATCCAGCCCTGCGAGTTCGATCTGCGCGAGACGGTGGAGGCGGTCGCCCATTCGCTTGCCGAGCGTGCTCAGGGCAAGGGGCTCGAACTGCTGTGCGGGGTACCGCACGACCTGCCCGTACGCTGGCTGGGCGACGGCGTGCGCCTGCGTCAGGTGCTCACCAACCTGCTGGGCAATGCCGTAAAGTTCACGCAGCGTGGGCAGGTGTCGATCGCCGTGCGCGCCGGGCAGACAGCAGGTCCCGGCCAACACAGGCTGCGCTTCGAGGTGATCGACACGGGCATCGGCATCGACGCGCAGGCCCAGCAGCGGGTGTTCGATGCGTTCGCA
>CAYLTE010000062.1:0-19596 GCA_964386195.1 uncultured Burkholderiales bacterium | reverse complement strand
CCGTCCTCGCGCACATACGGCAGATAGAACGTTGGCAAGGCGCGATCGAGATAGTCGTTCGCCCAAGCTTCGTCTCCCAGGTCGTTGGGGTCCTTCCCGGCCGAGCGCGCCTGATCGATCCACTCCCGGAAATGCTTGTCCCATTTGCCGGGGCGCGGAGACGATCGGCTCTGGACCGACTGGGCGGGATCACTCCTGACGAATCTTTCGAAGAGTCGCTTCATCGTTCACCTGATCACGATACTTCAGTTCAGCCAACCCTGGCGCCCGCTCGCTCCGACCCTCGTGCAAGGCGAGCACGGCATCCAACGCATCGAAGGCACAGGTGCGCAGCACCTCGTTCGCCTCGCCGTACGGCAGTGTCCTGCCGCACTCTGCCAGTTTAGTCTCGAAATCCTCGACCGAGTCGGGATCTACGACGCGGCAGAAGGGCTTCACCGGATCCGGCAGACGCAGATACAGTCTTCGCGGTACCAGGACCCAGCAGCCCGCCATGACCGCGTCGAGGATCTTGGTCTTGAAGCCGCGCCCCAGGTCGGTCAGAACCGCGACCGCCCTCGCGCCTTCGAGAAGAGCGTGCGGGGAATCGAGCAGGCCGAGCCGTTGAACGCGAGCCGGCACCGCTGCGCGAGGGTGGATGTCACCAGTGCAGGCAAAGTGCCATTCCGGCATCCGGCCCTGCAGTTGACTCACGAGACGAAAGAAGTTCCCGGAGGCATCGTCGATGATCGGATTGCGCAGTACGGCGCCCAATCCGACGCACAGCAGCGCCTTGCTCGCGCCGACGCGAGCGGGCGGTCTGGTGTCGAAGTAAGGGGAAACGACGATGCGCCTGGACCGCCCCAAGCGCGTCCAATAGCGACGCGCATCGTCCTCGCTGATCGCCAGCACCCTATCGCACCCGAACCACACGGTGATCAGGTCTCCGAGCAGCGCGAAAAAAGCCCGCGTGGCCAGCCTGAGCTTGCCGCGAAATCCGGGGGAAGCAGTCATCCAGTCGAACCTGTGCAGAAACTCCGCGTTGTGTGCGCGGAACAGAATTAGGGCGTGCGGAGCAGCCCTGCGTAGGCGCAGCAGCGCACGCGGATGGGAGCCAGGCAGGCTCAGGATGATCACGTCGAAGCTTGCGGCCGGGATGCACTTCAGGCTTGCGAGAAGCTTCGGTGTCTGCCTCGGAAGCGCCTCACGCGTGAAATCCACGTGGCGCATCGTCAGGTAGTACTCCAGGCATGCCACGTCCTTGCTGCTGCCGTGATGCGCCAAGGATGCATCCTCGGATGTTTCGGGGACGAGAAGCAGAATGCGTGGCACGGCCATCGGTCACACGGCCAAGGTCGACGCCGCACGCGATTCGTAGCGATCCACGAACGGATCTCCGCGCAGAATTCCGTTGCAGACCACGTCCAGTCCTGGATGGCGCCCGACGCCCAGTTCCAGGATGGACTCGATCTCGATCGAGAACACGAACCTGCTCGGCGAGCGGATGAATGGTAGCTCCAGCATGCGCCGAAAGAAGAAGTGGAAGGCGTATCGCTTCGCCAGTTCCACTTGCGATTCGCTCAGCCGGCGCCCGAGTGGCAGTCGACCCAGTATGCCTTCGTACTCTTCGGCTGATGCGGCATCGATCGAGAAACCCTTTCCCCTGATCCACGCCTCCCCTGCCACGATGACTGGTATTCCAAGGCAGGTCAGTTCGATTCCGGTCTTGGTGTTGAATATGAGCACGCTGTCGCACTTCTCCATCAGCGCATAGGTGCTGGCTGGATGCTCCGGCGGGACCACGACCACGTTGGGCGGCAGTTCGGGGAATCGCAACTTCAGCTCATCCGCCACCCGCTGGCGGGAAGGGACCAATCCGCTGATCTCCGCGGGATGGATGCGCACGATCAACTGCAGGTCCGGCTTCGCGGCAAAGTGTCTTACGGTATGCTCGAGCCAGGCGAGCATGTCTGGAAAGGCATTGCCCCGATAGTGCAGCTGCGCATCCCACATGACGTTGGTCAGCAGCCCGATGCAAGGCCGGCTCCAGTCGATATCCAGCCCTGCCCCCACTTCCTCATGCGTGACTTGCTTGTCCTTCTCGTGGAACCAGATCCAGTCCTGGGACCCGGATCGTCGGCTGGACAAGTAGCTCATGGTCAATCTCTCGAGGCCGGAACTCCACTTCAGGCCCACCCAATGGGAGACGGGCTCACTGATCATCGTGCGATGATAGCTGTCGCCATGGCTGAAGATGAACGTTCCGCTTCGATACGACGGATTCCAGTTGACGACGCGTATCCCCTGAGCTCGGCAGACCTCCCCGACGATGCCCTGCGGCGTGTAGATGCCATGATGAAACACTACGACATCGTAGGCCTGATCAGAAAGCAGGCCGCGCATGGCAGCTGCCGCCAGCAAGGCGGAGTGGAAGAACCGGCGCAGAATTCCCTCTCCCCGCTCCTGCCCGGCGAGTGAACCGGCCGCGAAGTAGCGAAGCGCGCCAGCGTAGGCATGCTCTCCGATGCTCATCCCACCTTCGACGTACGACCTGATCGCGGAGGCCGGGATCTCGTTGGCGAGCGCCCAGGCCTGACGGCGCCGCTCAGGGGACAAATACTGCCCGAACGTTCTAACGTCGAGTCCCATCGGCACGAACAGATGCCTCAAGTCGCTCATGCAGTCGTCGCAGCGCGGCGTATCGTCCAGAGCGAGCAAGCGATCGGGCGGCGCGTTGTCGATCTTGGTCATCTGACAACTGGGCAGAGCGCGATCGCAGAGCAGGAAATCGACCTTTGCTCCTCGCGCCGTGAGAGCAACAGCCAGAGCGCGTTCGACCACCGCAGCGTGGTTGTAGCAGGCCATGCTCGAAGCGATCAGTACAGAATGCCCTGCTGCTCTCGTTCGCAGGTCCTGCCACAGCGCCCGCTCGGACTCGAGCCGCGAGATCAGAGGATCGCGATCGACGAACGAGCGCTTTAGCGCCTTGAGCGTCTGCTTCGCGGCCCTAAGCACAGGCAGATTCGACGACATTGAAGGCGATACCATCGCGGGCGAAGGATCGAGGCGGCGATATCCTCACTGCGTTGCAGACGTCACGAGGCACGTATGCGACGCTCAAGATACGAGGGGCGCCAGACGAGATTCTGTGCGTGCTGGGAGACTTTTCCAGCCAGAACCGCCGCGCGATGTGCCGCCATGGCAAGTTCCTGACTGCCACCACGGCTCGCCAGATACAAGACAGGAAGACTTACGAGAGTGCGAACCAGCTTGATCCCCAGCCGCGGCAGGCTTCTGGGCCGTTCCTTCTTCACACGAACGCTCGCGCGGCCGCTGAAATACGCTCGCTTGAGCAGGTAGGAGACGCGCATCTTCTCCGCGGGCACATGGTGATAGATGAAGCAATCCATGGAATAGTAGACCCGTTGACGCCCGCTCGGAGTACGCGCGCGGTATTCCTCCAGCACTGCCCGCTCCTCCCCGAGCCGCACCTTGCCGCCGACCATCCCAAGATCGGGCGAGAACATGCCAAGCTCGCTCAGTAGCCGCGCGCGAATAACGAAGTTGCCACCGCTTATCGAGCCCGCAGAGTAGCCGCTTTGCTCGGCGTGCTTGCGAATCTCGATCGCCTCCGGAAACCAAGCCGGCTTCGGACTCGTGTAGTAAGGGTAGATGGGCCCACCCATGATGTCCGGGGCCTGCTGCGCGAGCGACGCGTGGAGGCTGTCCAGATACCCAACACCCGGCTTACCGTCGTCATCGAGATAGCACAAGTACTCGCCTCGCGCCTCGCGTGCGCCACAGTTGCGCGCGTTCGAGAGACCCTGCTTGGATTCGTGGACGTATCTGATCCAATGGAACCGGGACATCAGCTGCCGCACCATTCCCCTAGTCCCGTCGGTGCAGTTGTTGTCGACCACGATCACCTCGGTTGTCGACTGGTGAGCGACCATCTGCTCTGCGAGCGCGTCAAGGCAATTCCCCAGTAGGGCTTCGCGGTTGTAAGTGCAGATGATGACGGAGAGGAGCATCGTCACGATCCCCGACCGCACATGCACATGAACGTCCGCATTCGACTCATCGCCTCCCTACATGCACTCGCCTCGCCGGTCCTGCGCGGCGTCCTCAAGATCCCGGATGCGCGCGAGCAATCGCTCGCGCTCGAGCTCGAGTTCTTGATTGGCCGCACGCACGGCCTCGTAAGCCTGCCTGTACTTGTCCACCCGCGCCTTCGTCTGCTTGACCTTCTCGAGCATGCCGATGTAGTCCGTGCCCAACACCCTCCAATTGCGGTCGCCGACGTTATGAACGAACTCGTGGACTTCGCGCAGGGTTTCGCAACCTCCGCTTGTTTGAAGCTCTTCCTGGCATTCCTGCGCATACTTGTAGTAATGGCGGTGAAAGTATGACAACGCGTGGTAGATGCGCTCCAGAGCTCTCTCGGGGTGCGCGTCACACACGGCCGTGAGCCGGCGAAGGAAGTAGGTGCAATGGGAAAGATGCGGACAGCGCAACTCGTCTCCATCTGCCACCAGCGTTCGCCGTTGGCGGGCGATCATCTCCGTGCCCTTGCGATCGGCCGCGTAGACTCGTCGATAGCGAATGGCGCCTGGGTCAAAGGCTATGGCCCCGTGTAGCGCCAGTTCGGAAACGAGCAGCCGGTCAGGCAGGATCTCTCGCGGAAAGATGCCGCACGCGTCGAGCGCCGCGTATCGGATCAACCCGTAAACGGCATCACCCGCCCCAAACGGGGCGAGGCTTACCGCACGCAGTCGCTCGTACCGGTTCAGAGACCGCGTGTCGAGACCGGGCCCGCCCTCCATCGTCCTGCCTTCCGGTTCGAGCATTTGCCTGACGCAGCCGTGGGCAAGCACGATACCCGGCTCCGCCGCGACAGTGCTGAGCAGCCGAGCCAGCCACTCCGAGTCGACCCAGTCGTGGTCGGAGAACCATGCGAACCACGTGGGGCGATGCGTCCGACTGAGTTCAGCAACGCGCTTCCACGCGTCGATCAGCCCAGTCCGTGTCCTGTTGACGTGAAAGGACACGCGCGCATCACTACTTGCGTACCCGGCGGCAATCTGCGCCGACTCGTCGGTGGAGGCGTCGTCGAGCAGCACGAGGTGAAAATCCGCGTGCGTCTGCGCCAGTATCGACTCGACCGATTGGCGCAGGGTGGAACCACCATTGTGGATCGGCAAGCCGATACAAACGGTCCTTTCGTTCATGCGGGCCTTGTGTTTGTTCTTCTGAGGCGGGCGTCGGGAAGATGCCATGGGAAACAGCCTGGACGCATGCCGACGAAGCCGCAGCGCGCAGCTGCATCGGACCTGCTCAATGCGATCGAACGTATCCGAATAGACTCATGTAGTCAACGAACTCCCGCTCGCACGCGTCGGCGAGTTCAGGCGTGAGGTCGTGGCGCCACCTTCCGACTGACGCGAGTGCGGACCCGGAGGTCCCATGCCGCTCCAGGATCTCGCTGCTGCCCGTTACGGCATCGACGAGCTGCTCGACAACCGCTGCCGAGCCATCCATCCCCAGGTAGTCGAAGATGCCGCGAAGGGTGTCGTGCGGGCATGCGACGAGATCCTCGTAACGTACAAGGTGTATTCGCTCCTTCCGATCACTCCAGGGCTCGATCACCCAGGGGCGGGCCATGGACGCGCGATGGGCGACATATTCGAGATCCGTGTCCACGTCCTGTCTGCCGAAGGCGATTCGGCCACGTTTCGCGTTGAACGCAAGCGACGAACAGATCATGTCGCGCGGATCTCGCACGAGGACGATTTCCCGCGCTGACGGGCACATCTCCCACACCAGCCACTCGGGCGAGAGGTTTTTCTCCGCGTAGAAGTGCACGGTGTGCGGGGCACGGCCCTGGATTTCGGCGATGTCGGTGTACGCGGCCGCGGCTTCCAGGAGCGCGCGCTCGCCTGCTCGACGCATGGACTCCGACAAGCGTTCGCCGTCCAGACTGGCGCGTGCGGGCTGGCACGCCTCGTTCAAGGACTGCTCGGGCAGCCGAGTGAAGATCTTTCTCGCGATCGTCGCTTCCATCGGATAGACGTCGCGTACGACGACCGCCGGATGCTGCGCCAGGTACTGCATCAGCAAAGTGGATCCGCTGCGGCCCACGGATGTCACCATCAGCGGATTCAAGATCGGCCTGCACGCCACCTCCAGCGGAGGCCGTTCGATCTCTATCCGCCCCAGTTCCGCGCCATTGCCCGATCCGATGCACACGCGCAGCGCGCTGCGGGTCGGCAGGCCGAGCAGTGGAAACCGCCAAAGTGCGGTCCCCCCGCCGATTGGCCATCCTCGGCACTCGTCGCGCGTGGCCGGAATGCGCCTCGTGCCATGCATGACCGAAATCTCGGTCCACTCTTCCCGCACACCGACCTCGAGCACGAGGTCTCCCAGGAACCGCGCCTGGAGCGAACCGCTGACCGAGAGACGGCAGGCGCTGTGCATCGCGTCACGCCGGCAGATTCGCGCACACGATGCCGTGCTCACTGAGCAGGCACCTGACGCCTTCGATGGATGGAAAGGCGATTCCGGCGGCTTCGTCGTACAAATAGGCTCCGCGATCCTGCAAAGCGCCACCGGTACGCGGGTTCGTGAACCGCATGCCTCGCCAGCCCTTGGACGCCGACGAAGGTTGCTTGCGGATGACCGTCACCGCCGTCTGGTTCGCCGAATTGAAGTCGTACCCCCATAGACGGTGCTCCTCGACCTCGAGGCCCAAGTCTCTCACTGCGCCCACTACGTTCTCGACGTAGCGATGCTTTCGAATGTGCGCGCGCGTGTGCTCGTCCCCCAACTCGAAGCTCGGCTCGCGCAGGACGAGCCAATGGCGTGCCACCCTGTAGAGCTCGGAAATCAGCTTGCCTTCGAGACCGAAGTTCGGTTCAAGCGCGTGAGAGGTGAAGACCAGATCGATGGAATCCGCCTCGATCGGTATCTGGTTCAGGCGAGCGCAGAACAGTTCACAGGGCGAATCGCAGTGCTTCGATCTCCAATACCTCAACCCGTGCAACAGGCGCGAGACCGAGATATCGAACCCCCCGACCCACTGCGCGCGATGGCCTTGCTCCTGCATCTGCGCGACGGCGTGCGCCAACGTCGTCGCCTCACCTACTCCTGCTTCCAGAATGGAGCGCGGCGCGAGCTTTGCAAAGAGGGCTCCGAACTGGCGCATCGAGGCCCGAAACACCGCAGTGTTCTTGTCGCCGTCGATTGCTGAGACATAGCTGCCGGCCTGGAGCTCATAGGACAGGAGCACCGCCAGTTCCTCGTCGCGCGTGCGCTCGTACACCATGCTGAAGATGTTGTCTCCGGCGGCGTACCGCACCCTGAGCTCGCCGATGCTCAGTCCCGATGTCTCCAATCGGCTTCGAAGATTCATGCGTCCAATCCAGGATGGGCAACGAGGGACGGGAGACTCGGTTCCAGTTCCCCGTCGATGAATGCCCGGACGAGGTCGTTGTCGAAGAGTTGATAGATTACCCTGAGGTGGCAGGGGCGGAAGTCGCGCGCACGGAAATTCCTGCCGCCGCGCTGCGCTGACGCCTCGAGGCGTCCGTGCACCTGATACCTGCGCAAGAGCCGGACTGCAGCGTCCGCCGCGGCCAGAACCGTCCGACAGCCGACGTCGTGGATGCCATCGGCTCGTTCGAGCTTCGGGCAGACTTGATGGACGATGTCTCCAGCGTCCGCTTGGGCGGTTAGGAAATGAAAGGTGGCCCCGGCCCAGGCGGGCTCCAGGAAATAGAATGGCCAGAACAAGGTCGCCGCACCCCTGTACCGGGGAGACAGCCCGAGGTGCAGATTGATCGTACAGGCGGGCAGCGCAGAGCGTAGCGCGTCGTCCAGCAATTGGGTTCCGAACACGAGCGCGGCGTCTGGACGGGCATCGCGGATGAACCCGAGTGTCTCCGCGGAATTCACGGCCGCTGCGTCGACCTGCAGTACGGGACAGTCGGGCAAGTCCGGGCTGCCGAAGTAGGCGCGCTCCGTCGCCACACGGTCTTCGAAATGCCGAATGGTGTTGCGTCGATCGATTTCGGGAAGTTCGGCGGGCACATCGGCAATCATCGGTTCGCGGCCCTGGAGCACGATCGACGACACTTGCATCTGTTGTGCCACGCGAGAACACACGTAGCGGTGGCGCGTGTGATCTCCGCAGAGGATCGCGATCTTCAGAGTCGCTCCTTGCGGCAGGCTTCGAGCTCTACCAGCCCCTGACGCTTCAGTTCCCGCGCGGCGAACAGCACGTCGTCGAAATTGAGATTGCGACGTTCAGCGATCTCGGAGAGCCGCACTGAGCCGTCCGCTGAGAACGCCGTCCAGAGGATTGCACTGAGCCTATCCCGATCGGTCGACTCGCCGCTCACGTGCGACGCGCCGCCCAGTTGCGGATAGAGTCCACGGCGTCCGAGCATCGGCTCTCCGCAAGGCGCCAGCGATCTCGGCACCGCGTCGTGCTCGAGAACGTCGATCGCGTAGCGGTATGCCTTCAGGGATCGCGACAGCGAATCGACGCTGATGAACGCGAGATCGTCATCCGACGTGTGGTATTCCGGGTACTCGTGATACTGGCTGCGCGAGATGGTAACCGCCGGAATCCTGAAGCCAGGCGAGGAGTATTGTCTCTCGTCGCTGCCGAATACGTCGAACGCGCGCTCGGAAAACTCCTCTCCACTGGACGCGAGTGCAAGGCGTGCAGCCCGGTCCACGCTCGACGAGCCGAGAAAACTGCCCTTCAGCCGGAAGGTTCCGGGGCCGGCGACTGTGGAAAGCACGAAGGCTCCGTCCACGTTCGTCATCTGCCGTTCGCACCGGGACAGGTAGGCGAGCGTGCCGATGGTCTCGGGAGCGATGACGAACCGGTACGTGTGCCGGTGCCTGCAGTCCCGCAGTTGCCGCAGGAGCAGGGCCCATAGCACCATGCCGGATAGATTGTCGTTGCCCATTGACGGATGGCAGCAGTAGGCGTGCACGAGATACTCGTGCCCCGAATCGCCTGTCAGGATCGCCTCGCCCAGCGTCAATGCGCCCGGAAACAGCTCGGTGTCCACCACGACCTCGTAGCGTGCGGACGGGTCGAGGGCGGTGAGCTGGTTGTGGGCCATGCAGAACCCCCAGTCGCGGCGGTAATACGAGGTTCGGTACGGGATTGCGTTGGGCCGCTCGGGAAGACTGTGCAGGTGCTGGAACAGGGTCGGGAAGTCGACCGTCCCCCTGAACGGGACGCTGTAGCCGACGAGGTGCAGGTTATTGTCCTGAAAGTCCACGATTCTGCTGCCGTCGCCGCGGGCTACGTAGGCGGCGCGCACCCTCCACTCGGGCGGAACCTCCCAGTCGAAGGCTTGCGTGCCGGACGGAATCTCGACAATGTCGAACTCGGCGACCGCCTGCAACCGGCGTAGCGTTCGTCGGACGCCGTCTCCGGTGATGCTGCGACAGATCGGAAAGAGATCCGCCAACAGATCCATCACTTCACCGTCCGGAAGGTACGAACTGTCGTTCACTTTTCCAGCAACCAGAAGTTCACGTCGTCCAGGTCCGACACGCGCTTCCAGAAAAATCCGTAGTCGAGCAGTCGCAAGGGGTGGCGGTCCATGAAGATGCCCCCGTAATCGCGCTTGAATAGCATGTCGCCGTGCCCGCGGTAGGAAACCGTCTCGTTGCGCGGAGAGAAGTATTCGATCAGTAGGATGTGCTGACGCGCGACCCGGACGATCTCGTCGCACGCCCTGGCCAGTTCGGCGTCAGGAAGGTGGATCAGGACGGTACAGGTGAAGACGAGGTCCACGCTCGAGTCGGCAAGCGGGAGCTGCTCCGCGGATGCGTCGTACACGCACGCAGCCGGAAGCACGCCGTCGAGAAGGTGCTGCCTTGCAGCCGCATTCGGCTCCACCGCCATCAGCTGCGCTGAACTGATCCGCTGAAGCGCCCTGAGGTTGTGGCCGATGTTCGCGCCGACCTCGAGTATGGTCGCCGGCGGCTCCTGAGCGAGGGGCCGCAGCATCTGAGCGAAAGCCGATGCCCGGCGTCGAACGCCTTCCTCGGTCGATGGGTTGCGCGCGATGTAGTCGTCGCCGAACCCGCCTTTCCACTCACTCAGCTGTCTGCTCGTCACTTGAATGCCTTTCAACGGCGATAGGGTGTCTGCCGGACCCGTTCGTTCATCGCCAGGAGATCCGGGCGCGCCGAAAACAGCCTCTGCAGGTCCGCATACCCGAACATGCCGGAAACGCCTTGCAGCGCCTCGTACACCGCGGCTGCCATTCGATAGTCCTCCTGCGTGTCGATCACCAGACGCCAGTGCCTGCGATCCGGCTCGTGATCGAGAATGACCGTCGAGAATCGGTCCGGCCGCCGCCAGATGAAAGGCGTCGCATGCTCGCGCTCGTAGGGATCCTTTGCCTCACGGTGGGCGGTTTCGAGACTGCGCAGGGTGAACGCCTCGCAATCGTATCCCAAAGGAAATCCGCGCTCCATTGCCGTACGGGCGTAATCGAAGGATCCGGCTCGTCGGGCCGCAATCACTGCATCGACCACTTCCGGTTCGATGAACGGGCAATCGGATGTGACCCGGACGACCACGTCAGCCCCGGCAGCGACCGCGGCCGCAAGCGTTCGCGCCAGTACATCTTCTTCCGGCCCGAGTGTGAACGCCGTGCCGCCTGCGATCAGATGATCGATCAGCGGCTGCTGAGCCTGTCCCCGAGGCAGCGCCGCATGCACCGCATCGAGCAGGCGGCAGCGGCGCAGCCGGGTCAGAACACGATCGATCATCGGCAATCCACCGAGTGGGAGCATCACCTTTCCCGGCAAGCGCGTTGAACTCATGCGCGCCTGGACGATCGCGACCGTTCGCGTCATGACGAGCCCGTGCGCTTGATACCCAGATCGATGGCAACCGTACGCATCATCGCACGCAGGATGCGTAGATTGCTGCGCAGCCCGTCGCCAAAGCGCGACGCGCCGACTCGAGGGCTTGTCGGGACGGCGACCTCCTCCCACCGCAATCCTGCCCGCAGCCCGGAGAGGGCCACGGCGGTGCCAATGGAATCGCGCATGTTCAGGTCCGGAAGCGCACGAAAGGCCGCAAGGCGGTATCCCTTCAGACCACACAGTATGTCGGCGACTCCATAGCGCCAGCGCGTGTAGGCTGAGTACACGGACTCGGACCAGCGCGCCTTGTGCTCACGTCTGCCGAGGACGAGATCGACATCCCCGGAGGCGAGCCGTGTCAGCACGCGACTGACGAGCTGGGGGGCGATCTGGCCGTCGGCATCTATTGTCACCGCACAGCCGTACCCCGTTCGCCTCGCGTACTCGAGACCGCTCGTCAGCGCACAGTCGTATCCCCGATTGTGCTCGTGGCGAAGGACGTGAGCACCGGATGCCCGCGCGACTTCCGCCGTGGCGTCGGTGGAGCCGTCATCCACCACGACGACGTCCCAGGCGGCGTCCAGCGCTTCGATGACCCTGCGCAGCGTCGACTCCTCGTTCAGCGCGGGGACGACAACCGCGGCACGGCCGGCATGCTCACTCATTCGAACAGGGCGGGCGTGAGCAATTCGCCGAGCGCGACTGGGCGTCGGACGCGCCTTCCCAACACCTGATCGATCGCGTAGGGCGCAAGTCCATGGGACGGACATGGCCTCAGCGGCACGACATCCGCCTCAGACAGCACTGTTCCCTCAGGAATGGCGCGCGCCGCGCGCAACGCGCGCCGCTGGACCACAACGGACTCGATCTCGTTGTCCATCACGCGCTTCTCGGCGGTTCCCAGCGCCGCTTGCAATTCGCGCGTTCGGTCCATCATCTCGCGCCACGTGCGGGGATCCATCGAAAACGCGTGGTCCGGCCCGGATCTGTTCACATCGTCGGTGAAGTGCTTCTCGACCACGCGTGCACCAAGCGCAACGGCGCCCAGCACGGTCGCATGCCCCGGAGTGTGATCGGACAACCCTAGAACCAGGCCAGGAAACCGCGCCGCATAGGTCTTGAGAACGTTCAGGGAAACATGGCGAAGGTTTTCGGGATCGGCGGTGTAGTTCGTATTGCATTGCATCAGCACGATCTGCTCGTTGTATTGCCTCGCCGCCGAAACCGCACGCTCGACGTCCATCATGTCGGATGCACCGGTGGCAATGAGCAGAGGCTTGCCGTCTCGCGCGAGCCGCTCTATGAAGGAGATCCAGGTGATGTCCCCGGAACCGATCTTCCATGCCCTGACGTAGGGCGCCAAACGGTCGGCGAGGTCGAAAGCGTAAGGCGTGGTCAAGTACTCGACCCCCGCCTCGATGCAAGTCTGCCTCAACGTCTCGGTCCACTCGAGATCGAGGGTCGCATCCTCGTACACTTCGAATACCGACTTGCTCCACCTGGCCTGATGCGCCATGCTGCCAAGCTGCCGGAAACCTGCATCGGAGACGATGCTGCGCGCCTCGAAGTTCTGGAACTTGGCTGCATCGGCTCCGGCTTCCGCACACAGATGAATGAGCGCCTTGGCGCGTTCCAGATTGCCGTCGTGATTTGCCGCAATGTCGGCAATGAAATAGGTGGGGCGGTCGCCCCCTATCATTCGATCGCCGATTCGAATGTCCGATGTCATGTGGTCTGACTCCCGCACCGAGTTCTCTTATCGTCCCGGACCCCGGGACTGCAGCAGCTGTTCCATCACTTCGTCCATGGAGGGCATCGCCCGGCCGAGCAGCTGCTCGCAGCGCCCCACGGCCATGGACATGTCCCTGGGCCGCCTGGCCGGCAGACGCAGCGCGTCCAATGATGCGACGCTGACCAGGGTCAAGTCGAGATCCAACCGCCTGGCAAGCTCGAAACCGAACCGGGCTTTCGACCATGGCTCACCGGAGGCGCCAAGATTGACGATACCGCTCGCGCCGGCACAGACGAGCTCGATCATGAGCCGGGAGAGACACGCCGCCTCCAGGGGATTGAACACCACGTCGTCGACCAGCGTGACCGCCCGCCCTGCCTGCAGCGACTGCACCAACCACTCCGCCAGGCCCCTGCCATGCGCGGACCAACCGACGAAGTTCGTGCGCACCACCAGGTGACGTGGACAGGCGGCTGCAACGTGCTCAGCGGCCAGCTTGCTCATGGCATATACATTGACCGGATGGACGTATGCTTCCTCGTGAGGACCCTTGCCCTCGTAGACCTGATCGGTCGACACGTAGACCAAGCGCGTTCCTGGACTGCGCAGGCGTATCCAGTCCACGAGGGCGGCAGTCGCGTCGACGTTGCCTGCAACCGCTTGCTCGGGACTCGCTTCGCAGAAATCGACGCGCGTCTCCGCCGCCGCATGCAGGATCACCGCCGGGCGGATGGATTCGAGAGCATCGTGGACCGCGGCGCGATCGGTCAGATCCAGGCTGCATACGTGCGCGTTCGACGCCGCCACGGCATTGCGGCCGGTAACGGCCACAACCTGGTCGACCCCATCTGTTACACGCAAGAGGTGCCCGCCGAGGAATCCGCTGGCTCCCGTGATGACGATAGCGCTCCCATCCAGATCGCGCACGAGCCTGTCCTGGAGCGAGTGAATCATGCCTGTGCCACCCGTAGCCGAGATCGCGCGCGTTCCATGCACAATGCATGCATGCGCGCCAACACTTTCCCCTGGTACGGAAACGCCGCCGCGTTCGTCGGCTGCGCCTCGCCCTCCAGCGCCGCGATCAGCGCTTCCGCCGAGTCCACGCGCACGACGGCTTGGTCGAGCGCGCGAATCGGGAACGTGGTGACGTCTACAGCCATGCGCAGAGCGATGCGCCCGGTCGCCGCCGCCAGGAGAAGCGCGGAGGACGAAAGCGCTGCCATCGCTCGCACCTGCGGCGCCGCCAGGATCCGCGACATCGATTCCTCGTCCCTCAGGATGCGGACATTGGGCAGCCGTTCCAGCATGGCCTCGCCCGGAAGGGCAGCGTTGGCGTGATAGGGGCGCGGCTTCACCAGGAAGTTCCAATCGGGCATCGCTGCTGCCGTTCGACCGATCCATCCGAGCGCCGCACGGGTCGCCTCGCCGTTGTGATGGGCATACGCTGGAATGTGTTCGGATACGAAAACGAGCGTCGGCTTCTCAGGCAGCTTCAGCTCGGGCTCGCCTCGATCCGAGGCTTGGTCCTGCATGCAGTCGAGCTGTGCCATCCCGATCACCTCCACCCGTGGCCCGCGCCCATTGCACCATGGCATCGTCACGATCGCGTCGCGCACCCACTCGTTCCAGACCCACACCTCGTCGGAGAGAATCGGCGCCATCTGCCAGGTCGGCCACTCGTTGAAGAACCAGGCGACCGGCACTCCTTGCCTTCGTGCCTGGCCGGTGAGCATCACTCCCATTCGGGTCTGCTCGCCGTTGGTGAGCACGAATGCAGGAGACAGATGCGCAAGCACCATCCGCGCAAGCCGGCTGTCACTGCGGCTTGCGGCCATTTCGCATAGCAAGCGCCCAGGACGACGCGCCAGGCGTGCAGCGAGCGCCTCGCCGCTCATGCGTGCTTCGGCGTAAGTCCGACATGCCCACCATCCGGCGACCGCCAGATCCTGCCACGAAAGGGAGCCGTAGACGCTTGCCGTGGCGCGAGGCTGCGCCACCTCCCGGGAGTACCACGTCAGCCCCGTCGGTCCCCACAGGCAGATCCGGAATCCGGAATCGCCCAGGCGGCGCGCGAGCCGGCTCATCGCGGGTTGTACGCTCGGCTTGTCACTCGAGCAGTAGATGAGAACGTCGCAGGCGCCCTGTGAAAGGTCCGCGGAGCGCAGCGTTGGCGCGCGCCAGCGCTTGCGGGCGCCCGAGATACAAGCCGCTTCCTCGGAGCGGGAACTCCAGTCGCCCAGGATGAGAGGGTTTCGCAGCGCATGCACGCATGGCTCGCACGCCCGGTTCCCGAACACCCGCGTAAAAGCTTCGAACTCCGCCAGGGTCTGCCAGCCATCCATGCCCGGTTCTCCCGCTCACGAGGGCAAAGCCACCCAGGCACGGAACTGCTCCGGGGACAGCCACCAATCGTTCGAATCGCTGGCGTAGGCGAAGTCCGTGGCAACCGGCGACCCTTCGGGCCACAGCTGCTTCACGCGCTCCAGGTGCCAGGCCGGCACCACGACGAAACGATCCTCGAGCCGGATGCAACAACGCGCATCGTCCGACGAAATCAGGGTCTCGTGCAGCTTCTCGCCGGGGCGGATTCCGATCTCGCGCAGTGGGACCGAGGGGGCCAGGCACCGCACGACGTCGACCACCTTCATGCTGGGTATGAACGGCGTGAAGATCTCTCCGCCTCGCATCATCTCCAGAGAAGACAGCGTGAATTCGACGCCCTGAGAAAGAGTGATCCAGAACCTCGTCATGCGAGGGTCCGTGACCGGGATGCAATCGGCGTTCTCGCGGACCAGTTTCTGCACGAGCGGCACCAGACTTCCCCGCGAACCGATGACGTTCCCGTAGCGGACTACGGCGAATCGAGTATCGCGTGCGCCAACCAGATGGTGAGCCGCGACGAATACCTTGTCCGCGGCCAGTTTGCTCGCGCCGTACAGGTTGGCCGGGTTCACGGCCTTGTCGGTGGACAACGCAACCACGCGTTTGACACCGCAACGTATGGACGCACGCATCACGTTCTCCGCCCCGACAACGTTCGTGCGAATACACTCCATCGGGTTGTACTCGGCGGCGGGTACCTGCTTGAGCGCTGCGGCATGCACCACGAAGTCGACACCGGACAACGCCATCTCCAGCCGATCGTAGTCTCTGACGTCGCCCAGGAAGAAGCGCAGCCGCCCTTCATCCAGCGCTGCGAGTTCCTGCGCCATCTCGAACTGCTTGAGTTCGTCGCGAGAGAACACCACCAGCCTCCTCACTCCCGTATGTGTCAGGAGGTGCCTCGCGAAAGCCCGGCCGAAGGAACCGGTACCACCAGTGATGAGGAGACTAGAACCGTCCACGATCGTGCTCATACCATGTCTCCGTCGGTCATGGCCCTCTGTTCGCCCCTATCGAAAGCCGGAAGTGTCTCGTTCAGCACGCCACACTCTCCCTTCAATTCGATCGCCAGCAGAGCCGATCCCTTCCCGGCATCCCGCTTGATCGTCCGGTCGCTCTCGGGATCGATCAACGAGACCGCCAGGCCGTGACCAAAACGAGGATGGTTGTGTATCGCGCGACCGTTGGCGGAAATGGCAGGGCGAACGGTGAGTTCGATCGGGTTGAAGGTCGAGGCCGGGACAGTCACGTCGAAGTAGTACCGCCCCGCTCGTGCAAAAGCCGGCGCTCCCGGCATGTCGTCGGTCGACAGCAGGGCGAGAAACTGGCCGGAATCATTGCAGAACGCCACCACGACACCCAACCTGGTGGCTGGATCTGCTTCGTAAACGATGAACTCGACGCGCACCGTCAGGGGGCGGTTGAACGGCGCCAGTTCAGTGGGCACCCCCGACTCGCCCCGGACGTAGCAGCGCTCCACCTGGGCCGCGCATTCCCGTTCCATTGGAAAACTCAGGACGCTGCGCTGCATGGCCGCCATCTGCATGTAGCGCTCTACGCCGTCCTGAGGGTCGCCCAGAAAGGTGATCCGTCCTGCCTCGAGCACCATGCATCGATCCACGAGCGTGCGGACCTGCTCCATGTTGTGACTGACGAACAGAACCGTCCGCCCGTTTCCGATCTCTACGGAGAGGCGCTGCACGCATTTCTGTCGGAACGCGGCATCTCCGACGGAAAACACCTCGTCGAGAAGCAGCACTTCAGGATCCAGGTTGATGGCGATGGAAAAGCCCAACCGCACCCGCATGCCGCTCGAATAGTGCTTTATCGGCGTGTCCAGAAACCTTCCGATCTCCGCGAAATCGACGATCGATTCGAATCTGCGCTGGATCTGCACGGCGCTCATGCCCAGGATTGAGCCGTTCAGAAAGACGTTCTCCCGTCCCGTCAGTTCGTTGTGGAAGCCAGCGCCGACCTGGAGGAGTGAGCCCAGGCGACCGTGAATCTCCGCATGACCTTCGGTCGGCTCGGTGATGCGTGAAAGGATCTTCAGCAGTGTCGACTTCCCCGCACCATTTCGCCCGATGATGCCCAGCGCCTCTCCGCGCCGCACTTCGAACGAAATGTCGCGCAGCGCCCAGAAGCGCGCATCGCTTCCGAGGGCCTCGGCGATCCGTCCCCTGACGAGCGCCTGCGCCCGGCTGCGTACCCGCCTGAAGGTGCTCCGGGCACGCCCCTGCTCGCCGGGAATGCGGTATTCCTTGCCCAGGCCCTCGGCCCTGAGGACGACGTCACCGCTCATCAGATCACGTCCGCAAAATTGCGATCGAACCTGCGGAACATCAGCAGGCCGACGACGAACAGGACGAGCGTCACCCCCGCGGACAACCCGAGCAGGGGCAAGGGGCTCGGTCCGACACCCAGCGTCGCCCAGCGAAAACCCTGCACGATGCCCACCATCGGATTCACGACGTAGATGTCCCGCACCGGCTCGGGCACGAGGTGCAGCGGATATACGACCGGCGAGGCGTACATCCAGCCCTGTACGACGATCGGAATGGACTGTGCGACGTCACGAACGTAAGTGTTCAGGGCGGCCGCGATCAGCGAAAGGGAAAGCCCCAGCGCCGCGAGGAGCAGCAACAGCGGGACGACCAGAATGACCCGGGCAGATGGCCACATGCCGAAGTACAGCATGACACCCAGCAGGACGAGGAACGCAACGGCCGTGTTCACCGCTGCGGTCATGACACCCGCGATGGGGAGATAGATTCGTGGGAAGTAAACCTGCTTGAGCAGAGCGGATGCCCGCATCACGGAGCTTGCCCCGGTGGACAGGCTGGAGGCGAAGAAGCGCCATGGAACCAACGCGGCCAGGAGATACAGAGGATAGGGAACGCCTTCGGACGGAATCTTCGCGATCAGGGAGAAGAACACGGAGTAGAGCAGCATCAGGCCAAGAGGCTGAATCACCATCCACAGATAGCCGAGCAGCGCCTGCTTGTGGCGCACCTTGAAGTCACGCCATACGAGGAAGTACAGCAACTCGCGTCGCTCCCACGCCTCTCGAAGGCCCAGGCCGCCGATGCCGCTGGATCGTCCAATTCTGATTGGCTGGGTCATTGCCTGCGATCGCGGTCGGGTGTACGGAGCATCTCGGCCTGGCAGGAGGCCGCGCCGGCTCGGGAGAAGATACCACCACTTCGTCTGGGGGCCGTTGCCCATCCGATGTGCACGCACCCCCTCGCGCTCATGCCTGCCCCGGAACCAGGAGCTTGATTCCGGCCACCAGCAAGGTGGCACACAAGGCAACGCGCAGAACGGGATGCGGCGCATGCGCGCAGAGGAGCGCGCCCACGACAGCAGCCGGTATCGATCCCAGAAGCAGTTGGGCCAGCAGCCCGACGTCGACGCTCCCAAGCATCAGGTGACCGACACCCGCGAGCAACGCGAGCGGGATCGCATGTACGATGTCGGTGGCAATCAGGCGCGGCGGTGTCAGGCGTACCGGATACAGGCCCGCCAACAGCACCGCCCCCAAGGCCCCTGCGCCGACCGACGTGGTTGCGACGATCGCGCCGACGAAAGCACCAGCGGCAACGGTCGCAGCTTTCTGAAAGGAGGGAGGCGGACGTTTCGGATCCGTGGACCCGCCCGCGACAAGCGCGAGCAACGTGGGCTGCAGCAGCAGCCCAAGCGCAGTGATCAGTACCGCAATGCCGATTCCGAGGCGCAGAGCGCCGCCCGACGGAGCGCCTGATCCCCACACGTGAAGCCAGGCCAGCGCGATCGCGGCTCCAGGCAGACTGCCGGCCCACAGTCGCCGCGCGACCGTCCCGTCGATGAGCCCGCGCCGGTAATGCACCCGGCTGGCGGCAACCTTGGTAAGCGCCGCGAACCACAAGTCGGTGCCGACCGCGGTGATCGGCGCCACCCCGAAGATCAGGACCAGTGCCGGGGTCATCAGCGCGCCGCCGCCGACGCCCGTCAGCCCCACGACGAGTCCGATCAGCGCCCCGGCGGTCAACAGCTGCGGATCCACGCTCATCACAGGCTGGAAAGGACCGTATCAACACAATCCTCGGGAGACCGACCGATCGTCGACAGACGGACCTCGGGGGTATCCGGTGCTTCGTAGGCACTGTCGAACCCGGTGAAGTTCTTCAGTGTCCCGGCACGCGCCTTCGCATACAAGCCTTTCGGGTCACGGCGTTCACATTCGACGAGCGGGGTGTCGACGAATACTTCGATGAATTCGCCGGCTTCGAACAGGTTACGCGCCAGCTGTCGCTCCGCACGAAACGGCGAGATGAACGACACGATCACGATGAGCCCGGCGTCCACCATGAGCTTGGCGACTTCCGCGGCACGCCGGATGTTCTCCACTCTATCCGCTGCGGTAAAACCAAGGTCTCGATTCAGGCCGTGGCGGACGTTGTCTCCGTCCAGAAGATAGGTGTGCCGACCGTCTGCATGCAGGCGCTTCTCTAGCAGATTCGCTATGGTCGACTTGCCGGCGCCCGAGAGGCCGGTAAACCATACGCATCTGGCGCGTTGGTTCTTGATGGCACTGCGCGATGCGGTGTCTACAGACAGGTGCT
>CAYLTE010000061.1:0-19845 GCA_964386195.1 uncultured Burkholderiales bacterium | reverse complement strand
CGTCGGCCGCAAGCCGCTGCTGCTGGCCTGCTGCCTCGCCTTCGCCCTGCTGTCGCACGGCATGTTCGAGACGATGGTCGCGCAGGGGTCGCTGGCGCTCGTAATGGCGATGCAGGTGCTGTTCGCGGTGATGATCGCTGCCTTCTCGGGGCCGGGACCGGCGGCGATCGCCGAGATTTTCCCGACGCACATGCGCTCGACCTGGATGTCGGCCGGCTACAGTCTGGCGGTGGCGATCTTCGGCGGGTTCGCGCCGTTCATCGCGACCTGGCTGATCGGGCGGACCGGCTCGCCGCTGTCGCCCACCTGGTACGTGATCGGCGCTGCGGTCGTGTCCACGCTGGTGATCCTGAGGCTGCCCGAGACTGCACACGACGAACTGGCCTGAGGCGAAGCCATCAGGCAGAAATATCAGAAGGAGAGCCGGGATGAGCGATGAACAACTCCAGCCCTGGCAGTGGCCGGAACCGCATTGGCGCAAGCTGCTCGACCAGGTGCGGGCGGGCAGGCGGCTCGCGCCGGAGAATTGGCCGAATGGCGCACGCTGCGCCGTGGCGCTGTCGTTCGACTCGGATCACGAGACCAATGAGCTGCGCGACGGCGGCAAGTCGATCGGCCGCATGGCCTGGGGGCAGTACGGCAGTCGCGTCGGCGTGCCGCGCATCGTCGCGCTGCTGCGCAAGTACGACGTGCGCGCGAGCTTCTACGTGCCAGCGGTCGTTGCGCTGACCTATCCTGACGAGCAGCGGGCGCTCGTGGCCGAGGGCCACGAGATCGGCATCCACGGCTGGATCCACGAACTGAACTCGATCCTGCCGTACGAGGACGAGCGCGACCTGATGATGCGTGCGGCCGACACGCTCACGCAGATCACCGGCGTGCGTCCGGTGGGACTGCGCACGCCTTCATGGGACTTCAGCCCCGACACGCTGCGCATCGAGAAGGAGATGGGACTGCTTTACGACTCTTCCCTGATGGCCGACGAGGACTGCTACGAGCTGCTGCTCGAGGGCGAGCCTACCGGCATCGTCGAGGTGCCGGTGGAGTGGGTGCGCGACGATGCGGTGTATTTCATGATGCATCGCTTCCAGGGCCTGCGTCCCTACACGCCGCCCGCCGACGTGTTCGACGTCTTCCGCCGCGAGTTCGACGCCGCCTACGAGGAAGGCGGTCTGTGCCAGCTCACCTTCCACCCGCACATCGTCGGCTACCGCTCGCGCATCTGGATCGTGGAGGAACTCATCCGGCACGCGCAGTCGAAGGGGGACGTGTGGTTCGGCACGCACGCAGAAGTGGCGGAATGGGTGATCAAGCAGGCCAAGGCGGACTGAGCGACCCGCCCGAACGTTTCTTGGACTGCTCTGATTGCCTCTACACGTCGAGCACCACCCACGCCGGATCGTGATCGGAGCCATCTCCGCCGTGCCGGGTACGCCGATCGATGTGTGCCGACAGCAGACGCGGTGCGAGCGCGTTCGACAGCCAGATCTGATCGAACAGCGCGTACTCGGGTGGCGTAGCGCCTGGCGGATTGAACCGATGTGTCCACGCGGCCGTGGCAGGCCCGGCACCCTGGCCGGGCGTCTCCGGCTTGGCCGGGCGCGTCTCCAGCGGATCGGCGAGACCGTCTCGCATCGGCTCGCCGTCGACGACGAGCATGGGTGCGAGATCAGGGCTGTCGGGCGGGTCGTTCATGTCGCCGACCAGGACGAAGCGCGCGCCGCGCCGTTCCTCGGCGGAGAGGATTCGTGCGATCGTCTCCGCCTGCCTGCGCCGGCGCAGATTCGCGCGCTTTGCACCCTCCTCCTGGTCAGCGCCGGCGGCGACGTAGTGGCTCTTCAGGTGGGTGTTGTACAGCGTCAGGAGCTTGTTGCCTTGTGCATCCAGCACGCGTACGGCCGCGAGGTCGCGGCTGAAGACACGCTCGTTCGGCGCGTCCGGGTGACAGGCAGTCTGGTACGAGACGATCGCACCGAGCGGAAGCTTCGAGAGTACCGCCACGTCGATAAGCCGCGGGTCGTTGCCCTCGACCAGGGCGAGGTGCGCATAGAGCCCGCCCAGGTGGTCGCGGTTGAAGGCGCGCAGGATCTCGATGTGCTCGACTTCCTGCACGGCGAGAACGTCGACGTCCATCTCGCGGATGCGCCGCGCGATCTCCGCGGTCTCGCCCGGCTCCTTGGCCTTGACGAGTCTGCCCATGAAGGTGCGCGCCTGCACGCTCCCGGGCGTGAAGGTCAGTTCGATGCCGCCCGCCTCCTGCGGCGGCAGAGCAGCGACCTCCGCCTGGAAGTTGTAGCGCGAGAACAGGTTGTTCAGGTTGAACGTGCCCACTGAGATGGACATTCGGTCGCTCCTTCGCATGAGCGCGCGCGTGCGCCGGTGTCATTGCGGTTCGCGCCGATCTTCCCCTGCCCGACAGCTTCGGTCAACATCGGCATTCGTCCGTATCGCGACGAGCGGCCTCGCCGGAAGGGAGCGAGCATGCAAAGGAGATCGACGTGAACACCAGACATTACAAGGTTGTGGATGTATTCACTGCCACGCCGCTGCTTGGCAACCCGGTGGCCGTCGTGCTGGATGCGCAGGGCCTCGACGGCGCTGCCATGCAGCGGATCGCGCACTGGACCAACCTGTCCGAGACCACGTTCGTGCTGCCGGCGGCCGCGGCGAACGCCGACTATCGCCTGAGGATCTTCACGCCGCGCAGCGAGCTGCCCTTCGCGGGACACCCCACGCTGGGGAGCGCGCACGCCGTGCTGGAGGCTGGTCTCGTGGCACCGCGTGCGGGACGCTTCGTGCAGGAATGCGGCGTCGGACTGGTGGAACTGAGGGTCCGGGGCGAGGGAGTCGAGCGTCGCGTGACCTTGGGCCTGCCGACGGCGGTGGTGAAATCGCTGCAGGCGGAGGACGTCGATGAACTCGAGTCCGTCCTCGGTCAGCCGGTGCTCCGCGAAATCGAGCCAGCGATCGTGGACGTGGGACCCGTATGGGTGGTCGCGCAGCTTGCGAGCGTCGCCGATCTACTTGCCCTGACCCCGGACTTCGCGCGCGGCGCGGCGTTCGAGCGCCGTCTCGGCGTCACCGGCGTCACGGTCTTCGCGATGCACGAAGCCGGCGACGCGCAGATCGAGGTGCGTTCCTTTGCCCCGTCGTGCGGCGTGAACGAGGATCCGGTGTGCGGCAGCGGCAACGGCAGCGTCGCGGTGTTCCGCCGCGAGCGCGGCCTGCTGCCAGCCGGGGGCGGCCGCTACATCGCTGCCCAGGGGCAGTGCGTGGCGCGGGCCGGACGCATCGCCGTCGAGGTCGATGGCGCGGGAAACGTGAGCCTCGGCGGGGCGTGTGTCACGTGCGTGGACGGGACGTTGCGTATCTGAGTGGCGGATGACCTAGGGAGGTGAACATGGGTTTCGCGTTGGGTCAGATTGCCGGCCCGCTGCTCGTTCGTGCGCTCGAGGGTGATCGCTCGCTCGGCCCAGGTGCAGTAGATGCTGCCGACGCGCTGGCAGCAGTCCTTCTCGCGGCAAGCGCTGGGGGACTGTGGCATGCCGGCAAGCGGCAATCAGGGGGAAGACGCTTGTACTAACCAACACGACGAGGAGAGGCGCCATGAAATCGCGAATGCTGGGATTGGCAGTTGCGGTGGGGATCGCGGTCTGGGCAGGACAGGCGAATGCGCAGATCGCGAAGAACGTCGCGGCGAAGAGCCCTTGGGGCCCCGCAGACGAGATCGGTACGCTCAACATGATGACCGAGGCGTCGCGATTCGACGTGCTCAGTCGGATCGCGAGCGGAAAGATCTACGACCTGGGTGTCGATCTGTTCGTGGGAATGCCGACCTGCTGTGCGCCGTTCGGCGATCCCACCTTCCAGATCTTCATGACCCACACCCCGGCCCAGGACCCGGGCAAGGAACTGCTGTCCTACTCCGGCGATGCGGTGTCGATGTACACGCACACCGGCACCCACATCGACGCGCTCAATCACTTCGGGCTGCGCGGGCAGATCTGGAACCAGGTGAATTCGAAGGACGCGCTCGGCGTTCGCGGCTGGACCAAGTCGGGCGTGGACAAGTATCCGCACATCGTCGCCCGTGGCGTGCTCATCGACGTGGCACGCGCGAAGAGCGTGACCCACCTTCCGACCTCCTACGCCATCACGGTCGCCGACCTGCAGCAGGCATTGAAGGCGCAGAACACCTCGCTACGGCAAGGTGACGTGGTGCTGATCCGTACCGGCGTGATGAACCTGTGGCCGGACCAAGCCAAGTACCGGCTTGCGGACCAGCCGGGCCTGAGCCTGGAAGCGGCGCAGTGGCTCGTGGAAGGGCAGAAGGCGATGGTCGTGGGCGCGGACAATTTCGGCGTCGAACACTTCCCGTCCAAGAATCCTGACAACTTCGTGCCTGTGCATAGCTACCTGCAGGCCGAGCAGGGCGTGTCGCTGCTCGAGGCGATGTGGCTCGAGGACTTGTCGAAGGATCGGGTGTACGAATTCCTCTTCATCGCATCGCCGCTCAAACTGCGCGGCGGCACGGCGTCGCCGCTGCGGCCGCTGGCGATCCCGCTCGAGCCGAGCTGAGCAGAATCGGTAGTAGTGTTGGGGCGGCGCTGCGCGGAGAGCGCCGTCCCTGCTCGGGCTGCCGTCCGTGCGCCGATGAAGCTCAGGGCAGCTATCCCCGGATCCACCCCGCCTGTATCGCGAAGAAACCTGCCATCGCCAGCAGCGAGAGGGTCGCCGCGAACCACAGGAGCGCGGTCATCCGAACGCCCGGGCGCACCTCTTCCGGCAGGCGCCGGTGCCGCAGATAGACCACGGCCCAGGCCAGCACAGGCAGCATCAGGCCGAGGATCGTGCCTCCGGCCTTGATCATGCCGACCGGCTCGCCGGTCCAGAAATAGATCACGCAGGGGATCACCGCCAGCGCCACCACGAACAGGCGCTGGAAGCGCAGGCGCGCGGCATAGTCCGAGCGCTCGTAGACGCCGACGAGCTGCACCATGTCGGAGAAGATGCGCGAGTTGGCCGCCGTGGCGGCGAACACGGTGCTGTAGAGCGCGAACACCGCGCCGACGTAGAACACGACGAGCCCGAAGCCGCTCATGGTCTGCGTGTACATGTTCGACAGCACGGCGATTGTCTCGTTGCCCTGCGGCACCGTGCCCATGGTGTGGAGCACGCCGGCGCCGAGCATGTAGAAGGCGACCGTGGCGAGCGTATAGACCGCCATGGACACGACGATGTCCCAGTGCATGACGCGGATCCACCCCTGCGCCCGCCGTCGCCATGCCGCGCTGTCCTCGCGCGGTCCGACGTGACGCGCGTAGCCCTTCTCGACGCACCAGTAGGTGTAGGCGGACAGCTCGCCGGCGTTCACACCGGTGATGCCGAACACGGCGATGGCAACCGCGATGCCCTGCTCCGGCAGATCGAAGGTCATGCCGGCGGCCATCTGCGCCCAGCTGAAGTAGTCCGGGTCGCTCGTCAGCACGGCGGCGGCAAGAACCGTCATGAGCGTGAAGGCTGCAACCATTGCCACGGCGAGGAACTCGACCCGCTCGTAAGTTCCCCACAGCAGCACCACCAGGGTGAGGGCGGTGAGGGCGACCACCCAAGCACCCATCGGCACGCCCGGGACGAATTGCGCCGCTACCTGGGCGACGCCCGCATACATCGCCCCGATCAGCACCAGCGACAGGAGCATCAGCGCGCCCCAGGTCCACACCACCCAGTTGAGGTTCTTCACGCGCGGGCCCGGCACGTGATTGAGCGCACGCAAGCCGGTCTCGCCAGTGGCGATCGTGTAGCGGCCCCACACGGCCTGGATCACCGATTTGAGCAGGCAGCTGCCGATGACCGCCCAGAGCATGACGTAACCGACCTCCGCGCCCAGGCGGGTGGTCGCGATGAGCTCGCCGGTGCCCACGATGGCGGCGGTGAGCAGCATGCCGGGGCCGATACGCTTCAGCGTGGGCACGATGCCCAGGGGCGGCTCTTCGATGTCGACGACGTTGTAGCTGTACGGGTCCTTCAGTTCGGCGCCCATCGGTCCTCGATGTCATTCCAACTTGGTGTCATTCCACATGGTGTCATCCCAATTTGGTGTCCTCCCGGATGGTGTCATCCCGAGGCGAAGCCGAGGGATCTTCGCATTGCTGCGTGCAAGGCGAGGATTCCTCGCTCCGCTGGCGCTCCACTCGGAATGACACCGTGGAGGCGCTGCGACGCTTACCCGGCATGCATGAACCGCCTGATCTTCTCTTCGTCCAGTTCCACCCCCAATCCCGGTTTCTGCGGCAGCGGCATGCAGCCGTCAGCCGGGTCGATGCGGATCGGCTCCTTCAGGTACCACTGGAACAGATCGCTGTCCAAGCCCGGCGGCTCGTGGAAGACCTCGACGAAGGGGCAGTTCGGAATCGCTGCGCACAGGTGGAGGTGGGCGACGAAGCCCAGTCCGCCGCCGCCGTGATGCGGCGCGCACAGCTTGTGGTGCATCTCGGCATAGGCGCAGGCCTTGCGGATCTGGCTCATGGTCTCGCCGACCATCGCCTCGGGCTGCAACACGTCGTAGCAGTTGCGCTCTACCAGCCAGCGATACTCGTGCAGACCAAGGTTGTTCTCGCCGCCGGCGATGAGGATCTCGACTGCTTCGCACAGGCGCGAGAGATTGTCGAAGTCGTAGCGGCCGAGCGGCTCCTCCAGCCAGTACACGCCCAGGTCCTGCAGTTCGCGCGCGGTCTGCAGAGCGCGCGCGTAGTCCCACACTGGGCCTTCCTCCGGCTGCATCGTGCCGGGCTGCTGCGCCTGGTTGGCATCGACCATCAGGGTGAAGTCGCCGCCGACCGCGCGGCGCACGGCCTCGACCTGCGCGATGTCCTTCGCGACGGTCCAGTCGTGCGTGCGCAGCTTGGCCGCGCGCCAGCCCACTTCCTTGAACCGCAGGACGTCGTCCGCGCGCCGCTGCGGCTCACGCATCTCGATGCACGAGGCGTAGGCCGGCACGCGGTCGCGATAGCCGCCCCACAGCTTGTACACCGGCTGGCCGCAGGCCTTACCGATGATGTCCCACAGTGCGATCTCCACACCCCAGCCCTCGCCGGAGTTGCGGTAGATGCGCGCGTGGCGCTCGAGCGCGAAGGGATCCTGGCCGATGAGCTGCGGCTTGATCCACGATTCGATTTTGGGCGAGATGCCGTAGCCCGGCGAGCCGATGCCGACGATGCCCTCGTCGGTGAAGATCTTCACGATCGTGCCCCAGAAGCGGGTCCACTGGCTGCCCGGCGCCCACGCGGGGTTCACTGGCGTGGGCAGCGGCGGCCCGGCCAACTGCAGCACCTGGACGTCGGTGATCTTCATCGGCGATGGGCCGGGAAGCGCGTCAGGCGGTCTGTTCCCGCATCTCGCCGGGGCGCAGCGTGTGCCGCTCGATGACCGGCTTCAGCTCCGGCTTGATGTACTTCTCGCTGTAGCCGTTGAACAGGTGACCCAGCAGGCCGCGATCGAGGTCGCTCGTGCCCATCAGCCAGTCGGCGATGGGGAAGGTGAGGTTCATGTTGCGGTCCATCATGATGCCCTGGTTGTGGTGGGCGGTGTGATGGCGCCGAATGGTGTTGACGAACGGCACGTTGCGCACGAACCAGTTCTCGTGCACGTGGCAGCAGTAGTGGAAGGACTCGTAGATCAGGTACTGGCCGACCATGGTCACGATCAAAACATAGCCGGCGTTGGGATTGATCAGCCAGCCCAGCGCGAGCGCGAACGGCGTCCCGAGTACGATGAAGGTGGCGAGCGCGCGCCAGGGAAAGAAGATGATGCGAAACTCGCGGGTGGAGTCCACCGTCATCTCGTTGTTGGTGAAGTACTGGTGGTGCTGTCTGGTGTGGCGGTCGTAGATCGCGCGCAGCGCCCACACGTCGATCAGGCGGTGCATCACGTACTTGTGGATCCACCACTCGAACAGGTTCGAGAACGCGAAGATGGGGATCACCAGCGCCCACTCCCAGGTCGCGTTCTCCATCCGGCTCAGGCACCATCCGATCACGGCGATGCCCACCGCGTACATCACGCCCACGTGGACGAGCCCGTTGTACAGCGGGCTGATCTGCGACTTGTACTCCTCGCGAAACTGGCGCTGACGCTCGCTCATCATGATGCCATCCTCCTCACGCCCGCCACTCTACTCCGCCACACTCAGCCCAGCTCGCTGCGCTGCACCATCACGCCCTCCCGCTGCAGCAGGTCGGGCAGCAGGCGAGTGCCCAGCCCCGGCCCGGTGAGAGGATGGATGAAGCCGTCCTTCACCACCGGCACCTCGGTGACGATGTCGTGGTACCAGGTGGTGTAGTAGGCGCGCACCGCTTCCATGACCAGCGCGTTGGGGATGTGCATCATCAGGTGGATCGATGCCACCCACACCAGCGGGCCGTTGCAGTCGTGCGGAGCGACCGGACGCTGATAGGACTCGGCGAGCGCGGCGATCTTGCGCGCCTCGGTGAGGCCGCCGCACCAGCCGACGTCGAGCATGACGATGTCGGCAGCCTGCGCCTGCAGCATGTCGCGGTACGGCGCGGTCCCGCCGAGGGTCTCGCTGCCGCAAACCGGGATCGAGGTGCTGGCGCCGTACTCCTTGAGCGTGGCGACGTCGCACATCTTGATCGGGTCTTCCGACCAGTAGGGCCGGTACGCCTCCAGCGCGTGCGCGATCTGCTTGGCCTGCTGCAGGTTCCACAGCGAGTGGAACTCGGCCATCACCTCGATGCGATCGCCGACCGCATCGCGGATCTTGCGGAACGGCTCCAGGCCCAGTTCCAGATCCGCCCGCGACAGGAAGCTTCCGGTCGAGCGCTGCGCGAGCGGGTCGAACGGCCAGATCTTCATCGCCGTGAAGCCCTCGGCCAGCAGGCTGTGCGCGAGCTCGTCGGCGCGATGGGTGAAGGCGATCTGATCGTCGTATGGACCCTCGGGCCTGTCGAGCGCGCCGATCTGACGGCGTGCAACCGTGCGGGTGTTGTAGTGGTAACCGGCGCAGGTGTTGTAGGCGCGGATGCGGTCGCGACAGGCGCCGCCGAGCAGCTGGTAAATGGGCTGTCCCACCGCCTGCCCGAAGATGTCCCACAGCGCCATGTCCACCACCGAGGCGGCGCGCACCTCGACGCCCGCGCTGGCGAAGCCCAGGTAGCTGTCGAGCAGCGCGCGGCTGTGCTGCGAGATCGCGAGCGGGTCCTTGCCCAGGAGAGCGGGCGCAACCAGCTCGTGCAACTGCGCTTCGACTGCGCGCGCGCCGCGCGAGGTCTCGCCCAGGCCGATGAGGCCTTCGTCGGTGTGCAGCTGCGCGAGCAGCAGATTGGGTCGATCCGGAAGTCGGATCGTCTCGATCGCGGTGATCTTCACCGGCCATCGTCCGCGGTGGGTTGCGTTCGCCGCCGGCGCACGAGGCCGACGATCTTCACCGCGGACACGGCGAGCAGGACCAGCCCCGCGCCCGCCACCATGCCCGCGACGTTGCGGTCGGCGAACGCGGGGACGAGGTGCGAGAGATCCGTGAACATGCCCGTGATGCCGACCACCGTCAGCAGGCTGCCCACCACATCCATGACGATCAGCTGCGAGGGGATGCGCATGTCACTCCGCCTTGATGCCGCGCGCCCGCACCAGTTTGCCCCATTTGGCGGTCTCCGACCGCATCAACTCACGCATGCGCTGCGGCGTGCCGCCCCAGGGGACGAGATCGATCTCCGCGAAGCGCTGGAGCACTGCAGGATCCTTCAGCAGATCGGCGATCGCCTGGTTGAGCGCGTTTACGACTGCCGCGGGTGTCCCCGCCGGCGCCAGCACGCCCCACCACGGCTCGATGACGAAACCGGGGAAGCCGGCTTCCTCCATTGTCGGCACGTCGGGCAGCGAGGCCGCGCGCCGCGCGCCGGTGGTCGCCAGCGCGCGCAATGCCCCGGCCTTGACGTGCGGCAGGATCGAGGGGGTGTTGTCGAAAAACATGTCGATCTGGCCCCCTCGCAGATCCACGATGGTCGGGGCCGATCCTTTGTAGGGCACGTGGGTGATCTCGACCTTCGCCATCGACTTGAGCAACTCACCGGCCAGATGCGGCGACCCGCCGAAGCCTGACGAACCGTAGGTGAGCTCACCGGGCTTCGCTCTGGCGAGCGCGACCAGTTCCCGCACGGTGCGGGCCGGCACCTTCGGATTGACCACGAGCACGTTGACCACGCCGCCGATCAGCGCGACCGGCACGAAATCGCGTTCGAGGTCGAAACCGGTCCTGGCGTAGATGCTCCCGTTGATCGCGCAGGTGCCGATCGTGCACAACGACAGGGTATAGCCGTCGGGCGCGGCGCGCTTGACCAGCTCGGTGCCGATGTTGCCGCCGGCGCCCGGCCGGTTCTCCACGATCATCTGCTGGCCGAGCCGACGGCTTGCATGTTCGGCCACGATGCGACCGACGATGTCGGTGGTGCCCCCGGCCGGGAACGGGACGACCAGCTTGATCGGCCGGTTGGGATAGTTCTGTGCCTGCACGGGCACCGAACAGATCGCGAGCAGCGCAGCGAGCAACCACACGTGCCGGCGGGAAGGTCGGTGTAGAGGAGCGCAAGACATCGCCGTCAACCCAGACCCGGGAGCAGTTCGATCGCGATCACGCGATAAGCCGGGCGATAGGTTTCGCGGAACGGCGGCGAGTGGTGCACGACCGGGTAGCCGCGCGCGGCGATGTCGTCAAAGAACGGACTCACCTGCGCGCGCGTGAACGGGATGCCGCCTGCGTCGGCGAGATCGCCGAGACAGCCGCAGAACTTCGCCAGTTTCTCCGGGGTGGCAGGGCACACGCCTGGGGTGGCGACGAACGCATCGGCCAGGACCGCGAGATCATGCCCCCGAGACAGATACGGCCGCAGGTGCACGCGCGCGAGGCGTCCGTCCGGCGAGATGGGATCCACCAGCAGCTCCTCCGGTCCCGTTTCCAGGCTGTGGCACTCGCTCTCGAGGGCTGCGCGCGCGCGCTGGGTGTCGCCGAGCATGTGGCCGGGTCCCATCGCCGCCTGATGCAGCAGCTTGTAGACGTCCTCGAGCTGCATGCGCGGATAGCGCTGCAGGTGCCGGTCCAGAAGTTGAGCGATGAACTTCATGATGCGGTCTCCTCCTCGCGACCCAGCTTACCGGGCGCGGGCGGGGCTGTCACGGTATGGCGCTAGAATGCCGCGCACATCAGTCAGGGAGCCGACATGGACACTCAACTCGAAACCATTGCTCAGACCAAGTCGAAGCTGGTCGACCTCGCCTTCCAGTTCGGACCGAAGCTGCTGGCGGCCGTGCTCATCCTCGTGGCGGGGGTGATCGTGGGGCGCTGGGTGGGGAACATGCTGGACGGCATGCTCGCGAAGATGGAACTGGATGTCACCGTCCGGCTGCTGCTGGTGCGTCTGCTGCGTGTGGTCGTGCTCGGCCTGTTCGCCATCATGGCGCTGCAGAACCTGGGGATCGAACTGCTGCCGCTGATTGCCGGCCTGGGCATCGCCGGTGCGGGCGTGGCGCTCGCGATGCAGGGCGTGCTGAGCAACATCGCGGCGGGCCTGACTATCATCTTTACCCGGCCGTACAAGGTCGGGGAGTACATATCCATCGTCGGCGAGGAGGGCAAGGTGATGCTGATCACGCTGTTCAACACCACGCTGCTGCACGCCGACCTGTCCAAGGTGGTCATTCCCAACCGCAAGATCGTCGGCGAGATCCTGCACAACCACGGTCAGATGCGCCAGGTGGAGGTGAGCGTCGGCGTGGCCTACGACACCGACCTGACCAAGGCACTGATCGCGGTGCGCCAGGTGCTCAGCGCCAATGCGCGCGTGCTCAGCGCCCCCGAGCCGGTGATCGCAGTGAACACCCTGGCCGACTCGTCGATCGAACTGTGCGCGAAGCCCTGGGTGAACGTTCCCGACTACGTGCCGGCGGGCGGCGAGATCAAGCAGGCGATCGTCGAGGCGTTCCGGGCGCAGGCGATCTCGATCCCGTTCCCGCAGCGCGAGATCCGACTGCTCGAACGCGCCGCCTGAGCTTCACGCCGCTCGCTGCTCGCGCGCCGCGGCGCCGGGCGCGAGCGCGGCGGCGGCCACCTGCATCGCGAGCGTGGCGGTGCGGCCGCCGCAGTCGTGCAGCGGGTTGTACTCTGCAATCTCCAGCGCCTGCAGGCGCGGATCGCCGGCCAACCCCGACACCGCATCGAGCAGGTCGCGGGCGCGCAGGCCGCCCGGAACCGGCGTGCCCACCCCCGGCGCATCCGCCGGATCCAGCGCGTCGAGGTCGATGCTCATGCCAAACCCGGCGGTGCCGCGCGTGGCGATGGAGACGGCCTCGTCCAGTGCGGCCGGCAGGCCGCGCCGGTGCACCTCGTCGGCGTGGATGACACGCACACCGAGCCGGGCGAGCAGCGCGGCCTCACCCTCTTCGTAGCTGCGGATGCCGACCAGGCACAGGTGCTCGGGGCGTAGCGCCGGCGCGCCGGCGAGCGCGGACAGGCCGGCGTCGCCGTGGCCGAGCAGGCAGGCGAGCGGCATCCCGTGCAGATTGCCGGTCGGAGAGGTCGACGGAACGTGAGCGTCCATGTGCGCGTCGATCCAAACCAGCCCGAGCGCGCCGCGCGGCCGCAGCGCACGGGCCGCACCGCTCCACGTGCCGATGCCGCAGGAGTGATCGCCTCCGAGCACGAGCGGAAACTGGCTCGCGCGCAGGAGCCGGGACACCTGTTGCGACTGCAGCGTGGAGAGTTGACGGATCGCCTCCAGGGGTGGGAGGCTGCGGCTGGCACGCAGGGTCGCGTGCCACTGCGCCGGCACGCCGGCGCCGACGAGATGCGCGGTCAGGCCGCGCGCACGCAAAAAATCGGGGCCGCGCTGGCAACCCTCGTCACCGGCGCCACGGCCGGTCGCGATACCGACGATTCGAACTGATCTGGACACCGCACACACCCTCCTCGCGTCGCGTTGTCTTTGGGGACCATTTAGAGGGGTGTGTGCGCGAAACGTTCACGAACGCGTTGTCAGCACTGCCGAACCGATCGCGACTGGCGAACGATCGGATCGCCGCGTCACGCCAATCGTGCAAGGAACGGCGTACCGTTGAGCGCCTGGACGAAGGTGAATACGACGAACGCGGCGTATGCGATGGCGGCAACGACCACCGCCGGCACCGCGACGCGAGGCTGCGCGCGTACCGCCAGCCAGGCGAAGAGCGGGAGGAACTGGCTGGCGTGCGTCGCCCAGAAGTGCGCGACGCGCAGGTCGCCGCCGGTTCGAGACCATCCGAGCAGCGCGAGGCCGGCCGCGTCGGAGGCGACGCCGCCCACCCAATGCGCGTTGCTGCGCGCCATGTATCCGGCGAAGACCATGGTGCCGGCGAAGGCGAGAACAGCGCCGAGCACCACCGCGAGGCGCAGCGCGGGTGCGACGGGCATCGAGCGATGGCGCGCGATCAGGATGCCCTGCACGAGCACGGCCAGCATGAGCACGGTGGCGCCCACGCCCGCCGCACGGTAGGCAATCGTCCACAGCGGATCGGGATTGAAGTGGGAAGGCACTCCGTGCATCGCGGCTGCGATCAGCCAGGCCATCTCCAGCGTGCCCACCGCGATCGGCACGTAGATGGTGAAGCGGCCGGCGCGGCTGCGCAGCACCTCGGCGGGCAGGTAGGCGCAGAACCAGGCCAGCGTGGCGAAGTAGAGCGCGAGCGAGACCAGGAACTTGATCGGCTTGATCCACACGCCGATGTCGTTGACCGTGCGTGTGTCGATCAGTGCCGCCAGGAGCAGAGGCAGGGTCGCGAGCAGGAACAGCCGTGCCGTCGCGGCAAGGTGAGGCTGGCGCCGGTCGAGCTCTGCGAATGGGTTGGCCAGGCGCAATGGCCGGGCGTGCAGCGGTGCGCGGGCGAGCGTGTTCATGGTGAAGGCTCCTGAAGCGTCAGGCCGCGCCGGCCGCGGCGGCCGGGCGCGTGGCGGGGGTGAAGTGACGTGCGGCGAGGAAGGCGAGCCAGCCGAGCGGGCCGAACAGGAAGGTGAGGAACAGGCAGGGCAGCAGCACCAGGCGCGGCATTCCCACGCGCGCCGCCTCCTCGCGTTCCCAGGCGCCGACCAGCAGGTCGAAGGCCAGGTAGTGGACCCAGCCGGCGAGCAGCAGGCCGCGATGCTCGAACAGGGCGGCGACGTTGTCCAGGCTGGAGAAATCGCCGCTGCCCTGCGTCCAGAACACGGCGATCAGCGCGGTGTAGAGCAGGGCGAGCGCGACGGCGACCGACAGCGCGAGCGTGCGCGTGAGCCGCCAGCGTGAGGGCGTCAACGCGAGGGCCAGCCAGCCGGCCATGGCGGCGGTGCCCGAGAGCGAGAACAGCGCGTCGAGGGACATCGATGGCTCCTTATGTAGACAATGTCTAGATGACTGGGTGCACGATAGGCCGTAAACTAGACACTGTCAAGTCATTTCGTTTCCACTGCCGGGAACGGGGAGAGAAGGGGCCGATGGCCGACCGCAGGGGACAACCTGGGCAGCGCCGACGCACGGCACGCCAGAACGAGCCCTACCATCACGGTGCACTGCGCGAGGCACTGCTGGATGCCGCCGAGGCGGTGTTGCTGGATTACGGCGTGGAGGGCTTCACGCTGCGCGAGTGCGCGCGCCGGGCGGGCGTCTCGCACGGTGCGCCCGCGCACCACTTCGGCGACGCCCGAGGGTTGCTGACGGAGTTCACCGCCGTCAGCTTCGAGCGCCTGGATGCGTTGATGGCCGACTACCGGCGCCGGGGTGGGCCGGAGGAATTCGCCCAGTTCAGTGCCACCGGCCTCGCCTACGTCGATTTCGCGCTTGCCAACCGCGCGCGTTTTCAGTTGATGTTCCGCAGCGACCGGCTCGATTTCGGCAATGCACGGCTGAACGAGGCCGCCACGCGCGTGTACGGCCACCTGGTGGAAACGGTGACTGCCCTGGGTGCGGGACCCGTGCAGGACGAGGTGCCGAGGGAGCGCATCGCGCTTGCCTGGTCGCTGGCGCACGGGCTCGCGACTCTGATGCTGGACAACCGCGCCTTTGCGCAACTGGTGGGCGACAGTCCCCGTCATGCGCATCGCATGATGGAGAACCTGCTCGCCCGCGCGCGGCCACTGTTCGAAGTGCCGCGCGCGCCGCCCACCGCGCGCGGCGGACGAACCCGACGGGCCTGACGCTCAGCGCACCACCAGCACGGGAACCTTCGAGTGGGTGAGCACCTTGGTGGTCTGGCTGCCGAGCACCAGTCCGGCCAGCCCGGTACGCCCGTGCGAGGCCATGAAGATCAGATCGCACTTCTTCTTCCTGGCGGCCTCGACGATCGCCTCCCACGGAGCGATGCTGGCCAGGAAGTAGGGCTCGAACTTCACCCCGGCAGCGACCGCCTGCTTCTCGATCCACGCGAGATGCTTCGCTGCCGCCTTGCGCGCGTTGTCCTCGAACTCTTCCTGCGACAGCACGCTGGGCGGAATGTACTCGCTGTACATCATGGCGCGGTAGTCCTCGGGCGCGAAGAACCCGACCACGCTGGCACCGATGGATCCGGCGAACTCGATGCCGCGCTTGACGGCCTTCTTGGAAAGGTCCGAACCGTCCGTGGGCAGCAGGATCTTCTTGAACATGCTCGTCTCCTCGTTCTGGCGGGGTGCCGTTCTCCAGCGGCCCGCGGGCGCCGGCGCCTGCTCCGGCAGCGGAAGTGTGCCGGATGGAGGCCGGTCGCGCTTGACTCAGATCAAGCGCGCGAGCGCGGCTGCGCCGGATAGACTCGCCTCACCGGCGTCCGTGCGCGTGTGCTTTGACAGCGCAGCGTCCGATGCTTTAGCGTTGGCACCCCCGCCCGGGCAACCCTCGGGACAGCGACCGAACGACCACCGGACACACGCCGCGCCTATGCCGAAGGAGCAGACTGCCAGCAATCGCCAGCCGAACGTCGTGCGACGCCGCATGCTTCGGGGTGCCGCCGCCGGTGCCGTGCTGGCTGCCGCGCGGCCGCTGCGCGCACAGGAAGACACGGTGCGTATCGGCGTCCCCACCGCGCTCGAGCAGCCGGACGGGCGCGACACGGTCGACGCGGTGCAGATGGCCGTCGCGCAGATCAACGAGGAGGGCGGGCTGCTCGGGCGGCAGCTGGAAGTCAGGGCGCAGGACGAGACGCTCGACCCGCGCAATGGCGTCGCCGCCATCGACACGCTCCTCGAAGAGAAGGTGGACGTGCTGATCGGCGGCTACACCAGCGGCGTGACGCTCGCGCAACTGCATCGCATCGCCACCGCGCGCACCGTGTTCCTCAGTTGCGGCGGCGCGTCCCCGGCGATCACCCAGCGTGTGCTCGAGGACTACGACCGCTTCAAGTACGTCTTTCGCGTGCACCCGCTGAATGCCGCGCACCAGGCGCGCGCGCTGGTGGAGTTCATCGCCGGTTTCCTGGTGGGCGAGATGCACTACGCGCGCATCGCCATCGTCGGCGAAGACGACAAGTGGGTTGCGCAGCTGATGCCGGTGCTGGCGCGCAATGCCTCTGCCGTCGGGGCGGAAGTCCGGCTCACCGAGATCGTCGCTCGCGAGACCACCGATTTCTCGGCCCTGCTGGAGAAGATTCAGAGCAGCGGCGCGCACTTCGTGCTCACGCTCTTCGCGCAGATCGACTCCGAGCGCTTCGTGCGGCAGTGGGCCGGGAGCGGCGTGACGGCACTCATCGGTGGCATCGACGCCCGCGCGGCGCGGCCGCAGTTCTTCGCCAGCGTGCAGGGCGACGCGGCGGGCCAGATCGTCGCGGGCTTTGCCGTGCGGGCACCGGTCACGCCCCACACCGTGCCCTTCTGGGACGCGTTCGTCGCCAGGACCAGCCGGCCCGGTCCCGCGCCTGCCGCGATGGGCGCCTACGATGCGGTGCACGTGTACGCGGAGGCGGTGCGCCGCGCGGCCACACTCGAGGCCGACGCGCTGGTCGAGGCGCTCAAGCAGACCGACCACGTGGGCGTCACCGGCCGCATCCAGTTCGACGACGGGCACGACGTGAAGGCCGGAGCAGGCCTGGCCAACCTGCTCTTCAGCCAGTGGCAGGACAGCGGTGAGCGCGTCGTGCTCTGGCCACGGGAATTGCGCACGGGCAAGCCGTTCGTCCCGCCACTTCGCAGACGGGACTGAGCTGCCCACCCGGGCCCCGTCGCTCTGCTACATTTTCGTCTGCGCCGGTCGCGCCCATTCTCGAATCGACAACGACATCAGATGTCCGCTCCCGGATCGCTCACCTTCCGACTGCTGCGCCTCATGGCGGACGGGGAATTCCATTCCGGCGAGGAACTGGCGAAGCGCATGCGGGTGTCGCGCAGCACGGTGTGGAAGGCGCTGCAGGCCGTCGAAGGCTGGGGCGTGACCTTGTTCAAGGTCAACGGACGCGGCTATCGCCTGGTGACGCAGGTGGACTGGCTCGATGCGCTGGCGGTCGCGATGCACGCGGGGGAGGCCGCAGCCGTCCTGCGTGTGGAGACGGTCGATTCGGTCGACTCGACCAACACCCTGTTGTTGCGGCGCGCGCTCAATGGAGAGGCCGGTGGCCTGGCGGTCGCAGCCGAAGTGCAGACCCACGGACGGGGACGTCGCGGCCGGTCCTGGCACGCGGGATTGGGTGGTGGCCTGACGTTCTCGCTGCTGTGGCGCTTCGACCAGGGCGTGGGCGCCCTCGGCGGACTGAGCCTCGCGGTCAGCGTGGCGGTCCTGCGCGCGCTGCGCGAACTGGGTGCGGACGAGGTCGGCGTGAAGTGGCCGAACGACCTGCTGTGGCGCCATCAGAAGCTCGCGGGCATCCTCATCGAACTCGAGGGCGACGCGATGGGGCCGAGTGTCGCCGTCATCGGCATCGGCCTGAACGTCGCGCTGCCCGCCGGCGTGCGCGACCGCATCGACCAGGCGGTCTGCGATCTCGCCGGCATGGGCGTGCGCGTCGAGCGCAACCGGCTGCTGGGCCGGATCCTCGCACACCTCGCCCAGGCGCTGGAGGTGTTCGCTACGCACGGCTTCGCGCCCATGCGTCTGGAATGGGAACGCGCGCACGCGCTGGCCGGGCGCGAGTTGTCCGTTGCACTGCCCGACGGCGGCATGGAGACCGGCATTGCCGCGGGGGTCGGAGACGATGGCGCCCTCCTGCTCGAGACGCGCGCCGGCCTGAGACGCCTCTATTCGGGCGAGCTCAGCGTGCGGCCGCTGCAGCCCGACCTGCGCAGTGCATGACGGGACGGTCTGCTGGATGATCCTCGCCCTGGACGCAGGCAACTCGCGCATCAAGTGGGGGCTGTGGGCGAACGGCTTCGTGGCGCAGGGCTCGCTGCCGAGCGCCGACGCCGTCCACCTGTTCGATGCGCTGCACGTGCACGCGCCAGCGTCGCGGGCGATCGGGTCGAACGTGGCCGGGGGCGAAGTGCGTGCGCGCATCGAGCAGGCGCTGCAGCCCTGGCGCCTGGCGCCGGAGTGGATCTCGAGCCGCGAGTTTCAATGTGGGGTGCATAACGGCTATGCGGCGCCCGGTCAGCTGGGCAGCGACCGCTGGGCGGCCCTGGTGGGCGCGCACGCGCGCGGTCCCAGCGATGCCCTTGTCGTCAACTGCGGCACTGCGGTCACGGTGGACGCACTCACCGCGTCCGGCGAGTTCCTCGGCGGCCTCATCCTTCCGGGCGTGCACATGATGGCGCGCGCGCTGTCCCAAGGGACGGCGGGTCTGCCGCTCGAGCCGGGTGCCTTTCACGCGTTCCCGGACAACACCGCCAGCGCGATCCACAGCGGTGCAGTGCAGGCGATCTGCGGCGCCGTCGATCGCATGCGCGCGGCGCTAAGCGTGCGCACCGGCGGGGAGGTTGCGGTGCTGATGAGCGGAGGCGCGGCGCCCGTGCTGGCACCGCATCTGCATGCCGCCGTACTCGCGCCGAATCTCGTGCTGGAGGGCCTGGTGGAAATCGCACGCGAATGAGACTGCTGCTCTCGGTGCTGATCGTGGCGAACCTGGTGCTGGCGGCGTACGGCCTGCTGCGCTCGAGCGCTGGACCCGCCGGGCATCGGCCCGAGCTGGTCAACGCCGAGCAGATCCGTGTCGTCCCGCCGCCGCCCCCGGCGCAGTCGAGACCTGCGGCCTGCCTGACCTGGGGCAGCTTCGCGCCGGGGGAACTGGACGCGGTCCGTTCCGATCTCGCCCGCACGCTCGTGCCCGGCCGTTGGAGCGAGGCGCGCGTGCAGGTGGTGGCGGGATGGTGGGTGTTCATCCCGGGTACGCGCGACGCGCAGGAGCTCGCGCGCCGCGTGCGCGAGCTGCGCGACGCGGGCATCGAGGACTACTACGTGATCCCGGTCAACGGAGAATTGCGCAACGCGATCTCGCTGGGCATCTTCAAGTCCGAGGAGGCAGCCGTGGCATTCGTCGGCGGCCTGCGCACGCGCGGCGTACGCTCCGCCCAGGTTGGCGCGCGTGACCATCGCATCACCCAGACCGCGTTCGTCGTGCGCGACCCCGATGTCGGTGTCTCGTCCCGGCTGGCCGAATTGGCGCTGCGCTATCCCGGCACCGAACTGAAATCCGGCGCCTGTCCGCAGTAACCCGTCAGCCGGCCGCGCTGTCGCTGCGCAGCGTGCCGCGCCCGCTCTGGTCGAGCGCGAGTTCGATGGTGCGGTCGTGGAACTGCGCCACGCCTGGACGATGCGCGATGCTCACGATGGTCGTGTGGGTGAGCCGTCGCGCGAGCAGGTCGTGCAGATGCGCCTGCGAGTCCTCGTCGAGCGCCGAGGTGGCCTCGTCGAGGAACAGCCATTTCGGGCGGTT
>CAYLTE010000060.1:0-20329 GCA_964386195.1 uncultured Burkholderiales bacterium | reverse complement strand
GGATCCGACCCAGAACATCAACTGGGTGGTGCCCGAAGGCGGAGGCGGTCCCAACTATCCCAACATGTAGGTCGCCGGACATCGGGGCGCTGGGAACTCGACGCCCTGCCGGGTAGTCTGTGGAGTGTGCGCAGGCACGCCCTTGCCCTGCTCGTTTCGATCGCACGGCAGCACCGAGCACGCGTGGCGGCCGCGTCCGGCCCTCGAACCGCTTCGCCCGTACCCTCGACAGCCCTGCCTCGCGCAGCGCGACCCACTTCCATTCGCTCCGTCCCCATGCGACACGACCGCCTAACCACGCTCCTGTTCGTCCTCATCAGCCTCCTGGCCGGGCCCCTTGCGCTCGCGCAGGACGCCCGACAGCGCACCACCTGGGCGCACGAAACGGGCGACATCGCGCCCGATCCCGCCGCGCTCTGGGGTCGGCTGGACAACGGGATGCGTTACGTCATCTTGCCCAACGACACGCCCAAGGGACGCGTCAGCCTGCGCCTGCTGGTGGACGCCGGATCGTTCATGGAACGCGAGGATCAGCGCGGCCTTGCGCACTTCCTGGAGCACATGGCGTTCAAGGGTTCGGAGAACATGCGCGCCGGTGATCTGGTGCAGTACCTCGAGCGGCTCGGAATGGCCTTCGGCGCCGACACCAATGCCCGCACCGGCTTCGACTCCACGGTCTACCAGCTCGAACTGCCGTCGAACGATCCCGAACTGATCCGCAAGAGCCTGTTCGTCCTGCGCGAGAAGGCCGGGCGCCTGCTGATACCGGCGGCGGAACTGGAACGCGAACGAGGTGTCATCCTGAGCGAGAAGCGCCTGCGGGACACAGCCCAGTTCCGCGCGATGGACGCGAACCTGCGCTTCCTCTTTCCCGACTCGCTGATCGCCTCGCGCATGCCCATCGGCAGCGAGGAGGTGATCGCCTCCGCGCCGCGCGAGCGGTTCACCGATTTCTACGACACCTGGTACCGGCCCTCGCGGATGACGCTGGTCGTCGTCGGTGCGGTGGATCCGGCAACGCTCGGGCGTGCGGTGCAGGAGCAGTTCGCGGACTTCCAGGCGCGCACCCCGGAACGTGCCGATCCGCCGATCGGCGAGATCCGCCCGCGCCGGCTCGATACGAAACTGCACTACGAGGCGGAAGGCCGCACCATCGTCACGCTGGAGACGGCGCAACCGGCGCAGTCAGGGCCGGATACCTATGCCCGGCGCTACGAGGACATCCAGCTCTATCTGGCACATGCCGCCCTGAGCCGGCGTCTGGCGACGCTGGCGGTCGCGCCCGATGCACCGTTTGTCGGCGGCTACGCGCAGTCGGACGATTTCCTCGGCTTCGCTCGCGTCGCGAACGTGACCATCAACACCGAGCCGGCGCGATGGAAGGACGGCCTGCGCGTGGGCGAGCAGGAACTGCGGCGCGCGCTGCAACACGGTTTCACGGCCGAGGAATTGGACGAACAGGTGCGTACCCTGACGCGGCACTTCGAGGAAGCTGCGCGCGCCGCCGGTACACGCGAATCGTCAGATCTCGCCAACGATATCGTGCGCAGCGTGAGCGAAGAACTGGTGTTCACCCATCCCCGGCAGGATCTGGAGGAACTGCGCAAAGTGCTCGAATCGACCACGCCGGAAACGGTCATCGCGGCGATGCGCGCGGTCTGGTCCGACGCCGGACCGCTGGTGTTCGTGTCCGGCCCCGTGAAGATGGACGATCCGCAGGCGACCATTCGTCAGGCCTACCTGGATAGCGCGGCCGTGCCGGTGGAGGCGCCTGCACGCACGCGGCTGGCGGCGTTCGGCTACGACACGGCCGGCAGTGGCGATGTGGTCGAGCGCCGCACGACCGATGCGCTAGACGTCACGCAACTGCGTTTCGCGAACAACGTGCAGGTCAACCTCAAGCCGACGCGCTTCGAGGCCAACAACATCCTGATCGCCGCGCGAATCGGCGGCGGGCGCCTGCAACTGCCGAAGGACAAGCCCGGGCTGGAGACCTTGGCGGAAGGGGCGTTCATCGCCGGAGGTCTGGGCAAGCACAGCCTGGACGACCTGAATCGCATCATCGCCGGTCGCAGCGTGGACATGCGATTCGAGGTCGAAGACGACGCCTTCGTGCTGGGCGGGCGCACCACCCCGGACGACCTGCTGCTGCAACTGCAACTGCTTGCCGCGTACATCGGCGACCCGGGATACCGGCTCGAAGCGCTGAGCAAGTTCCGCCAGACGCTTCCACAGCGTTATCAGATGCTCGAGCACACCCCGGTGGGCGTTCTGCAGAAAGACGTGGTGCGCTTCCTGCGCGGCGGCGATCCCCGCTTCGGGCTCCCCGACCAGGCGACACTGGCGGCGCTCGGCTTCGAGGACTTGCGCGCCGTGCTCGACCGGCCGCTCGCGAACGGCTACCTCGAACTCACGCTGGTGGGCGATTTCGATCTGCAGAAGGCCATCGATGCAGTCGCTTCGACCTTCGGGACCCTGCCGATCCGCGATGCGGCCAAGCCGCCGTTCGCCGAAGAACGCGACGTCCGCTTCCCTGCAGGCAGTCCCGAGGTCGTGCGCTTCGCCTATGACACGAACGATCCGAAGGCCATCGCTGCCACCTACTGGCCGACCACCGACTTCTCGAACCTTCGCGATGCCCGCCGTCTGTTCGTGCTCGGCAAGGTGCTGGGCAATCGCGTGCTCGAGCGCGCGCGCAACGCGCAGGGGCTCACCTACTCGGCGCAAGGCGACCACGCGCCAAGCCAGGCCTTCCCCGGCTATGGCGTCCTGTACGGCGTGGTGGACGCGCCACCGGAGAAGGCGGCGGAACTGGCTGGCGAGATCCGCGACATCGGCGAACAGATCCGCCGCGACGGCATCACGCAGGACGAGCTGGACCGCGCGCGCAACCCGATCGTTGCCGAACTGAAGAAGCTGCTGGAGACCAATGGCTATCTGCTGAGCGCGATCGTGAGCGGTTCGCAGGAACGGCCGGAGCGGCTGGAACGCGCGCTGACGAGCGTGAAGGAGCTGTCATCGCTGACCGTGGAGGACATCGATGCGGTCGCACGCACCTACCTCGATCCGAAGCGAGCGCTGCCGGTGGCAATCGTGCCGAGGACCCAGACGGCGGAGAAGTGAAGCTCACCCGCTCGCGCGATTCCCGCCCAGCGCATCCTTCAGAGCGTTCATCATGTCCACGGGAAACACGATCGTGTTGCTGCGGTCGCTCGCGATGACGGTCAACGTCTGGAGGTAGCGCAGCTGCATCGCTTCGGGCTGGGCGGCGAGCGTCTGCGCCGCCTCCAGCAGCTTCTGCGAAGCCTGCAGTTCCCCCTCGGCCAGGATGACCTTCGAACGCCGCTCGCGCTCGGCCTCCGCCTGCCGTGCCATCGCCCGGGCCATGTTCTCGTTCAGGTCGATGTGCTTGATCTCGACGTTGGATACTTTGATGCCCCAGGCATCGGTCTGCTGATCGAGCACGCTCTGGATGTCCACGTTGAGCTTTTCGCGCTCCGACAGCATCTCGTCCAGTTCGTGCTTGCCCAGCACCGCACGCAGCGTCGTCTGTGCCAACTGGCTGGTGGCGACGAGGAAGTTCTCCACCTGGATGATCGCCTTATCCGGCTCGACAACGCGGAAGAAGACGATTGCATTCACCTTTACCGAGACGTTGTCCTTGGAGATGACGTCCTGCGAGGGCACGTCCATCGTCACGGTGCGCAGGTCCACCTTGACCATCTGCTGGATTCCCGGGATGACGATCACCAGGCCCGGCCCCTTGACCTTCCAGAAACGCCCCAGCTGGAACACCACGCCGCGCTCGTACTCGCGCAGGATGCGAATGGCGTAGAACAGCGCCGCGGCGATGAGTACGACGAACACCAGTCCGGAAAAGCCATCCATTGCGTCAAGCTCCTGTATGGGTCATGCGATTGATATGGCCGTCGGAGGCGAGCGGCTCGACCGTGAGCACCAGCCCCTCCATGCCGACCACGCGCACCTTCTGATTCGCGATCAATGGTTGCGTTCCCTGCACCCGCCACAATTCGCTGTGAACGCGCGCCCACCACTGGCCCTCGCGCTGCTCGATCACCTCGCCCGTCGCGCCGAGCATCTCCTCGCGGCCGCTCACCACCGACTGCTTGCGCGCGCGCAACGCCATGCCGATGACGAACAGGAAGAAAGTCAGGCTCGTGAAGGCGATTGCACCGATCAGCAGCCAGGGGATGTCGTAGCCGGGCACGTCAGTGTCGATCAGCAGGATGGATCCGATGACGAATGCAATGGTACCTCCGATCCCCAATGCTCCATACGAGGTGACGAACACCTCCGCGGCCATGAAGCCGATCCCCAGCACGATGAGCGCGAGACCGGCATAGTTGATGGGCAGCATCTGGAAGGCATACAGAGCCACCAGCAGGCTGACCGCACCGATCACCCCGGGAAAGATCATTCCCGGGCTGTAGAACTCGAGCAGCAGCCCGTAGAAACCGATCATCAACAGGATGTAGGCGAAGCTCGGGTTGGTGATCACGCCCAGCAGCCGGCTGCGCCAGTCCGGGTCGATGCGCACCACCTGCGCATCGCGCGTGTCGAGCGTGCGCGCGCCGCCGGGCAAATCCACGCTGCGGCCGTGCACCTGGTCGAGCAGTTCCTTCACGTCGGCCGCCAGCACATCGATGACGTCGATTTTCAGCGCCTCTTCCGCCGGTAGGCTGACCGCCTCCCGCACCGCCTTCTCCGCCCACTCCACGTTGCGTCCACGCAGCTGCGCAAGGCCCTTGATGTAGGCCACCGCGTCGGACACCGCCTTGCGGCTCATCGCGTCGCCAGCTGGCTGTTCGCTCTTCTGCGCATCCGGTTTGCCCTGCTCGCCGCCGTCGCGCGGCCGGGGTGAGGGCTCGGGTCTGCCTCCACCACCGCCGATCTGCACGGGGGTGGCTGCGCCGAGGTTCGTGGCCGGCGACATCGCCGCGACGTGGCTGGCGTAGAGCAGATACGTCCCGGCGCTGGCAGCGCGGGCCCCGCTGGGATGCACGAACATCGCCACGGGAACGGGGGAAGCGAGGATGTCCTTGATCATCGTGCGCATGGACAGGTCGAGCCCGCCCGGAGTGTCCATCTGCACGACGACGAGCTCCGCGTCCTGGTCCTGGGCCTTCTTCAAGCCGCGCCCGAAGTAATCCGCCGTGGAGGGCCCGATCGCACCGTCGATGGTCAGCAGCACGACCGGCCGCTGCGCGGCGGCAGCGGCGCCAACGGCGCAGAACAGGAACAGAGCCAGGCAGAGGAGGCGGGACATGTCGCGGGCAGGCTCGGGCGGCGGGATGACGACTATAGCGAGTTGCATGCCGGGGCGCCGGGCCCGGCGGTTGCCGTCGAGGCGCAAGGGTCTATCCCAGGGACATCATCACTTACAATCGGTTCAGGACAACCTGCTCGATCATCGCCATGCGGCGCCCCACTCTCACCATCCTGCTGGTCTGGCTGGCAGTCCTGCTGAGCGCAGGATGCGGCACCAACCCCGTCACCGGAAGGACCGAGTTACAGCTTGTCTCCGAGAGCCAGGAGATCCAGATCGGGCAGCAGAACTACGCACCCGCACGCCAGTCCCAGGGCGGCGATTACGTGGTCGACCCGGAACTGACTGCCTACGTGCAGGAGGTCGGTAAGAAGCTCGCGGCGGTGTCGGATCGCCCCGATCTGCCCTACGAGTTCGTCGTGCTCAACGATTCCACACCCAATGCGTGGGCCATGCCGGGCGGCAAGATCGCCTTCAATCGCGGCCTGCTCTACGAACTGAACAGCGAAGCCGAGCTCGCCGCGGTGCTCGCGCACGAGATCGTGCATGCTGCCGCGCGCCATGGCGCGAAGGGCATGGAGCGCGGTCTGCTGTTGCAGGGCGCAATCATGGCCGTGGGCATCGGCACGGCCGACAGCCGGTATTCGCAACTGCTGGTGGGCGGCGCGCAGGTCGCCGCGCAACTGACGAACCAGAAGTACGGGCGCGATGCCGAGTCCGAGTCCGATCTCTACGGCATGCGATACATGAAGAAGGCCGGGTACGATCCGACGGCCGCAGTGACGCTGCAGGAGACGTTCGTGCGTCTGAGCGAGGGACGCAAGACGAACTGGCTGGAAGGGCTGTTCGCCAGCCACCCTCCATCTCCGGCACGCGTCGAGGCGAACCGGAAGACGCTGGCGGAGATCGGGGCCGGCGGCGAATGGGACCGAGAACGCTATGCGCTGCGCACGGCGAAGCTGCGCGAGACCCGCCCCGCCTACCAGGCCTACGACGAGGGCGTGAGGGCCCTGGCGAAAGGGGAAGGTGCGCGGGCCGCCGATCTCGCACGCCAGGCAATCGACATCCAGCCACGCGAGGCGTTGTTCCACGAGTTGCTTGGAGACGTCGCGATGGCAAACAAGCGCCCGGAACAGGCGCTCGAGCACTACGGCAGGGCGACAGAGCGCAATCCCAGGTACTTCAAGCCGTTGGCGCAGACGGGCATCGCGCTGTTCAACCTGGGACGCCGGGGCGAATCAGCCGATTACCTGCAGCGCAGCATCGCGTTGCTGCCCACCGCGCCCGCCCACTATCTGCTCGGGGTGATGGCGGAAGACCGCGGCGACCTGCAGAACGCGATGAAGAATTACCAGGTGGCGGCCGGCTCGAACTCGCAGATCGGCAAGCAGGCGGCGCAACGCTTCGTGCGACTGGATCTGCCGCGCAATCCTGCCTGCTACATTCGCACGGCGCCACGCCTGAGCGAAGACCGCACGCTCTACGTCGTGGTCCAGAATGCCGGACCGGTACCGCTCGCCCACGTACGGGTGCGCCTGGAGCGCACCGATGGGCAGCGCGTGCTGGAGCGCTCGTCGGCGATCGACATCGCGTCGCTGCCCCCCGGCAAGCAGGCGCAGGTATTGGTGGCCCGCAACGTCCCGATCGAGGACGCGGCACAGTTGCGGCAGTTCAAGGTCGTCGTGGAGCGCGCGCAGGTGGCCGACTGACGGCCGACACTGGATCTACTCCTCGCGAATCCAGGTCTGCGTCCGGCCGAGCAGCGAGACGCCGATGAATCCCCTCACCTCCAGCTTCGTTCCACCGTCCACCAGCTTGACCTTGCAGCGGTAGGTCTTGCCGTTCCCGGGATCGAGAATTTCGCCGCCCGCCCAGACCCCCTTGCCATCCTTCTTCAGGCCGGTGAGGATGGTCATTCCCACGATCGGTTGATCCTTGCGCGTGCCGGTGCACTTCCGGCACAGGCCGTCTGGATCGTCGTCCGGTTGACGGTTGAGGGACTTCTCCACCCTCCCCTCCAGCAGGCCTCCCACCTCGACGATCCGCAGCAGCGAGCGGTCCCTGCCGGTACTGTCGTCGATCGTCCGCCACAACCCCACCGGCGTGGACAGGTCGGCCGCATGGGCGCTGAAGCCCAGCACCCCCAGCAGCAGCACGGCGATGATCTGCTTCGCGCTCATTCCTGCGCCTCCCTCACTCGACCACAATGGGCTTCGCGTTGCGCATCCTGGCGATCGCCTCCCAGTCCCATTCGATGCCTAGCCCGGGCGTGCGTGGCGGCAGCGCGTAGCCGTCCTGCATCACGACGCGCGAATGGGTGATGCGATCGAGCTGGGGGATGTGCTCCAGCCAGGTCGCGTTGGGCACCGCGAGCACCAGCGGCAGATGGATCTCCATGAGGAAGTGCGGACATACCTGCACGCTGAAGGTCTCGCACAGATGGGCGACCTTGAGCCACGGCGTGATGCCGCCGACGCGCCCGACATCCACCTGCACGATGCTGCAGGCCCCGTGCTGGAGATACTCCCGGAAATGCGCCGGATGATAGAGCGACTCGCCGATGGCGATCGGGATGGAGGTCGATCGCGAAAGCAGCACGTGGCCATTGAGGTCCTCGGCCGGCAACGGCTCCTCGAACCAGAAAATGTCCAGCGCCTCGTAGTGCCGTGCGCGCCGGATCGCCTCCGACACAGTGAAGCCCTGGTTGGCGTCGGTCATGATGTCGTAGTCATCGCCCAGTGCCTTGCGCACGGCGGACAGGCGGGCAACGTCCTCTGCAACATGCGGGCGGCCGATCTTGATCTTCACCGCTTTGAAGCCATTGACCTTCGCCGCCTGGGCGTTCTCGACCACCTCTGCAGGGGATAGATGCAGCCAGCCGCCTTCGGTGTCGTACACGGGGATCTTCGTCTGCGCCCCGCCCGCCATCACGTGCAGGGGAAGACCGGCGCGCCGGCAGCGCAGGTCCCACAGCGCGGTATCGACGCAGCACAGCGCGATGCTGGTGATCGCCCCCACCGACGTGGCGTGGGTGAACATGAAGAGGTCCTTCCAGATTTCCTCGACCATCGCCGGGTCGCGGCCGATGAGCCGCGGCGCCATGTGATCGCGCAGCAGCGCGACGACCGACGAGCCGCCGGTTCCGATGGTGTAGGAATAACCCGTACCCTCCGAGCCGTCGTCGCAGAAGATGCGCAGCATCGGCGTCTCCTGCATCGAGAAGGTCTGGATCGCGTCGCTGCGCGGCACGTGCGGCTTCAGGTCGACCTGGAAGATTTCGACGCGGGTGATCGTTGCCACTGCAGATTCTCCTGGGTGCTGATGCCGGTGCGGGCGGCGGAACGAAAAACGCCGGACGAGATGTCCGGCGTAGGGAACAAGCGGTAGGTCTAGTTCATGTCAGGCAGCCTGCGGCACCACGATGCCTTCCTGCTCGCAAGTCGGAGCGACGTCGGAAGTGGTCGCCCGTTGCATGTCGCGCGGCCAGCGCAGATCGTCGAACGGCCGGCCGCGATGCATGGTGCAGCGGTTGTCCCACATCACCAGGTCATGCACCCGCCAGCGGTGCGTGTAGACGAACTGGCGCTGGGTGGCGTGCTCGATCAGCTCCGCGAGCAGCGCCTCGGCCTCCCCGTCCGGCATGCCGAAGATGCGCCCGGCGTGGGAGGCGAGGTACAGGCCCATGCGTCCCGATCCGGGATGTCGACGCACCAGCACCTGCGGCACGGGCGGCAGCGCCTCGAACTCTTCCTTCGAGAAGTCGGTGAAGCCCAGCTTCTTGCGCGAGTACATGATCGCGTGTTCCGCCACCATCCCCTGCAGGCGCCGTTTCGTCGACTCCGGCAGCGCGTCGTAAGCGGCGCGCATGTCGGCGTACTCGGTCTGGCCGCCGACCGGCGGGATGGCCCGCGAATACAGCAGCGAGGCGCGGGCAGGCAGCCGCTTGAACGAACTGTCCGTGTGCCACATGCGGTTGGCCATCTCGAAGATGCGCTTGCGCTCGCTCGCACCCCAGATCTTGTCGCCCGGGCCGAGGTTGGAGACGTCGGCGATCTCGGGGCGCACGCGCAGCGTGTGGTCGGTACGCGTAGCGTGAATCGTTGTTTCCAGCGGCCCGAAGTTGCGGGCGAAATCGAGATGCTGGTCGATGCTCAACCGCTGGTCCGGAAAAATCAGCACCGCGTAGCGGTCGAATGCCGCCTGGATCTCGGACAGGAGATCCGAAGACATGGGAGCCGACAGGTCGACGTCGCCGATCTCGGCAGCGAAATCGCTGGTTACCGGATAGATCGTCAGTGCCATGGGTAGACGTCCGTTCTCCTTGTGTGATGCCTAGTGCAGCGCCTCGAACACCCCGGCAGCCCCCATGCCGGTGCCGATGCACATGGTAACCATACCGTATCTCAGATTGCGCCGCCGCAACCCATGCACCAGCGTCGCCGCCCGGATGGCACCGGTGGCGCCCAGCGGATGGCCGAGCGCAATGGCGCCTCCGAGCGGATTTACTTTTGCCGGGTCGAGTCCCAGATCGTTGATCACCGCGAGACTCTGCGCGGCGAACGCTTCGTTCAGCTCGATCCAGTCCATGTCTTCCTTGCGCAGGCCGACCTGCTTCAACACCTTCGGAATGGCCATCTTCGGCCCGATACCCATGATCGCCGGCGGCACACCGGCGACCGCGAAGCCGAGAAAGCGCGCAAGCGGCGTGAGATTGAAGCGCGACAACGCGGCTTCGGAGACGACGATGACCGCACCCGCACCGTCGGAGGTCTGGGAACTGTTGCCCGCGGTAACCGAACCGCCCGCCGCGAAGGCTGGCTTGAGCCGGGCCAGCACGTCCGGGGTCGTGCCCGCACGCGGCCCCTCGTCCACGCTCACCGTGCGCGTGACGTGCTTCACCTCCTGGGCATCGAGGTCCGCCACCTTTTCGTCGATGGTCACGGGGGTGATTTCGTCATGGAACTCGCCGGTCTGGATCGCCGCGAGCGCCCGGCGGTGGCTCTCGGTGGCGAACGCATCCTGTGCGGCGCGATCGACCTTCCACTGCTCCGCGACTTTCTCTGCCGTGACGCCCATGCCGTAGCCGATGCCGACGTTCTCGTCGCGGTCGAAGATGCGCTCGCTGAACGAGACCTTGTTGCCGCCCATCGGGATCATGCTCATGCTCTCGGTTCCCGCCGCGATCATCACGTCGGCTTCGCCCAGCCGCACCCGATCTGCCGCGATCGCCAACGCCTGGAGGCCGGAGGAGCAGAAGCGGTTGACCGTCATCCCGGCCACCGAACTGGGCAGCCCCGCCAGGAGCAGGCCGACCCGTGCCACGTTCATGCCCTGCTCCGCCTCGGGAATCGCGCAACCCACCACCACGTCGTCGATGGCGTTCACGTCCAGCGACGGAACTTCCGCGAGCGTGGCCCTCAGCGTGTGCGCCAGCAGGTCGTCGGGCCGGACGTTGCGGAACATCCCGCGTGGCGCCTTGCCCACGGGCGTGCGCTTGGCGGCAACGATGTAGGCGTCCTGGATTTGCTTGGCCATGTTTCGATTACACCTCATTTACCACGAAGGGCACGAAGAACACGGTGACAGGCAAGTACAAGAGGAATACGTTCAACACAGAGGAACGAGGAGAAAAACCAGACGCTTCTCGCTTCGAAGTCATCTGTGATTCTCGGCGCTCTTCGTGTTCGATCCATCTGCAGTTCTTCGTGAACCTTCGTGTCCCTCGTGGTGAAAACGTCATTCAGTTCCTCAACGGCTTCCCGGTCTTGAGCGTGTGCTCGATCCGCGCCTGGGTCTTCTCGGTGGCGAGCAGTTCCATGAAACCCCGCCGTTCCAGCGCGAGCAGCCAGGCCTCGTCCACCACGGTGCCGGCCTCGACGTCGCCACCGCACATGGCGTAGGCGACCTTGCCGCCGATCAGGTAGTCGTGCTCGGAGATGTACTGCCCCTCGAGCATGTTCGTCATGTACGCCTTGATCGTGGCGATGGCGCTGCGACCTGCCACCGGGATGCCGGCGGGCTGCAGCGGCGCGCGGTAGCCGGCCTCCACCAGGGCGTTCAGTTCGCTCTTCGCCACGTGCAGGACCTCGGCCCGGTTCATGACGATGCGGTCGCACGGACCGAGATAGCCCAGATCGCGTGCCTGCACGGCGGACTTGCCGACTTCCGCCATCGCCACGTTCTGGAAGTACCGGCGCAAATGCGGAAACACGTCCCCGCCCCGCGCCTCCCGGGCAGCGCGCAGCGCGAGTTCCTTGCAGCCGCCGCCGGCGGGGAGCAGGCCGATGCCGGCTTCGACCAGTCCGACGTAGCTTTCGAGCGCTGCCACGGTCCGCGACGAATGCAGGATCAGCTCGCACCCACCGCCCAGCGCGAGGCCTTCGACGGCGCTCACCGTCGGCACCGGGCTGTACTTCCACGCCTGCGTCATCGCCTGGAACTGCTCGACGATCTCCTCGACCTGTGCAAGCCGACCAGCCATCAACGAATCGGCGACGTTGAACTTGCGTGCAGCCTTCAGCACGGCGGACTCGGCCTGCTTGCGGAACTGCTTCACCATCCGCGCGAGGCCCGAGGGCTTCGGCGCATCGGCCGGCCGCGACGATTGACCGGAGACGTTCGCCCCCGCCGAGAAGGGCGGTTGCGGCTGCCACAGCACGAGGCCCTTGAACGAGCGTTCGGCCTCGTCGAGCGCCTGCATCAGCCCGTGGATCACGTCCTGGGAGATGGTGTTCATCTTCGTGCGGAAGCTCAGCACGGCGATATCGTCGCCGGTGGTCCACATGCGCACGGCAGGTGTCTCGAACACCGTCGTTCCCCAGCCGGTCTGCTCGCCGACCAGCCGGTCCGGGAACGCCTGCCTCCGATACACGGCGAGAGACGATCGCGGCACGTGTACGCCGCGTTTCGGGCTGAACGAACCGGCCGGCTCGTGCACCCCTGCCCGCACGTCCTCGCGCACCCAGGCGGGCAAGGGCGCGGCGCTCATCGTCACGCCTGCCCGGATGTCCTCGTCGATCCAGTCGGCCACGCGCGCCCAGCCGATGGCCTGCCACAGCTCGAACGGTCCCTGGCTCCAGCCGAATCCCCAGCGCATCGCGAGATCGACGTCGCGCGCACTGTCCGCGATGTCGGCGAGGTGGACGGCGCAGTAGTGCAGCATGTCCCGCAGGCAGGCCCACAGGAAGCGCGCGTGCGGATGTCCGCTCGCCCGAAGCTTCTCGAAGCGCTCAGACACGTAGCGCCCTTCGAGAATCTCGACGACCTGTGCGTCGGCTTCGCCCGTGGAGGGCCGGTAGTCCATGCTCGCCCGGTCGAGGACCTGGATCTCGCGGCCCGCCTTGCGGTAGATGCCGCGCTGGCTCTTCTGCCCTAGCGCGCCCAGGTCGAGAAGCGTCCGGTACCACGCGGGAAGCGTGAAATGCGGATGCCAGGGATCGTCCGGCAATCCGTTGGCCATGGTGTCGACCACGTGCGCCAGCGTGTCCAGGCCGACCAGGTCGGCGGTGCGATAGGTGGCGCTCTTGGGCCGGCCGATCAGCGGTCCGGTCAGCGCGTCGACCACGTCGAAGCCCAGGTCGAAGGCCTGCGTGTGGTGGAATGCCGCCAGGATCGAGAACACGCCGATGCGGTTGGCGATGAAGTTCGGCGTGTCCTTCGCGCGCACCACGCCCTTGCCCATCGTCGTGGTGAGGAACGTCTCCAGCGCGTCGAGCATCGCCGGATCGCTCTGCGCGGCAGGGATCAGTTCGACCAGATACATGTAGCGCGGCGGGTTGAAGAAGTGCACGCCGCAGAAGCGCGTGCGCAGCGACTGCGGCAGGGACTGCGCGAGTGCCTCGATCGACAGCCCGGAGGTGTTACTGGCGAAAACCGCCGTTTCGCTCAAGTGCGGCGCCACGCGCGCGTACAGCGCATTCTTGACGTCCAAGCGCTCGGCCACGGCCTCGATCACCAGGTCGCACTCGCGCAATGCGTCGAGGTCGTGATCGTAGTTCGCCGCCTCGATGCTCGCAGCGAAGCCGGGAGCGGCCAGGGGCTGCGGGTCGATCCTGCTCAGAGTGTCGAGGGCGCGCCGCACGTTGCCATTCGGGTCGCCCTGCGCCGCAGCGAGCTCGAACAGGACCACCGGCACGCCCGCATTGACGAATTGCGCGGCGATCTGCGCGCCCATCACGCCGGCGCCGAGCACAGCCGCCTTGCGCACCGGCAGCATTGGGGATACACCCACGGCCCAGTCTCCTCTCAGAACGAGAACGCGACCTGCGCGCTGAGGATGTCGACGCTGCCCTCGTACTCGCCGGTGAGCCGGCCGTTGACGGGAAGTTGGTTGTCGTCGATGGATGCATCGGGAATGAACAGATGCGCATAGCCGAAGTCGACCGACAGGTTGGGACGGGGCTTCCACTGGGCGCCGAACGCCACCCAGGTGCGGCTGTTATCGGGAATGCGCGCGGTGCGGAATTCGTCCGATACGGGGGTCTCGTCGTAGGCCACGCCGCCGCGCAGTTTCCACGCGTCGTTCAAGCGGTAGCTCAGGCCGAAGGAGATGCGCCAGCTGTCGTCCCAGTTCTCCGGGGTCGATTGCAGCAGGCTGCCATCGCTGCGGTAGATGTCCAGCGTCTTGAACCGGCTCCAGTTCGTCCAGGTCACGTCGCCCATGAAGTCCCAGCGATCGTCGAAACGCTGGAACACGCTCAGCGAGGCGCTCTCCGGCAACGTCGTCTTGGCGTAGATCGGGCCGTCGGGTGCCGCGGCAGGCGGAACGAGTGCAGGGCGCTCGAAGCTCACGTCGCCTTCGAGCTTGTGCGAAATCGCCGAGCGATAGGAGAGCCCGACGCGAAGGTCCGGGGTCACCGAGAAGATGGCACCGACGTTCCACCCCCAGCTGCCGTCGTCCTCGCCCTCGACCTCAACCTCGCCCTCGCCGCCGAGGCCGAAGTTCACGGCACGTGTCAGCGTCGCCTCGGCGTATTGGTAGTTGAGCCCCGCACCCAGCGAAAGGCGTTCGTTGACCTTGAATGCCACCGCAGGATTGAGATTGATCGTCTTCAGTTCCGACTTGATTGCGTGGAATCGTCCCATCCAGTCGTCGTCGTACTCGGTGGTCAGGCCGAACGGAGCATTGACGCCCACACCCAGTGCGAGGCGATCGCTCAGCATCCAGGAGAAATACGCGTTGGGGACGCCGGCCCAGTCGCCCGCATCGCCGCCCTCACCGCCCAGCGGCTTTCCGATGCCGGCGATCGAGCCGTCGTCGTCGAACTTCGCCGAGGGCCTGATCGCATGTCCCGCGACCACGATCTGCCGTCCGGGCACGAAGCTCAGCCCGGCAGGGTTGAAGAAGATGGTGCTGGCATCCTCGGCAGCGGCCGCGGCGCCTGCGTAGGCATTGCCCAGCCCGCTCGCGTTCTGCTCGATCAGCGCGAATCCCGCGGCGTGCGCCCCGCCGGACATCGCGCCCGCCAGAGCGCCAATCGCCATCAGATCTCCGACACGTCCCCCATTGCGCTTCATGTGATCTCTCCTCGTCTTTGAACCTCGCGGCGCGCCACCCGGCGCGCTGTCCCCTTCACAAGTTCTCGCCGCCCACTGCGCGTGGACGGCGCTCACCGTCCACGGCCACGTAGGTCAGCGTGGCTTCCGTCACCTTCACCGTGATCTCCTGCTCGAACCGACGCTGCGCGTAGACTTCGACGTTGACGGTGATCGACGTCCGCCCGACGCGCGCAATGTCGGCGAAGAAGCTCACCAGGTCGCCGATCAGGACGGGCTGCTTGAACACGAAGGAGTTGACCGCGATCGTCGCCACCCTCCCCTTGGCGAGGCGCAGCGCAGGGATGCTGCCGGCGATGTCCACCTGCGACATGATCCACCCGCCGAAGATGTCCCCGGACGGGTTCGCATCGGCGGGCATCGGCACCACGCGCAGAACGGGCTCGCGACCGACAGGCAGTTCCACGTGCAGTTCGTCGCGCTTGGAAGTCTTCTCCATGTCACCTGCCCTTGAACGTCGGGATGCGCTTTTCCACGAACGCGCGCACGCCCTCCGCGAGATCCGCGGTTCTCGCACAACGTGCGAAAGCGAACAGTTCCTCCTCCATCTGCGTTTCCATCGAACGCGACAGCGAGGCATTGAGCAGCCGCTTGGCTTCGCCGTGGGCGAGCGTCGGTCCGCTGGCGAGGCGCCGCGCGATCTCGCGTGTGCGCGCCTCGCGTTCTCCATCGGGCACGACCCAGTTCACCAGGCCCATCTGCTGGGCGGAGGCGGTGTCGAACATGTCGGGCAGCATGGTGAGTTCCATCGCGCGCTTCATGCCTACCAGACGGGGCAGGAAAAACGTGCTGCCGCCGTCCGGGCTCGCACCGATATTCGCATACGCGAGCGAGAAGCGTGTGCGCTGTGCAGCGATGGCGAGATCCGCCGCGCACATGATGCTGAAGCCCGCGCCCGCCACGGCGCCGTGCACACTTGCCAACACCGGCTTGGGCATGCGGCGCAGAGCCTGGATGGCAAAGTGCATCTCGCGCCCCCAGCGCACGATGATCTCTGACAGTTCGGCGACCCGATCTGCGAACAGCGCCACGTCGCCGCCGCTGGCGAACGCCTTGCCACGCCCCTCGAGCAACACGCAGCGGACCGCCCTGTCCTGCTCGAGGGTCTCGGCGGCTGCGCGGAACTCGACCATCATGCGATCGTCGAGCGCATTAAGCACCTCCGGACGATTGAAGGCGATCGTCCCGACGCCGTCCTCGACGCTAATCACCACCGTGGGGTTCATGCCCGCTCCTGCTGCAGATCGCGTTCGCGCACCGGATCCGACTGCGCCTCCGACGCCTCGGGACGTGGAGCCGGCGTCGCCGGACGATCCGATGCGACGTCCCGGATGCCGTCCGCCCCGGCGGCATGCCTGCCCAGGTCGTGCTCGAAATCATCGACCATGATGCACGCGCGCCGAAGCGCATCGTAGCGCGCCCAGATGCCGGCTTCGCGCGCATCGATCAGACCCAGCGCACGGCTCGATTCCACCCGCTCCTGCATCGACTGACCGCGCACCACGCCGGCCTTGATCGCCGCGCGCACCTTGGCGTCGATCGCCTCGGCCTCGTTCACCAGATCGAGCGCCAGTTCCAGGCGTCCGACCGGGTCGCTCTGGTCCGCGTTCAGATAGACGCCTCCCGTCAGCCGGTCGCGCGCCGGGGACTTCTCCAGCATCAGGGCCGCGACACGATGGCCCAGACGGTCCGACGGCGGCGCATAGCTGCGTCCGAACGGGAACACCATCAGCCGCATCAGTCCCGCGGCCCAGCGCACCGGGAAGTTCTCGAACAGCCCGAACATCGCCTCCTGCGCGCGGTGGACGCTGTCCTCGGCCGCCCACCGCGCAAACGGCAGGTCGGTCTGCTGGGCGCCGTCGTCGGCGTAGCGCTTGACCACGCAGGAGGCGAGGTACAGCTGGCTGAGCACGTCGCCCAGGCGCGCCGAGATCTTCTCGCGCCGCTTCAGCGAACCGCCCAGGAACAGCATGGCGAGGTCCGCCGCGAAGGCGAAACCGGCGGACAGCCGCGTGAGCCGGTGCAGGACCGGCTGCAGTTCGGCGGGTCCGGGAACGCGCGTCAGCCGTGCGCCGGTCAGGCCGAGCCACAGGGCACGCGCGGCATTACGGGCGAGAAAGCCGATGTGACCGCACAATGCCCGGTCGAACTCCGCCGCGCCCGCAGCGCGGTCCGCGTTGCCCGTCGCGGCGATCTCGCGCAGCACGTACGGGTGGCAGCGGATGGCTCCCTGCCCGAAAATGATCATGCTGCGCGTGAGGATATTGGCGCCCTCGACGGTGATGCCAATCGGCACCTGCATGTAGCCCCGTCCGAGATAGTTGTTCGGCCCAAGGCAGATGCCCTTGCCGCCGTGCACGTCCATCGCGTCGTTGACCACCTGGCGTGCGCGCTCGGTGCTGTGGTACTTGACGATCGCCGATATCACCGACGGCTTCTCGCCCGCGTCCACCGCGCCGGCCGTCATGACGCGCGCTGCCTCGATGGCGTAGGTGTTGCCGCCGATGCGGGCCAGCGCCTCCTCCACACCTTCGAACCTGCCTACCGGCACGCGGAACTGCGTGCGGATGCGCGCGTAGGCGCCGGTGGTGCGGGCGGCGAGCTTGGCACCGCCGGCCGCGGAGGAAGGCAGCGAGATCGATCTGCCCGCTGCCAGGCACTCCATCAGCATGCGCCAGCCCTGACCGACGTACGCCTGGCCGCCCACCACCCATTCCATCGGGATGAACACGTCCCTGCCCGAGTTGGGACCGTTCATGAACGAGGCATTCATCGGCAGGTGGCGCCGCCCGATGTTGACCCCGGGGTGATGGGTGGGAATCAGCGCGAGCGTGATGCCAATCTCCTCGGTGTCGCCGAGCAGGCGATCCGGATCGTAGAGCTTGAACGCCAGGCCCAGCAGCGTAGCCACCGGCCCGAGCGTGATGTAGCGCTTGTCCCAGGTCACGCGCATGCCCAGGACTCGCCGGCCTTCGTACTCGCCATGGCAGACGATCCCGTAATCGGGAATCGAGCCGGCATCCGAACCTGCCTCCGGCCCGGTGAGCGCGAAGCATGGCATTTCCAGGCCGCGCGCGAGCCGAGGCAGGTAGTGGCTTTTCTGCTCCTCGGTGCCGTAGTGCATGAGCAGTTCCGCCGGACCGAGCGAGTTGGGGACCATCACCGAGACGCAGGCAGTAGGCGTGCGGCTGGACAGCTTCATCACCACCTCCGAATGCGCCAACGCGGAGAAGCCCAGTCCGCCGTAGCGCTTCGGAATGATCATGCCGAGGAAGCCGTGGTCCTTGATGAACTGCCACACATGCGGAGGCAGATCCTTGAGGTCGTGATCGACCTGCCACTCGTCCACCATGCCGCACAGCGACTCGACGGGCCCGTCCAGAAAGGCCCGCTCCTCGTCGGTCAGCGTGGGCCGGGGATAGGAAAGCAGCTTGTACCAGTCGGGGGCACCGCTGAACAGGTCGCCGTCCCACCACACGGTTCCGGCATCCAGGGCCTCCTGCTCGGTCTGCGAGACCGGCGGCAGCACCTTGCGAAACCACGCGAACAGCGGATCGCTGACCAGGCTGCGGCGCAGCGCGGGAACGAGTGCGATCGCGGTTGCAGCGGCGTAGACGGTCCACAGGAGCGCGCGCGCGATCGGGCCGAGGCCGCCGGTCAGCGTCGCTGCAAGCAGCAGCGCACCGACCGCGGCGGCCCACAGCAATGCCGATGCGCGGCGGTAGGCCAGTACACCCGCCAGGACAGCCAGTGCCAGGATCCACAGCAGACCAGTCATCGTCGCTCTCCAGAATTCACTGGCATGTTGTCATCATGCCCGATGCGTCACGGCATCGCTCGTGCCCAGCAGCCCTCATGTCGGCACGACCCGGCTGCGACGCGGCGCCGTCGGCCGGTTGTCGCAGCCACGCAGGAATAGTCCGACCGCCGCGGCGACCTGCGCGCGGACGGATGACTCGGACAGGCCCTGTTCGATTCCCATCAATGCCGGCAGTTGCACCGGCCCCTTGATCATCTCGAGGAACTGACCCGCCGCGAGCCGGGTGTCGCCCAGTTGCAGCGTACCGCCCGCCACCTGGCGGTCGAGATACACGGTGAGGTGGTGCCCGAGCATGCCGAATGCACGTCCGACGGCGCTGCGCAGTTCGGGAAACTTGTAGGACTCGGCCACCAGCACCCGGTAGAACCCCACCCCCTCGGGCGACACGATCAGGCGCAACAAAGCTTCGCCCAGCCGGTAGAGGAAGACCTCGGGGGGATCGTCCAGGCTGCCAAGTCGCGTGAGCGGGGTCAGCAGTTCCTCGCGCACCTCGTCCATCATCGCCTCGAACAGGCCGGCCTTGCCACCGTAGTAGCGGTACAGCGTGGCCATCGATCCCCCCGCGCGACGCACGAGCTCGTTGACGTTGGTGCGCTCATAGCCGTGCTCTAGGAACATCGCCCGTGCCTGGGACAGCAGTGCACGCTTGCGCGCGGCACCGCGCGCCGTCGCGGCGCCCTCGCGCGGATCGTCCCGCACGACCGCCTGCAAACCGCTCCCCGACTCGGACCGCATATCCGCTGCGCTAGGTGTGGTGGCTAAACTGTAGTGTAGTAAACGCTACTGATTATAGACGCGCCGGAAAGTAGGACGCAACCCTCACCGATCACCCGCGGTGCAGCGCAGCCAGCCCGACGCCGACGCGGCCAGGAGCCGCGGGACGCCGCCTGGAACCTAGAACTGCGCTTCCTCGAGCCCCAGAACGCTGACCGAGCCGTTCACGATGGCCTGCTTGTGCGCGAACGCCTGCGGCAGGATGTGCTCCGCGTAGAAGCGCGCGGTGCACAGCTTGGCCTGGTAGAACTGCAGATCGGCTGCGTTGGCGTCGATGCGCTGCTTGGCGACGAGCGCTGCGCGCGCCATCTGCCAGCCGCCCGCCACGGTGCCCCACAGCTTGAGGTAAGGCACGGCACCCGCCGAAGCCGCCTTGACGTTGTAGGGATAGGTCTGCAGCAGCCAGTCGGTCGCCTCGTTCAGCGCCGCCACGCCTTCGGACAGCGCACGCCTGATCACCACTAGCACGGGGTCCGCTGCGCCGGCGAGTTCCTTGTCGAAGGCGGTCATCTGCGCGATCAGGGCCTTGGCCGTCATGCCCTTCTCCGCAGCGACCTTGCGCCCGATCAGGTCGTTCGCCTGGATCCCGGTGGTGCCTTCGTAAATGGACGTGATGCGCGCGTCGCGCAGGTGCTGCGCCGCACCCGTCTCCTCGACGAATCCCATTCCGCCGTGCACCTGCACGCCGGTCGAGGCGATCTCGATGGACAGTTCGGTGCACCATCCCTTCACCACCGGCGTGAGCAGGTCGAACACCGCCTGGTGCTTCAGACGCTCTTCGCGCTCCGGGTGCCGATGCGCGGCATCGAGTGCCGTACACGCTGCCGCGCTCAGCGCGCGCATCGCTTCGACCTGCGCCTTCATGCTCATCAACATGCGGCGCACGTCCGGAT
>CAYLTE010000059.1:18028-20672 GCA_964386195.1 uncultured Burkholderiales bacterium | reverse complement strand
CGGCCGAGATTCACACCCTGCAAGGGGCGGCTCAGGTGATCCAGGTGCGCGGCGAACACCTCCCGGTGCTCTCGCTCGCGAAGTTGTTCGGCATCTCCTCAGGTGTCGACAGTCTAGAGCGAGGGATCATCGTGATCCTCGAGGCGGAAGGCGGGAAAGTGGCCTTGTTCGTGGACGAACTTGTCGGACAGCACCAGGTGGTCATCAAGAGCCTGGAAACGAACTACCGCAAAGTCGCCTACGTGTCCGGCGCCACCATCATGGGAGATGGTCGCGTTGCGCTGATCCTGGATGTCGCTGCGCTCGTCAGGGCCGCAACCGGGCTGGCCGAAGCGGCATGAAACCGGCGTTCGAGCCATTGGACCTGCGCGCGTTGCTCATGGCTGCAGCAGTGCGGCTTGCGCGCGCACAGGCCGGTGGCTCGTGGGACGAACTGGAGAGCACGCTTGCTTGCAATGCCTCCAAGGATGAGAACAGGCAGGCCGGGAACGCGGAACTGGAACAGGAGCGCAGATGAGCGAAGCGACGCATACCGGAGGGGCACAGGGAAACGGGGAGTTCCTCACCTTCACCCTGGGTGACGAGGAATATGGCGTGGAGATCCTCAAGGTGCAGGAGATCCGCGGCTACGACACGGTCACGAGCATCGCGCACGCGCCGGAGTTCATCAAAGGCGTCATCAACCTGCGCGGTCTGATCGTCCCGATCGTGGACATGCGCATCAAGTTCGCGCTGGGCAGGGTCGAGTACAACGAGTTCACCGTCGTCATCATCCTCAACGTCGCCAACCGCGTGGTGGGTATCGTCGTCGACAGCGTGTCGGATGTCATCACCCTCTCGCCCGACCAGATACGGCCGGCCCCCCAATTGGGCGCCGCCGTGGATACCGCCTACATCCTCGGTCTCGGCTCGCTCGACGAGCGGATGATCATCCTGGTCGACATCGAGCGCCTGATGACGCAGCCGGAAATGGCCCTGGTCGATCAGCACGCCATCGCCGCATAAAAAAATAACGACCCAATATTGGGTTGCAAAATTTCCTTGAGGAGTATCGTCATGCAGGTGTCGATCAAGGGCCGCCTCGCAGCGGCCTTCGGCGTGCTGATAGGCGCGCTGGTGCTGGTGGGGTATCTGGGTGCCCGTGGCATGTCCATCGGCGAGGCCGGCATGAAGATGGTCTACGAAGACCGGGTCGTCCCGCTCAAGCAGATCAAACAGGTGTCTGACGATTACGCCGTTTACGTGATCGACGCCGTCAACAAGGCGAACGCCGGCAGGATGACCGCTGAGGAGGCGTTGTCCGGACTCGATACGGCGCGCAAGAGCACCTCGGAAGCCTGGGGCGCGTACCTGGCCACCACGCTCACCCCCGAGGAGGCGAGCCTGGTGGAGGAGGCGAAGGTGCTGATGGTCACTGCCGACGCAGAGGTCGCGAAGGTGAAGGCCTTCCTGCAGTCCAGCCGCGGCACGATCGCCGGACAGTTGGGCGAGTTCGACGGCGCGCTGTACGCTGTGATCGATCCCCTGACCGGAAAGCTCGGCGAGCTCATCAATCTGCAGCTCGCGGTCGCGAAGTCCGAATACGACGCGTTCGTCGTGGCGGAGTCCAATGCGCTCGGCATGATGGGAGCAGCCGGGGTTGCTGCGATTCTGGCCGCGACGCTGCTGGGGCTGCTTTTGTATCGCAACATCGTCCCGCCGATGCGACGCATGGCCGGCCAGATGCGCGAAATCGCCGCCGGAAACGTCGACATCAGCGTCGACAACGATCGTCACGACGAACTCGGCGAGGTAATGGAGTCGTTCAGCGTGCTCTACGGGAAGGTCACCGACGACCTCGCCAGGGTGAAGTCGCAGGCCGAGGAGAACACGCGCATACGGATTGCGCTGGACAACTGTTCGACGAATGTGATGATTGCCGACAACGATCGTCGGATCGTGTACATGAACAAATCGGTGTCGGACATGCTGGTCCGCAACGAGGCGGACCTGCGCAAGGCGCTGCCCAGTTTCGACGCGCGCAAGCTGGTGGGCACGAGCATGGACGGCTTCCACCGTAACCCTGCGCACCAGCAGGGCTTGCTCGCGAATTTGCGGAGCACCTACAGGACGCAGATTGCGGTGGCGGGGAAGACGTTTTCGCTGACCGCCAGTCCGGTTCTGGACGAGTCGGGCAACCGTCTGGGGTCGGTGGTGGAGTGGGCTGACCGCACCGCCGAGGTGGCGGTGGAGGGCGAGGTGGGCGCGATCGTGCAGGCGGCCGCGCAGGGCGATTTCAGCAAGCGGCTGGACCTGACTGGCAAGGAAGGTTTCTTCAGGCAGCTGGCCGAGTCGATCAACCAGGTGATGGAGACCAGCGAAGTGGGCATCACCGAGGTGGTGCGGGTGCTGGGTGCCCTGGCCAAGGGGGATCTGACGCAGCGGGTGACCAGGGAATTCAGCGGCAGCTTCAAGCAACTGTCCGACGATGCCAACGCGACGGTGGATCAGCTGACCAGCAGCGTGCAGCAGATCAAGGAGGCGACCGAGTCGATCAATACCGCTGCGCGCGAGATCGCGCAGGGCAACACGGATCAGACGCAGCGCACCGAGGAGCAGGCCTCCTCGCTGGAGGAAACCGCCTCCTCGATGGAGGAGCTGACCT
>CAYLTE010000059.1:0-18018 GCA_964386195.1 uncultured Burkholderiales bacterium | reverse complement strand
GTGTAGCAGAACGCGGAGTACGCGCGCCAGGCCAATCAGCTGGCGATAGGCGCCTCGGACGTGGCGGTGCGCGGGGGCGAGGTCGTTGGCCAGGTGGTGATGACGATGGGCGACATCAACGAGGCGAGCCGCAAGATCGCCGACATCATCTCCGTGATCGACGGCATTGCATTCCAGACCAACATTCTGGCACTCAACGCGGCGGTGGAAGCGGCGCGCGCGGGCGAGCAGGGCCGCGGCTTTGCGGTGGTGGCTACCGAAGTGCGCAACCTGGCGCAGCGCTCGGCCGGGGCTGCCAAGGAGATCAAGGCGCTGATCTCGGACTCGGTGGAGAAGGTTGGCAACGGCTCGAAGCTGGTGGAGCAGGCCGGCAAGACGATGGAAGAGATCGTGGTGGCGGTCAAGCGGGTGACCGACATCATGAGCGAGATCAGTGCTGCCTCGATGGAGCAGACCTCCGGCATCGAGCAGGTGAACCAAGCGGTGACGCAGATGGACGAGACCACGCAGCAGAACGCGGCGCTGGTGGAGGAAGCCGCGGCGGCGGCGGAGTCGCTGGAGGAGCAGGCGCAGAACCTGGCGCGTGCGGTGTCGGCGTTCAAGCTCTCGGCGGAGTCGCAGGTGCAAATGGATCGGCGCGGGCCCAACCGCGCGACAAACGTGGAGCGCCTGCCGGCGGCGAAGGCGACGGCGAAAGCCCCGCCGGCGAAGAACGCCTCAGCGCCCGCGCCAAGGAAGGCGGTCAACGCCTCCGAAGACGAGTGGGAAGAGTTCTAGGCGTCGTGCGTGGCACCAAAGTGACCCGGGAGATCGGAACAGAATGACAAGCAGTGCGGCAACCATGGCGAGCGAGGCGGCGGCCGGGGGACGGGAGTTCGACTTCTCCGATCACGACTTCGAGAAGGTCCGTTCGCTCATCTACACGCGTGCGGGGATCTCGCTCGGCCCCGCCAAGCGGGACATGGTCTACAGCCGCCTCGCGCGCCGTTTGCGGGCGCTGGGTCTGCGCAGGTTCTCGGAGTACCTCGAGATGCTGCAGGCGAACGCCGAGTCGGAGGAATGGGAGGCGTTTACCAACGCACTGACCACCAATCTGACCTCGTTCTTTCGCGAATCGCATCACTTTCCGATCCTCGCCGAGCACCTGCTCAAGACCTCGGGCCGGAACAGCACGGTATGGTGCTGCGCGGCGTCCACCGGCGAAGAACCCTATTCGATCGCGATTGCTGCCGTCGAGGCGTTCGGTACGTTCAACCCGCCTGTGAGCATCATTGCCACGGACATCGATACGCAGGTGTTGAACAAGGCCGAGGCCGGGGTATACCCGCTGGACCGGTTGGAAAAGATGAGTCCCGAACGCGTGCGGCGCTTCTTCCTCAAGGGATCGGGCGCGCGCGAGGGCTTCGCCAAGGTACGCCCCGAACTGCAGCGGCTCATCACGTTCAACCGCCTCAACCTGTTGGAACCCGGGTGGTTCGTGCGCGGACCCCTGGATGTGATCTTCTGCCGCAACGTGATGATCTATTTCGACAAGCAGACCCAGGCCAAAATCTTGCGACGGTTTGCGCCGCTCATGCGCGACGATGCCCTTCTGTTTGCCGGTCACTCCGAGAGCCTGTTCCACGTTTCCGACGTGTTCCAGTTGCTCGGGAGAACTGTATATCGGCTGACCGGCGCTGCCGGTGTGGTGCAGAGGTGAGCGGAGCATGACGGAACTCGCGATTACCGCGCTCGCCTCCAATCACTACTACGACCGGAACTTCAGCACCGATGCGGTGAAGATCCTTCCCGGCGAGTACTTCGTGACGCAGTCCGACATGCTGCTGGTGACCGTGCTGGGATCTTGCGTATCAGCGTGCATCCGGGACCCGGGCACGGGAGTGGGTGGTCTGAACCACTTCATGCTTCCCGACGCCGGCAACGAAGCGGGGGCAACGAGCACCTCGGCGCGCTACGGCACGCATGCGATGGAACTCCTGATCAATCAGCTCATCAAGCTCGGCGCACGCCGCTCCCACCTGGAAGCCAAGGTGTTCGGCGGAGGGAACGTGCTGGCCGGACTGACGGTGACCGATGTGGGCGCGCGCAACGCGGCCTTCGTCATGGATTTCCTCGCCACCGAGAAGATCCGCGTGTACGCCAAGGATCTGGTGGGGAGCTTTCCACGCAAGATCTACTACTTTCCCGCGACCGGGAAGGTGCTGGTGAAGAAGCTCAAGTCGATGCACAACAGCACCATCGTGGAGCGCGAGCGCAGCTACCGCGACCGGCTCCAGAGCACTCCGGTCAGCGGCGACGTGGAGCTGTTCATATGAGCGCAGGCATGAACGCGAAGCACGGCACCAAGACGAAGGTCCTGATCGTCGACGACTCGGCAATGATCCGCAAGCTGATCGGCGAGATCGTGAACGCCCAGCCGGACATGACCTGCGTCGGCGCGGCACCCGATCCGATCGTGGCCCGGGAGATGATCCGCAACCTGAATCCGGACGTCCTCACGCTGGACGTCGAGATGCCGAGGATGGATGGGCTGAGCTTTCTCGAGAAGCTGATGCGCTTGCGGCCGATGCCAGTCGTAATGGTGTCGACGCTCACGCAGCGTGGATCGGAGATGACGTTGCGCGCCCTCGAACTGGGGGCCGTCGACTTCGTGGCCAAGCCGAGACTGGACATCGCGCGCGGCCTGGAAGCCTACGCCGAGGAGATCGCGGGGAAGATCAGAGTGGCGGCGCGCAGCCGGCCGCGCCGTTCGACTCCCCCGCCGGACGTCTCCCCGAGCCTGAAGGCCGATGCCGTCCTCGCGCATTCGATCTCGCGTGTCGCATCCACCGAGAAGCTGATTGCCATCGGGGCATCCACGGGAGGGACGGAAGCCCTGAAGGAGGTGTTGAGCGGCCTGCCTCCCGACAGTCCGGGGGTGCTTGTCGCGCAGCACATGCCCGAAGGCTTCACCCGTTCGTTCGCGGCGCGGCTGGACAGCATCTGTCGGATCCGAGTGAAGGAGGCCGAGAACGGCGAGCGGGTGCTGCCGGGTCACGCCTACATCGCTCCCGGCCACTCGCACCTCATGCTCAAGCGCAGCGGCGCGAACTACGTCTGCGAGTTGAATCAGGGGCCGCCGGTCAACCGGCACCGTCCATCCGTCGACGTTCTGTTCCGTTCGGTGGCCAATGCAGCGGGCAGGAACGCCGTGGGCGCCATCCTCACCGGCATGGGTAAGGACGGGGCGCAGGGTCTGCTCGAGTTGCGTGAGACCGGCGCGCATACGATCGCGCAGGACGAGGCAACCTGTGTGGTGTTCGGCATGCCCAGGGAAGCGATCCAGGTCGGGGCGGCCGTAGAGGTGGTTCCCCTGGGAGATATCTCGCGCCATCTGTTGCAGTCGCTCGGAAGCAGACGGGAGATCCGCGTATAGGGACAAACCGGCTCAAGATCCCCGCGGGCCGGCCGATCAACCGATGCGCGATCGCGATAACAGGAGACGAAGCAGCCATGCAAGCCAATGTGGAAACCGTGCAAGACCAGGTGCGAATTCGCTTGAACGGGCGTTTCGACTTCAGCGCGCACCGGATCTTCCGCGAGTCATACACGCCCTCGCTGGACAACAAGGAGGTACGGGAGGTGGAGATCGATCTGGCATCGGTCGACTACCTCGACAGCTCCGCCCTGGGCATGCTTCTCATGCTCAGGGAAAAGGCGCAGGCGGCCAACAAGACCGTCACGCTTTCCAACTGCCGAGGGTCCGTCCGGCAGGTTCTGGACATCGCCAACTTCGCCAAGCTCTTCTCGATTCGCTGAGCGCGTCGGGCCGGCCTATGGAGTAGACGGAAGTCTTCGGATACAATTCGATTTCGACAGGCGCGTAGCTCAGCTGGTTAGAGCATCACCTTGACATGGTGGGGGTCGTTGGTTCGAGTCCAATCGCGCCTACCAGCATCCCAGAGCAGACGCCCCTCCCGTCCGGCAACGAAGCCGGGCCTTGACAGCGGGGTCGTCTGCGGAAAAAGTGCGGTCAGCCGCACTTTTTTTTTGCCACACGTTCCCGGTCATGGTAACCATCCGACTTCCCGACGGTTCGCGCAAGGCATTCGAACAACCTCCGAGTCTTGCCGACGTGGCGGCGAGCATCGGCCCGGGGCTTGCCCGGGCGGCCATTGCGGGGAAGATCGATGGTCAACTGGTCGATCTGTCCCGGAAGGTGGAAGCGGATGCGGACGTCGCGCTCGTGACGGAAAAGGATCCGGAGGCCCTCGAGGTCACCCGGCATTCCACCGCGCACCTGCTCGCGCACGCCGTGAAGGAGCTGTTCCCGGACGCGCAGGTCACCATCGGACCCGTCATCGACGACGGCTTCTACTACGACTTCTCCTACAAGCGCCCATTCTCGCCGGAAGACCTCGGTGCGATCGAAAAGCGCATGGGCGAGATCGCTGCCCGCAATCTGCCGGTCGAACGCGAGGTATGGCAGCGCTCGGACGCGGTGCGCTTCTTCAAGGACCAGGGCGAGCACTACAAGGCGCAGATCATCGAGAGCATCCCCGGCGAGGAAACCATCACCCTCTACCGCCAGGGCCAGTTCGTCGACCTGTGCCGAGGGCCCCATGTACCTTCGACGGGCAGACTGCGGGTGTTCAAGCTGATGAAGCTCGCCGGGGCATATTGGCGGGGTGATTCGCGCAACGAGATGCTGCAGCGGATCTATGGCACCGCGTGGCTGAAGAAGGACGATCTCGACGCCTACCTGCATCGGCTGGACGAGGCAGAAAAGCGCGACCACCGCAGACTGGGTCGGCAACTGGACCTGTTTCACCTGCAGGACGACGCGCCCGGCATGGTGTTCTGGCACCCGAAGGGCTGGGTGATCTGGCAGCAGATCGAGCAGTACGTGCGCCGCCGTCTCGCCCGAAGCGGGTATCGGGAAGTACGTACGCCGCTCGTGCTCGATCGTACGCTGTGGGAGCGTTCCGGCCACTGGGAGAACTACCGGGACCACATGTTCACCACGCACTCCGAGGAGCGCGACTTCGCGGTGAAGCCGATGAATTGCCCCGGACACATCCAGATCTACAACCAGGGCATCAAGAGCTACCGCGACCTGCCATTGCGTCTCGCAGAGTTCGGCTCCTGCCATCGCAATGAGCCCTCGGGGGCGCTGCACGGGATCATGCGAGTGCGTGGCTTCGTGCAGGACGATGCCCACATCTTCTGCACCGAGGAGCAGGTGGGCGGCGAAGCAGCGGCCTTCATCGATCTCTTGCGGCAGATCTACACGGACTTCGGCTTCGAGGAGATCCTCATCAAGCTGGCGACCCGACCCGCCAAGCGCATCGGCTCCGACGAGGCCTGGGATCGGGCGGAAGCCGCGCTGGGGGACGCGCTCGACGGAAAGGGGCTGGCCTGGGAGGTGGCGTCAGGCGATGGCGCGTTCTACGGCCCCAAGATCGAGTTCTCGCTCAAAGACAGCATTGGCCGGGTCTGGCAGTGCGGAACCCTGCAGCTGGACTTCTCCCTGCCCGAACGCCTGGGGGCGGAGTACGTGGCGGAGGACAACTCACGGCGGATCCCCGTCATGTTGCACCGGGCCATCCTGGGATCGCTCGAGCGCTTTATCGGGATCCTGATCGAGCATCACGCGGGCGCGATGCCGCTGTGGCTTGCGCCGGTGCAGGCAGTCGTGATGAACATCACGACGGCGCAGGCCGCTTACTGCGAAGAGGTGGCCTCCAGTCTCGTCGCTGCCGGCGTGCGCGCCGAGACGGACTTGAGGAACGAGAAAATTAGCTATAAAATCCGCGAACATAGTCTCCAGAAGCTGCCTTACCTCCTGGTCGTGGGCGACAAAGAGGTGGCAGCGCGGGCCGTGGCCGTGCGGACTCGGGGGGGCGTGGACCTGGGCCAGATCCCATTGGATGCCCTGATCCAGCGCCTGAGGGGTGAATCTGCCCCGCCCGACAGCGCGGCCTGAACTTTTTTGGGAGGGATGGCGTATCGCTCAGGATCGGGACGCGCGGATCAACGAAGAGATCACAGCGCCGGAAGTCCGTCTGGTCGGAATCGACGGGGAGCAAATCGGAGTCGTCGGCCTGGCCGCCGCACAGCGGATGGCCGAGGAGGCAGAGGTGGATCTGGTAGAGATCGCGCCCACCGCAAAGCCGCCCGTATGCCGCCTGATGGACTATGGGAAGTTCAAGTACCAGGAGAGCAAGCGGCGGCACGAAGCCAAGCTCAAGCAGAAGCAGATTCAGGTCAAGGAAGTGAAGTTCCGACCTGGTACTGACGAAGGCGATTACCAGATCAAGTTGCGCAATCTGGTGCGCTTCCTCGAGGAAGGCGACAAGGCAAAGATCACGCTGCGTTTCCGTGGGCGCGAGATGGCGCACCAGGAGTTCGGTGTGAAATTGCTGGAGCGTGTCCGCACCGACCTGGACCCGTACGCGATCGTGGAGCAGATGCCCAAGTTGGAAGGCCGGCAGATGGTGATGGTGCTTTCGCCGAAGAAGAAGCCGCCCCATTGAAGGACCCCGGACCCCGGACTCCGGACCTCGGGGAAAACAAGTGATGTCGTGGTCACGAAGCGCACCGCCCGGTGCCACCCGGCGTCATGTCAAAAGGAGTAGTTGCAATGCCGAAGATGAAGACCAAGAGCGGGGCCGCGAAGCGGTTCCGGACGCTGGGCGGCGGCGGTGTCAAGCGCAGCCATGCCTTCCTGCGCCACATCCTCACCAAGAAGAGCACGAAGCGCAAGCGTCATCTGCGCGGAACGACCAACGTGCACCCCTCCGACCTGCGCGCCATCAAGGCGATGCTTCCCTACAGCTAAGGAGAGACATCGATGCCCAGAGTCAAACGTGGGGTAACGGCGCGCGCCCGTCACCAGAAGGTGCTGGACCAGGCCAAGGGATTCCGCGGCCGTCGCAAGAACGTATTCCGGGTCGCCAACGAGGCGGTGATGAAGGCGGGGCAGTACGCCTATCGCGATCGCCGTCGCCGCAAGCGCGATTTCCGGGCGCTGTGGATTCAGCGGATCAATGCCGCTGCACGCGAGTGCGGGTTGTCGTATAGCGCATTCATGAACGGACTAAAGAAGGCATCCGTCGAACTCGATCGCAAGGTCCTCGCCGACCTCGCCGTGTTCGATAAGGCTGCATTCGAGAAGATCGCGATGCAGGCCAAGGCCAGCCTCGGGATCTGACGGGACGCGCGCCCGAGAGAAGGAGGCCCGACAGCCTCCTTTTTTGTTCCTACCGCCCCAGACCATGACCGCCGTACCGACCGACCTGCTCGCAGGACTCGACCGTGTGGTCGAGGACGCAACCGCTGCCTTCGACAAGGCGTCTTCGCCTGCCGACCTCGAACAGGCGAAGGCGCGCTTCCTCGGGAAGGCCGGCTTGCTGAGCGAGCTGCTGAAAGGCCTCGGTCGCCTCCCATCGGAGGAGCGACCAGCGGCGGGAAGTCGCATCAATGCGGTCAAGCAGCAGGTCGAGCAGGCGCTGGACAGGCGCCGCGCCGACCTTGCGCGGGCGGAACTCGACGCCCGTCTGGCGGAAGAGGCGATCGATGTCACTCTCCCCGGGAGGCAGCGCGGGGCAGGTGGGATTCATCCGGTCGTGCGCACCTGGCAGCGCATCGAGGAGATCTTTGCGTCGATCGGATTCGACGTGGCCGACGGTCCGGAGATCGAAACCGACTGGTTCAATTTCACCGCGTTGAACCAACCCGAAAACCACCCTGCGCGCTCGATGCACGACACCTTCTACGTGGAGGGCGGGCTGCTCCTGCGCACACACACCAGCCCGATGCAGGTGCGCTACGCGCGCCAGCATCCGCCACCCATACGGGTCATCGCGCCCGGCCGCACGTATCGCGTGGATAGCGACGCGACGCATTCGCCCATGTTCCATCAGGTCGAGGGACTCTGGATCGACGAGCACATCAGCTTTGCCGATCTCAAGGGCGTGTATACGGATTTCCTGCGCAGCTTCTTCGAGACCGACGAGTTGAAGGTCCGCTTCCGCCCGTCGTTCTTCCCGTTCACCGAGCCGTCTGTCGAGATCGACATGGCGTTCGACAGCGGTCCGTTGAAGGGACGTTGGCTGGAGATCTCGGGTGCCGGGCAGGTTCATCCCAGCGTCATTCGCAACTTCGGTCTCGATCCCGAACGCTGGATCGGGTTTGCGTTCGGCAGTGGCCTCGAACGCTTGACCATGTTGCGGTATGGCATCGACGATCTACGCCTGTTCTTCGAAGGCGACCTGCGCTTCCTGCGTCAATTCTCTGGGTGAGGCGAGGGCGACATGCAATTCTCCGAAGCCTGGTTGCGTGACTGGGTCAACCCCGAACTGGACACTGCGGGTCTGACGCACCTTCTCACCATGTCAGGGCTCGAGGTGGAGGCGTGCGAGTCCGTCGCCCCGGCGTTCTCCAGGGTCGTGGTCGGAGAAGTGCAAGCGGTCTCCTCCCATCCGGATGCCGACAGGCTGCGCGTGTGTTCGGTCGATGTCGGCATCGGGCGGCTGCTTCAGATCGTCTGCGGCGCCCCGAACGTCGTCGCGGGCATGAAGGCGCCGGTTGCGTTGGTTGGCGCCCGGATGCCCGCCCGTGACGGCGCCGCGGCGCCGGAAATCGGCCGCGTGAAGATGCGCGGCATCGACAGCGAGGGGATGCTGTGCTCGGCGTTCGAATTGGGCCTGTCGGACGATCGCTCGGGCCTGATGAATCTGCCTCCCGAAGCGATGCCCGGAGCGGATGTGCGCAGCGTACTGCGACTGGACGATCACCGGATTCTCATCAAGCTCACGCCGAACCGCCCCGATTGCCTCTCCATACAGGGCCTCGCGCGGGAGGTGTCCGCACTGACGGGCGCGCCGATGCGAGCGCCGCGCATCGATCCGGTCCCCGCGCGATGCGACGCGCGTTTCCCGGTGCGGATCAGCGATGCGTCGGGTTGCGGCCGATTCACCGCGCGCGTCATACGAAACGTCGACGCCCGCGCGGCAACGCCCGAATGGATGCGTGAGCGTCTGGAGCGCTCCGGCCAGCGCAGCATCTCGGCGCTCGTGGATGTCACCAACTACGTGATGCTCGAGCTGGGGCGGCCACTGCACGTCTACGACTTGGACAAGCTCACCGGCGGCATCGACGTGCGTTTCGGCCGATCGGGTGAGCGCCTCCAGTTGCTCAATGAGCAGACCATTGCGCTCGAGCCGGACGTTCTCGCCATCACCGACGATAGCGGTCCCATCGGCCTCGCCGGAATCATGGGCGGCAACAGTACGAAGGCCGAACTCGACACGCGCCACGTACTCCTGGAAGCGGCGTTCTTCTTCCCGGATGCCATTGCGGGTCGTGCGCGCCGCTACAACTTCACCAGTGACGCCGGCCATCGGTTCGAGCGGGGGGTGGACTTCGCCAACAACCTCGACGGCATCGAGCGCGCTACGAGGCTGATCCTCGATATCTGCGGCGGGGAGCCGGGACCGGTCGAAGATCACGTGGCCAGGCTTCCCGAACGTGCGCCTGTGCGCATGCGGGCGGCCCGTGCGCAACGTGTCATCGGCGTCCCCGTGCCCGCGCAGGAGATGGAATCGAGTCTGCGTCGTCTCGGGTTGGACGTCGTGCCGGAAGGCGAGGAGGCGGAACGAGCCTTCGTGGTCACGCCGCCCAGCTATCGGTTCGACATTCAGATCGAAGAGGACCTGATCGAGGAGGTGGCTCGCGTCTACGGATTCGAGCGTATCCCGGCGGTTCCGCCGCGAGCGGCGGCGAAGATGCGCAGCGTTCCCGAGGAGCGTCGCTCGCTGCACAGTCTGCGCGGGACACTCGCTCACCTCGGTTACCAGGAGGTGATCAACTTCAGTTTCGTGGAGCCAACCTGGGAGGCGCAGCTGGCAGGCACTGCCGAGCCGGTGCGGGTGCTCAATCCCATTGCCAGTCAGCTCTCCGCGATGCGCACCAGCCTGCTTGGCGGGCTGGTCGACACCGTGCGCTACAACGTCAACCGGCGACAGTCTCGGGTACGCGTCTTCGAGGTGGGACGCGTGTTTCTGCGGGCACCAGGAATGCCGGAAGGGCCGCTGGAAGTCGCGGGAATTCGTCAGCCGGTACGCCTTGCCGCCGCTGCGTACGGACCGGCCGTCACGGAACAGTGGGGAACGGGCGATCGTTTGGCTGACTTCTTCGACGTCAAGGGCGATCTCGAGGCACTTGCCGCAGGACATGCCCTGCGCTTCGAGCGCGCGGAACATCCCGCCCTGCACCCGGGGCGCAGCGCGCGCGTGCTCCTGGGTGGCACTCCAATAGGTTGGGTCGGTGAGCTTCATCCTCAGTGGCAGCAGCGGTTCGAACTGCCTTCTCCGTTCGCGCTGTTCGAGGTCGACGCGGCGCCGCTTCAGAAGCTGGAATTGCCTCGGTACGAGGCCGTTTCGAAGTTTCCGCCCGTCATACGTGATCTGTCCATCGTGGTGGACGCGCACCTTCCCGTCGCGAGCATGCTTGCGGATCTGGAGGAGGCGGGTATCGCCGGCGTCCAGCGTGTGACCCTGTTCGATCTGTATCAGGGCGTTGGCATTCCGGATGGGAAAAAAAGTCTTGCTTTCCGAGTGTTATTCCAAGATACTCAACGCACACTCACGGACGCCGAAGTCGATCTGGCCGTACAGGAAATGCGCGGCCGGCTGCGGGAGCGTTTTGGCGCACAGCTCCGGGGTAACGAGGGCCAGCTTCAATGACTCTGACCAAAGCCGACCTCGCCGATCTCCTGTTCGAACGGGTCGGCCTGAACAAGCGTGAAGCGAAGGACATGGTTGAGTGCTTCTTCGAGGAGGTGCGCAAAGCCCTCGAAGAAGGCGAGGGCGTCAAGCTGTCTGGCTTCGGCAACTTCCAGCTGCGCGACAAGCCGCAGCGTCCTGGCCGGAATCCGAAGACCGGCGAAGAGATCCCGATCACCGCACGACGCGTGGTGACCTTCCATGCCAGCCAGAAGCTGAAGGCGATGGTGGATAGCAACTACCATGGAAGAGAGCCAGAGCAGCAACGGCAAGCCTAGCCTTCCTCCCATCCCGGCCAAGCGTTACTTCACCATCGGTGAGGTGAGTGAGTTGTGTGGCGTCAAGCCACACGTCTTGCACTACTGGGAGCAGGAGTTCACTCAGCTCAGGCCGGTGAAGCGCCGTGGCAACCGTCGCTACTATCAGCACCACGAAGTGCTGCTCGTGCGGCGCATACGCCAGCTTCTGTACGAGGAAGGCTTCACGATCAGCGGCGCACGCCATCGCCTGGATCAGGGGGGCGCATCGCCGGACGAGGCCGTTCCGGCTGCCACCTCTAAGGTGGACGTGTCGGCGCTGCGCGAAGAGATCAAGGCCGTGCTCGACTTGCTGCGCTGAGGCGGGATGGGCGTTCTGCTATACTTCGACCACTCGGGGCGTAGCGCAGCCTGGTAGCGTACTTGCATGGGGTGCAAGTGGTCGGAGGTTCAAATCCTCTCGCCCCGACCAGATTCTCAAGGCCAGCCGTGCGGCTGGCCTTTTCATTTCACGGCGTTGATCCTGTCAGGTACGTCCGACCGCGTGCTGCTCGCCGTCTGCACAGCGGCCCTCTCTAGCCACGCAAGATATTCTTCCACCTCGATCGGTCGGCTGATCAAATAGCCTTGCACCGTGTCGCACTGCATCTCGCTCAGCACGTGCAGCATCTCGCCGGTTTCGACGCCCTCTGCGACCGCATGCAGTCCGAAGTTGTGCGCGAGATCGATCGTGGCCTGGACGAGCTGTCGATCGGGCGTCGAGTGCAGGATGTTGCGCACGAGCGTCTGGTCCACTTTCAGTTCGTCCACGGGCAACTGGCGCAGGTAGGCCAGGCACGAATATCCGGTTCCGAAATCGTCGATCGCGAGTTTGACGCCGAGCCCCTTGAGGCGATTCAGCAGTGCGGACGCTTGCTCGAAATTGTGGATCATGGAGCTTTCCACGATCTCGAGCGTGAGGCGCTCGGGCTCGATCTCCCAGGTTGCCATCGCACTGGCGACGACAGCAGGCAGATCCCGGTCGCGCAGGTTGTAAGGGGAGAGATTGACACTCACCGCGAGGTCGACCCCGTCGCTGGACCACTCGGACAGCTGCCTGAGCGCCATGTTGAGTACGTTCGTGGTGAGCGCGGCCACCCGGCCTTCCTGTTCCGCCACGCGCGCAAGGACTCCGGGAGGCACGGGTGTCCCGTCGCGCAACGAGCATCGCAGCAGCGCTTCCGCCGAAGCGCAGCGGCCCGTCGAAAGCTCCAGTTGGGGTTGGTAGACGAGGCGGTAGCTGTTGGAGGCGAGCGCTTCCAGCACCTCGGAACGGGGCGCCGGGAGCTCGAGTGCCTCCTCGTGCATCAGTTCCGGTACGAACAGAAGGATGCCGTCCTCGCTCGACTCGGCTTGGCGCAAGGCCGCATCGGCGCGCAAGAGCAGGCCATCGGCCTCGGTCGCATGTTCGGGATGGCATCCGATGCCGATCAGAACTCTCGACCAAGGCTCTCCGACACCATCGAAAAGCACTTCGCTGAGATCTCGCGAGACCTTGTGCGCGGCGAGGAACGCCTGTGCAACGCTCGCCAGCCCCGGCAGCAGGATGCAGCACTGCCGCTGCCCGAGAATTGCGTAGTAGTCGGCCTTGCGCAGGATCCGGGGCAGGCAGTGCAATGCCGAGGCGATGCGGTCGTCCACCCAATCGTGGGTGAGCAGAAGAAGACGGTCCTTCGGTTCGATCGACACGACCAGCACCGCACAACGCCGACCTGTCCCATCGGATTCGGCGATCGCATCGCGAATCGCTTGGCGGAGCTGGCTCCGACTCATGCAGGAACTGCTCGCCCCGCTCAGCAGGGGAAATCGGCCAGGCAACTGGAAGCGCATCGGGACCTATACGCGTGCCAGGTAGAACTCGGCAGAATCGAACGCCACGCTGTCCGCCGCCAGCCCGCGGCGTATGTAGGGCATCGACTTTCCCTCGGGTGGCGTTCCGTAGAGGAGGTCCAGGATGATGGGCACGCTGATCGGCTCGCCGTTCGCGTCGGCGACGATGAGCACCTTGGGCTTGAGCCGATGCGCCTTGTGCTGCTCGATGACGACCGCTGACTCGCCCGATGACAGCTCCACCAGCGTTCCGACGGGAAAGATGCCGATCGCCTGGATGAACTGCTGGACCAGGCCCGAATTGAACTGTCGATCGCTCCAGTGCTGCAGCTGGCGCATCGCCTCGTAGGGAGAGATCGCGTCCGCATACGGCCGCAGTGAAGTCATCGCTGAGAAGCAATCGACGATGCCCGCCATCCGTCCGAAGGTCCCGATCTGCTTGTCCTTCAGGCCGTCTGGATAGCCGCTTCCGTCCAGGCGTTCGTGATGCTGCCGGACGCCGTTCATCACGTTCGGATGCACCTTCCCTGAAGCGCTGATCATCTCCATGCCGAGTTCGACGTGGCGCTTGATCTCGTCGAACTCCTCAGAGGTGAGGTTATCGGTCTTCTGAAGGAGGGCGGCGCGCACACGCATCTTGCCGATATCCAGCAGCATGCCGATTTGCCCCAGCTGTTCCAGTTCGTCCCGGGAGAATCCGATTTCGCGCCCGAAGGTGACCATCAGCACCGCGACCTGCAGTGCATGGGTGTAGGCCGACTCGTCCGATTCGCGCAGCCGGGCGACGAGCTGCAAGGCCTCCGGGTTGCGCACGATGCTGTCCACCAGGTTCTCGACCACCGTCTCGACGGCTTTGAGTTCCAGACCTTTCCCGGCGCGGATCTCCGCGATCACGCCGGTGAAGACTTCGGTCGCGTGCACGAACCGGTCGTGTGCCGGGCCCAGTTCGGTCTCCAGAGGCACAGTGCCGTACGCGCGCTTGCTCTCCTGCGGCCGCTGGTTCTCCACGAGTCCGGTATCCGAACTCAGCTTGTCGCGGCTGCGGCCGAACCATCCGCGCAACCGTTCCAGGAGGCGCCCGCCGGGATCGACCCGGGCATCCTGCGCAAGGTGTGGAGCGGGCAAGGCGGCGGGCAACCGTTCCACCTTCCCGAAAGCGTTCAGGATCTGCTCAAGCCATTGCCCGCGGCTGCCCGGGACCACGATGCCCTCGTCCCGCTCCCGGGGCGCGGGCACCGGTGCGGTGTCCCGGCCTCGTTCCTGCCGCGCAGGTGCCAGATCGTCGAGCCCGACGGGAACCGTGGAGCGGACGGCATCGACCGTTACGTGCTTGCAATAGGCACGCAGTTGCGCAAGCGCGCGCTCGTCCTGGATCAGGAACCCCTGCAGCAGGAACGGCGTGTCCAGCCAGGGACGGTCGAGTTCGACGACGAACATGCCGACGCGAACCTGCTCGACGGGTAGCACGCGTTCCATGGTGTCAGAGGGCGGACAGTCGCGGGGCGGTGTGCCTGCTACGGGGTCCGCCACCCGAGGCTGAGGAAGTATGAGGGGTGCAAATGGGCGTCATCAGGGGCGGCACGAGTGCGATCATCACGGCGTCGGCTGGTTGCCGCGTACGTTTCACGGCGAACCGGCGTCCAAGGGGTCGGCGGTCGCTCGTATATAATTTCGGCAGTTTCAACCGGGAATGAAGGTCGAAGCGCGGGCGCGGCCGCAGTCCCCCGCGTCTCTTCGCATCTCCCTGCGTTTTCAGCCCGCACAGGTGCACTTGTCTTCTTGCATCGGTAACGAAGTGTCCCTCGCGCCTATTCGGTCGGGCCTGCACGGCGTCCAGCGACTGCGCCGCAGCACGAAATCGGCGCGGCGGTTCATGGTCGACACGTTCTCCCCATGCGCATTCTGCTGAGCAACGACGATGGCTATTTCGCGCCCGGCCTGGCGGCCTTGGCCGAGGCGCTGGGGCAGGTTGCCGAGATCGTGGTGGTGGCACCGGAGCGGGACCGGAGCGGGGCGAGCAATTCGTTGACCCTCGACCGTCCTCTCATCGTGCGCACGTCCCACCTCGGCTTCCACTACGTGAACGGTACGCCCACCGACTGCGTCCACCTGGCGGTTACAGGATTGCTCGGCTACCTGCCGGACATGGTCGTGTCGGGCATCAATCACGGCGCAAACATGGGGGAGGACACCATCTACTCTGGCACCGTCGCCGCCGCGACGGAGGGCTTCCTGCTCGGGATTCCGTCGATCGCCGTGTCGCTTTCGCGTCGCAGTGCCGGACATTACGGTACCGCTGCCCGGGTTGCGCTCGAACTGGTGGAACGTTACCGGCGCGATCCGCTGCCCGGTCCCATGCTGCTCAACGTGAACGTTCCCGATGTGGCGCACAGTCAGTTGCGGGGCATTCACGTGACCCGGCTCGGGCGTCGGCACAAGGCCGAAGGTGTGGTCAAGACCACCAATCCGCGCGGCGAGACCGTCTACTGGATCGGCGCCGCCGGCGATGCCCAGGATGCAGGCGAGGGAACGGATTTTCACGCGGTCGCAGAAGACTGCGTGTCGATCACGCCTCTGCAGATCGATCTGACCCAGTACTCGCGGCTCGACGACGTGTGGAACTGGTTGGGGGCGGCGGAACAACCGGGGCTCGCACCGCTGCGAGCCAATGTGGCGTCACCGAGTTGATGCCGGAGCCAGGTGCATGAGCGGGCGGCATACGGGGATCGGCATGACTTCCCAGCGCACGCGCTTGCGAATGGTCGAGCGACTGCGCGAGGAAGGGATACAGGACGAGCAGGTTCTTGCGGCGATGGCGGAGATTCCGCGCCACATCTTCGTGGACGAGGCGCTCGCGCATCGCGCCTACGAGGACATCGCGCTGCCCATCGGATTCGGCCAGACCATCTCGACGCCCTGGGTGGTCGCGCACATGCTCGAGCTCGTCCGTGGCGGGCGTGCGCTGGGACGGGTGCTGGAGATCGGAACCGGTTGCGGTTATCAGGCTGCGGTGCTCTCGCGACTGGCACGCGAGGTCTGCTCGGTCGAGAGGATCGCTCCAATGCTGATGAAGGCACGCGTGCGGCTGCGCGAACTCCGCATCGGAAACGTGCGTCTCAAGCATGGGGACGGCCATTTCGGGCTGAAGGAATTCGCGCCGTTCGATGGCATCGTCATGGCCGCCGCGGCCTCGCACGTGCCGGATGCGTTGCTGGAACAGTTGGCCGAGGGAGGCAAGCTCATCATGCCTGTGGGCACCAAGGAACAGCATCTCACCCTGGTGGAACGCAGCGAGCAGGGGTTCGCCCATACAACGCTCGAAGAGGTGCGCTTCGTGCCGCTGCTGCCGGGCGCCCAGCGGTGAGCGTTTCCGCCCGGCATTGCTTCGTGGCCGGTGCTGCCTGGATGCTCGCCGGATGTGCCCCCAACCTCGCGCCCGTGGTCGAACGGCCCGTTCAGGATGCGCGACCGGATCCGGTCAGTGCGCGCAAGACCGCTTCGCCACCGGCAGCCAGCACCGCGAAACAGGGGAAGTCGGCGAAGCCAGCACCGGTTCCCGCTCCGCGCCCAGGCACCGGGGGGGAGCAGGAGGATTGGCGCCCCGATCACTACACGGTCCGCCAGGGCGATACGCTGTACGCGATCGCCCTCGACCACGGCGAAGACTATCGCGACCTGGCAGCCTGGAACGGCTTGCAGGATCCGAACGTGATCCGTATCGGTCAGGTACTGCGGATCAAGGCGCCAGCGGGTTGGACGGAGCGTGAGGAGGTGGACGTTCGTCCGATGCAGACCGACACTCCGATCCAGGCTGCGCCGCTCGAACCCGTTGCCCCGCCGCCCTTGCTGAGTGCGCCGAAAGCGGTGAAGGTGCCTTATTCGGAGCGCGCGCTGGCGCAGTTGCGCGGCGTGCCCTATACCCCGCCTCCGATTGCGCGTCCCAGCCCGCCGGCAGTGGCCGCGGTCCCCCCCGCGACGCCCCCATCCACCCCGGTCGCAACCTCGGCGCCTGCCGCACGACCGGGCGTCCAGCCGACGACACCGGGCAAACCGCCCGCAACCAAGCCGGTGACAGTGCCGGCGGCCGCGCCTGCGGCGGGTACCTGGGCATGGCCGGTACGCGGGAGGCTGCTGCAGCAGTTCAACACCGGGGCCAATCCCAAGGGGATTGCGATCGCCGCGCAGTCCGGCACGCCCGTTCTCGCCAGCGCGCCGGGCAAAGTCGTGTACAGCGGAAGCGGACTGCGCGGGTACGGCAAGCTCGTCATCGTCAAACACGATCGGAATTATCTGAGTGTGTACGCGCACAACCGCCAACTCCTGGTGCAGGAGGGCCAGCGCGTCGACCAAGGGCAGCCGATTGCGGAAGTCGGCAACAGCGGGTCGGACCGCGTCGCGCTTCACTTCGAGATCCGCAAGCTTGGCCGACCCGTCGATCCGCTTCAGTATCTGGCGCCGCTCTGACGCAGCGCACGTCCCGGTGCGAACCGGCGCACCAGGATTTCCAGTTCCACACTCGTCACGGACGCTGACTCCGCGTAGCGCAGGTCGACATAAGCCGCGGTGATGCGGTTAACTGCATCGCGCAGGACAGGGAATCGCCCCGACACCCGGCGCGCGAAGTCGTACGGCCCTTCGTGAGGATGCCGTGCGCATCCCACCCGCTCCAGTTTGCGGCAGAATCGCGCATACAGCTGCTGCACCCGGTTGGAAGGGCGTGGCTCAGTGTGTCGACGGGTCAGGTAGACGAGCACGACGAGCACCAGGGCGAGCGCGACGGCAAGCAGTGCGCCGAGTCGCTGCCACCGTGCCTCACCGAATCCCGCGTCGCGCAACAGATCCCGCTGTCGCGTGGGAGAGTAGTCGAGCACCCAGTCGTTGTGGCGCTCGAACACGGCGGAGACGACGTCGCGGTCGGGGATGGCGAACGTGAACATGTTGAGCGAGGGGTACATGACCTCGCCGCAGATGCCGTCGACGGCCTGCTCGTCGAGGCGCTTGTGGGGGTCGCGCACGCCCGGGTTCAGGCCTTCGTAGCCCCGGGCGATCCGCTCGTCGGTCTTGGGGTCGTCGAGCCCGCCGCCGGCGATGCCGAGGCGGCCGAGCGGGATCGGGGCGGTGTTGGG
>CAYLTE010000058.1:0-20833 GCA_964386195.1 uncultured Burkholderiales bacterium | reverse complement strand
CAGCCCGATCACGCCCACCTACAACGACTACCTGATCTTCGAAGGCATCTCGGTGGACGAGTGGGGCAAGCAGCACTATCTCGACGTGCACGTCGCCTACCGTCAGGCCTGCCTGAACGCGATCGAGTACATGACCAAGTTCGGCTACTCGAAGGCGCAGGCCTACGCCATTCTCGGCACGGCGCCGGTGCAGGGCCACATCAGCGGGGTGGTGGACATCCCCAATGCCTGCGCGACGCTGTGGCTGCCCACGCAGATCTTCGAGTTCGACATCAACCCCAGCGCGGCCGGGCCGGTCAAGGCGATCAAGGGTGGCGTCGACATTCCCATGTCGCCCGACAAGTAAGGGGAGCGTCATGCCCGTCTACGAATATCTGTGCGGCGGCTGCGGCACCGACTTCTCGGCGCTGCGGCCGATGGCCCAGTCCTCGCTCCCGCACGCGTGCCCCGAGTGCGGAAGCGAGGCGCAGCGGGCGCTGCTGTCGGCGCCGGCCTATGCCGGCATGCCGGCGGCGCAGCGCGCGGCCCATGCGACCAACGAGCGCGCACGCCACGAGCCGAAGTCGTCTTCGAAGTTGGGACACGTGCACGGCCCGGGTTGCGGCTGCGGCAAGCCGGGCAAGTCCACGGTGGTCGCCCCGGACGGGAAGAAGAGCTTCCCGACCAAGCGGCCGTGGATGATCAGTCACTAGCGGCTCGATGGGGGGTGTTGGCAGGTTCTGACCTCAGGGGACTCGACTGCGCAGTCCGGGCGCAGTCGCCCCCCGATCGATGCAGTTCGGCGAGCCACCGCTGTTGGTGAAGCGAGATGCCATCACCTGCTCGCTCTCATCAGTGGCGCCAAGTGCCGTCTCGAGAAGGTCCGGCAGCGGAAAACGCCAAAGTGCGCGAGAATTCTCGCGTCAGACTTTCCACCGGATGTCTTCATGTCGCACACCATCAAGCCCGTCGACGCTGCCAGGCCGACGTTCGCCGGCGAGGTCTCAGGTATCGACCTGACGAGTCGCCTTACGGATGCCGAAGTCGCTGCGATCCACGCCGGGATGGATCGCTTTGGGGTGCTGGTGTTTCACGACCAGCACCTGGACGACGAACAGCAGATCTCGTTCAGCCGTCAGCTCGGTACGCTGGAACAAGCCACCGGCGACATCATGTCCGGACAGGACCGCCGTCTGAGCATGGAGCTCAACGACATCTCCAATCTCGACAGGCACGGTGAATTGCTGCCGCGCGATGACCGGCGCCGGCTGTTTAGCCTGGGCAACCTGTTGTGGCACTCCGACAGCTCGTTCAAGGACGTGCCTGCCAAGTATTCGCTTCTATCGGCGCGCAGGATTCCGGCGACGGGTGGCAATACGGAGTTCGCTGACATGCGGGCTGCGTACGACGCCCTGGACGATGCGACGAAGCGCGAGGTGCACGATCTGATCTGCTCGCACAGCCAGATCTTTTCGCGCGGCATCCTGGGCTTCGACGATTTCACGGAGGCCGAGCGGACGAAGTGGGCGCCGGTGCGTCAACGCCTGGTGCGGCGGCATCCGAGTACCGGCCGCCTCTCGCTGTACCTGTCGAGCCACGCCGGTGCCATAGAAGGCTGGCCGGTGCCCGAAGCGCGTTCATTCCTGCGCGACCTGACCGAACATGCCACGCAGCGACAGTTCGTGTACGCGCACGTCTGGCGTCAATGGGACCTGGTGATGTGGGACAACCGCGTCACGATGCACCGCGCCCGTCGCTACGACTCGAGCGAGGTGCGGGACATGCGCCGCACGACGTTGACCAACGAGGTGTCGAGCTTGGAGCAGGCGCCGATCTGACAGGCTCGCCCGTGTCAGCGGCCATGCGCAACGAGCCCCTTTCTGCTGGTCCAGCCGCGGGTGTTCGTTGGGCCTAGGCGGCTGGTTGGGCCTTCGGTATTGCGGGCCCTGGGATAAACGCTGCTGCTACACTCGCCTCTCCCTTCGCCGCGAGTGAGCAATGAGCCAGATCATCCTGCACCACTATCCAGCCTCTCCGGTCTCGGAGAAGGTGCGCGTCGCCCTGGGCATCAAGCACCTTGCCTGGCGCTCGGTCGAGATTCCGCGCGTGCCACCGAAGCCCGACGTGATGCCGCTCACCGGCGGCTATCGCCGCACGCCCTTCATGCAGATCGGCGCAGACATCTACTGCGACAGCCTGGTCATGCTCTACGAGCTCCAGGCGCGCCACTCCGAGCCCACCTTCTTTCCCGGCGGCAGCGGCGGCCTGCCCTGGGCGATCGTGCAGTGGGCCGACCGGGTGTTCGACAATGCCGTGCGCATCTCTCTCGGGGCGAATGCGGATACGCTGCCGGCGGACTTCGCGCGCGACCGCGCGCGCCTGTTCCTCGGACCCGCCGGAGACGTCCATGCGCTCAAGGGCGAGGTGGCGCACTTCGCCGCACAGTTGCGCGTGCAGCTCGGCTACATCGACGAGCGTCTGGCCGATGGCCGAGCATTCCTGCTCGGCGAGCGAGCGGCGCTCACCGATGCGGCCTGCTACTACCTGGTGTGGTTCACGCGTGCGCGCTGGCAGGGTGGCCCGGCGCTGCTTGCGGAGTTTCCCGCGCTCGAGGCGTGGGAGCAGCGGGTGAAGGCGGTGGGACATGGCACCGCATCGCCGATGAGTTCCGCGGAGGCGCTCGAGGTGGCGCGCGAAGCATCGCCGAAGACGCCGCAACGGGACGATCCGCGCGATCCTCTCGGCCTGCGTGTCGGTCAGCACGTCAGCGTCGTGCCCGATCTCGACAGCGGCGAGCCGGCGGTGCACGGAACGGTGCAGCTGGTCGATCGCCACCGCATCGCCATCCTCAGGCAGGATCCGCAGGTCGGGCACGTCTGCGTGCACTTCCCACGACTGGGTTATCGCGTGCTCGCCCAGTGATCGGCGCGCGGCGCGCGCCTCGTCGCATGCTTCACAAGGGCGGCTTGCCGGATGTCTTTCCGACGCGTCGCAGATCCCAGTGCACTTGCGCCCAGGTGAGCACCTCGAGTGCGCCGGCATCGCGAAGTGTGTCGGGAACATCCTGCCCGAGAAAGCGCAACGCCAGGTGCAGCGTCTCGCCCGCCCGCGACGCGTCCACCGCGGCGGCGTGCGTCTGCTTGGACAGTTTCTCGCCATGTGCGTCGAGTGCGACGGGCAGATGTGCGAAAGTCGGTATCGGATGCCCGAGCGCGCGCAGCACGTGGACCTGCCGCGCACTCGAGTCCAGCAGGTCCGCACCGCGCACGATATCGGTGATCTGCATCTGGGCGTCGTCGACGGCGGAGGCGAGATGGAACGACCACACGCCATCGGCGCGCAGCAGCACGAAGTCACCCGCCTCGTGCTCCAGGTCGCGCCGCTGCACGCCCAGCACGCGATCGTCGAACTCGACCGTCGCCCCCTCCGTGCGCATGCGCCATGCGCGCACGCTCGCCCCCGCCGGCATGCCCTTGCGGCAAGTCCCGGGATAGATCGGTCCTTCCGCGCCCATCCGACCCTGCGCCGCGATCTCGCGGCGGCTGCATCCGCAGGGATAGACCAGCCCGCTGCGTTGCAGGCGCTCGAATGCCGCGGCATAGACGCTGCCACGCGTTCCCTGACGGAGGACCGGCCCGTCCCAGTGCAACTCGAACGCGCTCAGGCAGCGCCGAATCGCCTCGTCCGCACCGGGCACGACGCGCGGCGGATCGAGGTCGTCGATGCGCAGGTGCCACGCACCGCTGCGCGTGCGCGCCTCCAGCCAGCTGCCTACCGCGGCGACGATGGAGCCGAAGTGCAGCGGACCGGAGGGTGTGGGTGCGAAGCGGCCGCGGTAGTTCATGCGCGCGGCGCGCGCACGTACATGGCGCAGGCGGCGAACAACGTCCAGGCCAGCAGCAGTTCGGCGAGCGCGTAGTGGCGCGATGGCGCGGTGTCGCTCCACGCCCGCACCGCGCCCTCCGCGACGTAGAACAGCGCGAGCAGCATCGTCCACTTGTAGGTCATGACCCGGCCGCGCAGCAGCCCGAACAGCGGCAGCAGCAGCGGCAGCGCCTTGAGCACGAGCCAGGATCCGCCCGGCCGCAGCGGGGCGAGCAGCGTCTCCCATGACAGGCACAGCGAGATCAGCGCGAGAAGGCTGGCGATCGAGCCCCAGTGGGCGGCGCGCAGCACATCGCCGCGGGCGATCATTTGCGCGTGCGAGCGCGCTGGGCGAGTTCGACCAGCGCATTGCGCGCCTGGCCGGGATTGCCGATCGGCGCATCGAACTCGAAGCGCAGCAACTCGGTGTCGGCGCGCACGTCGAAGCCGTCGCAGTCGATGCCTACCATCTCCAGCTCCTGCGGATCGCGCTCGTGCACCAGCCGGCAGTAGTCGCGCATCGCGGCGATGTGGTCCTCGTTCATGTGATCGACGATGGCTGCCTCGGCATCCTCGAGGCTCTCGGCGGCGAGATAGCTCTCGCCGGCGATCCAGTGCAGACCGCCGAACCCGTGGATGTAGCGCACCTGCACCGGCTCGAGCACGTAGAAGCGGAATCCGCCGATCTGCAGGTACTGCTCGTGCTCGGGGTAGAAGCGCAGGTAGCGCTCCTGGAGCGCCTGTGACTGTTCGGCCACGCGCACCTGCCCCAGCAGCGTGGCGCGCGCGTGCGCCTGCAGTTCGGGGCCGCTGTCGTACACGATGAAGCTCGCGTGCGGATCGGCGTCCAGGTTGTGCGTGTGCTCGGCCAGATGGCTGATGAGCAGTACCGGCCGCCCGCGGTGATCGGTCACGTGCGGCAGCGCCGAGCCATAGGGATAGCCGGGGTACTTCACCGAGTGACTCGACAATACGCCGCTGCGGTGGCGGCGCATCAGCCGACGTGCTTCCCTGCCTCTGCTCATGTTGCGATCTCCTGGATCAATCCCGCGCCTGCTTGAGCGCCACGCCCGCCAGCCGGCGGCCCAGCGCAATGCACAGTCGCTGCTCCTCCGCCGCAATCGGATGCTCCCCATTCGGTCCTGCCACGTGGCTGGCGCCGTACGGCGTTCCGCCGCTGCGCGTGCTGGTGAGCTCGGCCTCGGTGTAGGGCAGGCCCACCAGGATCATGCCGTGGTGGAGCAGAGGCAGCATCATCGAGAGCAGCGTCGACTCCTGTCCGCCGTGCATCGTCGCCGTGGAGGTGAACAGCGCCGCCGGCTTGCCCGCCAGCGCCCCGCGCAACCACAGCCCGGAAGTCGAGTCGAGGAAGTACTTCAGCGGCGCGGCCATGTTGCCGAAACGTGTCGGGCTGCCGAGCGCGAGCCCGATGCACTCCTCGAGATCCTTCAGCTCGGCGTAGGGTGCCCCTTCGGGTGGAATCTCCGGCTGCGTCGCCTCGCACACCGTGGATACGGGCGGCACCGTGCGCAGGCGCGCGCGCGCGCCGGGCACGCCATCGATGCCGCGCGCGATCAGCTGCGCCATCTGCTTCACCGCACCGTTGCGGCTATAAAAGAGGACGAGGACGTCGGGCATGCCTAGCGCACCAGCCCCGCCGCGAATTCCACGACGCCGGCGGCGTCGACGCTCTGCTGTGTGCCGCCGCGGCGGGCAGCGTATTCGACCTGACCCTGCTTGAGGCCGCGTTCGCCGATCGTGATGCGATGGGGGACGCCGATCAGTTCCAGATCGGCGAACATGACGCCCGGCCGTTCGTCGCGATCGTCGAGCAGCACGTCGATGCCACGCGCGCTCAGCGCCTCATGCACGCGGTCCGCGAGCGCCTTGACCTCCGCGCTCTTGCGATAGCCGATCGGCGCGATGGCGATCTCGAACGGTGCGATCGGCATCGGCCAGACGATGCCGCGCTCGTCGTGGTTCTGCTCGATGGCAGCGGCCACGATGCGCGACACGCCGATCCCGTAGCAGCCCATCTCCATCGGGCGCGACTGCCCGCTCTCGTCCAGATAGGTGGCACCCAGCGCCTCGGAGTACTTGGTGCGCAGCTGGAAGATGTGACCGACCTCGATGCCGCGGCAGATGCCGAGGCGGCCCGTTCCGTCCGGGCTGGGATCGCCTTCGACCACGTTGCGCAGGTCGGCGACTTCGGCGGGCTCGGGCAGGTCGCGTCCGAAGTTCACGCCGGTAAAGTGAAAGCCGGTTTCGTTCGCACCGCAGACGAAGTCGCTCATCGCCGTGACGGCGCGGTCGGCGAGGACGAGCAGGCCGTGATCGCCGACGGGGCCGACGGACCCGACGTCCGCGCCCAGGCGCGCGCGCACTTCGGCCTCGGTGGCCATGCGGTATCCCTCGTTGAGGAGGAACTTTCTGGCCGCCTTGACCTCGTTGAGCATGTGATCGCCGCGCAGCAGGATCAGCACCTCGCGCCCGTCGCCGGTGACCACCATCAGCGTCTTGACGATGCGCGCCGGCGGCAGCTTCAGAAACGTGCTCACCGCCTCGATGCTGTGCTGTCCGGGCGTGGCGACCCGGGTCATCGCCTCGGTGGCGGCAGGGCGTGCCGCGGCCGGTGCCAACGCCTCGGCGAGTTCGACGTTGGCCGCGTAGTCCGACTCCAGCCCGTAGGCGATGGCATCCTCGCCCGAGTCGGCCAGCACGTGGAACTCGTGGGAGCCGGTGCCGCCGATGGCACCGGTGTCGGCAGCGACCGCGCGGTATTTCAGGCCGAGCCGGTCGAAGATCCGCGAGTAGGTGTCGTACATGTTGCGGTACTCGCGCTCGAGATCCGCGAAGTCGGCATGGAACGAGTACCCGTCCTTCATGATGAATTCGCGCGCGCGCATCACGCCGAAGCGTGGCCGGATCTCGTCGCGGAACTTCGTCTGGATCTGATAGAAGTGCACCGGCAGCTGCCGGTAGCTGCGGATTTCGCGGCGTGCGATGTCGGTGATGACTTCCTCGTGCGTGGGACCGAAGCAGAAGTCACGCTCGTGCCGGTCCTTGATCTTGAGCATCTGCGGACCGAACTTCTCCCACCGGCCGGACTCCTGCCACAGCTCGGCGGGCTGCACTGCCGGCAGAAACAGCTCGAGCGCCCCGGCACGGTTCATTTCCTCGCGCACGATCTGCTCGACCTTGCGCAGGATGCGCAATCCCAGCGGCATCCAGCTGTAGAGCCCGCTGCCGAGCTTCTTGATCAGGCCGGCGCGCATCATCAGCTGGTGGCTGACGAGCTCGGCTTCGTTCGGGGCTTCCTTCAAGGTCGAAAGGAAGAAGGCTGAGGTGCGCATGGGGTGGCGGAATCCGCGAGCAAAACCTCTATTCTACAATCCGCATCCCCGCACCCCTACCGAGAAAGCTTTCCGCCCCGATGAGTCTGTTCACACGCCGACGACGCCGCCCCGCCGCACACGGCGTGCACATCAGCGAGGAGGACGGCATCCGCTACCTGCACCTGGGCAGCGACACCATCCAGAGCGGGATGCGCATGAGCGAGCCCACCGAACTGGTGCTGTCGTACACGCGCAGCATGCTCGCCTTCCTGCTCTTCACGCCGCAGCCCCCGGCACGCCTGGTCAACGTCGGGCTGGGCGGCGGCTCACTGACGAAGTGGATCCACCGGCACCTGCGCCGCACCCAGCAGGTCGTCATCGAGCTCAACCCGCAGGTGATCGCCTGCGCGCGCATGTACTTCCACCTGCCGCCCGACGATTCCCGTTTGAAGGTGATCGAGGCGGACGGCGCCGCCTGGGTTGCGGCGCATCCGGCTTGCTGCGACGTCATCCTGGTGGACGGCTACGACGGGCGCTCGCTGGCGACCGAGCTCTCCGACGATGCCTTCTACGCGTCGGCTGCCTCGGCGCTCAATCCGGATGGCATCCTGGTGGTCAACCTGTGGGGCAACGATCGCCGGTTCGACGCGAACCTGCAGCGGATCCAGCGTCACTTCGACGGGCGCGTGTGCTGCGTGCCGGCGGCTCAACGCGGCAACATTGCGGTGCTCGCGTTCCGCAGCCCGCCGCGCGGCACGCGCTGGGACGAACTGCGCGCACGGGCGCAGACGCTGCAGCACGACTACGGCATCGAGTTCCCGGAGCTGGTGGGCAGCATGAAGTCGCTCAACCCGTACACCTCGGTGCGCCTGCTCGTGTGAAGCGTGTTGCACTGCATTCAGAGGGCGATTGCCTAGGGCGCCGCCTTTGTGAAAGAATTGCCGGCAAGTGGTTTCCCTGAGGCGACTGGAGCATGATCGATCGAGACGGGTATCGCCCGAACGTCGGGATCATCCTGGTCAACACCCGCAACGAGGTGTTCTGGGGCAAGCGTGTGAAGGAACACGCGTGGCAGTTTCCCCAGGGCGGGATCAAGCCCGGGGAGTCTCCGGAACAGGCGATGTATCGCGAGCTGACCGAGGAAGTCGGGCTGGAGTCGCGACACGTCAGGATCCTCGGGCGCACCAGGCATTGGCTGCGCTACGACGTGCCCTCGTCGTGGTTGCGGCGCGACTGCAGGGTCCAGTACCGTGGACAGAAGCAGATCTGGTATCTGCTGCGCATGCTCGCCCGTGACTGCGAGGTGTGCCTGCGTCGCAGCGAACGCCCCGAGTTCGACGCCTGGCGCTGGAACGAGTACTGGATTCCGCTCGACAGCGTGATCGAGTTCAAGCGCGACGTCTACCAGCTGGCGCTCACCGAACTGTCCCGCTTCATCCCCTCGGTCGCGGCGCGACGCCCCGACTTCGGTGAGCCGCAGTCGGCTGCGGCCACGAGCGGGGACTCCCTGCGCTTCGGCTGAACGTCACGTCGCCTCGGGCAGATCGGCACCGAGGGTCTCGCGCTTCCCGTGCAGCAGCACGCAGAAGTGCATGCCCTCCTCCTTCCAATACGTGGCGGCGTCGCGCAGCACGCCCATCAGCATCTCGTAGTCCTCGGCGGCGTGCTTCGCGAAGGTTTCCAGCCCGGTCACGGTCATGACCACGCCCGGACCCTTGGCGACGGCCTCGAGATCCATCAGGCAGTCCGCGAGCGCGTCCCAGTTGGCACCGAACCAGTCGGGCAGGCGCAGATCGCGCGCGAAGGCCTGGAGCACGCCGTCCTTGTCGCGCACCCCGGCGCAATGCACGTCGAAGCCCTGCAGGCCACGCTTGTGCCGCAGGTCGGACACGCGCGAGGCGGGCACCTCGGGCGGGAGGAGAAAAACGCCCGAGTCGGCAACGTCGAGGAGGCGGACGAGGGAAACGCTGGTCATCGGATGATCCGTCTGAAACTTCGGTAGTGATCGGAAGTGTAGTAGTGCTCGCCCTGGCTGCCCGCGACGATGCGGCGTGCACCGCGATCGCGCGATCCGGGCGTGGGTACCGTGTATTCGCGGTAGTAGCCGTGCGAGTGGAGGGGCAACAGACGTTCGCGGTTGCCGAACACCGTGCCGTCCTTTCGGTAGGGAAACGGTCCGCCGCGCTCGATCAGAAGCAGGGTGGCGCGCGCCTCCGGCGGCAGCTGCACGATGCGCACCTGTGCGATGTGCGCCTGCTCGTTGCGCGGCTGTTCGAGCCTCGCCGGTTCGATCCCCGCCGGTCCCATCCCCGCGGGGGGCTGGACGCTGCCGCCGGGCGCGCTCGTCTCGAACGGCGCAACCCCGAACAGGATCAGGAGAAGCGCGGCGACGCCCAGCAGCGCCGCCAGGGGTGTGCGCAGGGCGCGCATCCTATTCGTGGACACCGAGCAGGATCTTCCCGATGTGCGCGCCCGATTCCATCATCGCGTGGGCTGCCGCGGCCTGGTCCAGCGGGAACACGTGGTGGATGACCGGGCGGATGCGTCCCTGGGCGAGCAGGGGCCACACCTTCTCGCGCAGCGCGGCGGCCACCTGGCCCTTGTACTCGATGCTGCGCGGCCGCAGCGTGGATCCGGTGATGGTGAGCCGACGGTAGAGCACGTCACCCATGTCGAGCGTCGTCTTGCTGCCCCCGAGGAAGGCGATGATCGACAGTCGTCCATCGGTCGCGAGGCACTTCAGTTCGCGCTGGAGGTAGTCGCCGCCGACCATGTCTAGAATGACGTCAACGCCTTTGCCCCCCGTCAACTGCCTGACCACATCGGCGAAATCCTCGGTGCGGTAGTTGATCGCGCGCTCGGCGCCGAGGCGCTCGCAGGCGGCGCACTTCTCCGCACTGCCGGCGGTGGCGAACACGCGGTTGCCGAACGCGTGCGCCATCTGGATCGCCGCCACCCCGATGCCGCTGGCCCCGCCCTGAACCAGCAGCGTCTCGCCCGGGCGCAGCGACGCGCGCTCGAAGACGTTGATCCAGACCGTGAAGAAGGTCTCGGGCAGTGCGGCTGCCTGCAAGAGATCCATCCCGTCGGGCAGAGGCAGACAGTGCGCGGCGGGCGTCGCACAGTACTGGGCATACCCGCCGCCGGGCGTCAGGGCGCACACCTCGTCACTGGGCTTCCACTGCGTCACCCCCTCGCCGATCGCCGCGACCGTCCCCGAGACCTCCAAGCCGGGAAGGTCGGACGCGCCGGGCGGTGGGGCGTAGCTGCCGGCGCGCTGGAAGCAGTCCGGCCGGTTCACCCCCGCGGTGTGTACCCGGATCACCACCTCTCCTGCGCGCGGCTGCGGGGTCGGACGCTGCACGGCGCGCAGCACCTCCGGGCCTCCCGGGCGGGAGATCTCGATCGCCCGCATCTGCGCGGGAAGTTCCTGGGGCATTGTGCTGACTCCCGGACAAAGTTTTAAGTTATAGCGCATGCGGGCACCGGCGTGTGCCGTCGCGCCACGGCTCGGACTTGTCTGCCCCGTTCAGCGTCCGGCTGAACCGTCGATAGCGCGGGTATCCTTCGTCCATCGTCGATCGTCATGCACCTCGAATCCCTGCCCGTGCCTCGTCCAGCCCTGTCCACCCGCCGGCTCTGCATCGTGGCGCTCGTCGTCCTGGCCGGCTGCGCCGGCCCGCGCCCGTCCGGCCCGCCGCCGAGTGCGCCGCCGCCGCAGCCGGGGCCGCAGCAAGGGCAGCGTGGCGTCGAGGTCAACGGCTATGAGCAGCGGGTGATCGAGGCGACCAACGCGTTCCGGGGCAGCCGCGGCCTCGGGCCGCTGAAGCCGTCGGTGGATCTGATCTCGATCGCGCAGGCGCACGCGCGCAACATGGCGCGCCAGGATCGCTACGGGGACAGCGACCGCAATGGCCACGTGCTGGACGGCCGCGACATGGAATTCCGCATCCGCGCGGGAGGCTACGCCTTCGTCCGGGTGGCGGAGAACGTGGGTTACCAGCTGAATCGGCGCGATCCGGTGGCGAGTATGATGCAGGGGTGGCGTGAGTCCGCCGGGCATCGCCGCAACATGCTGCTGGACGATGTCACCCAGATCGGCGCCGGGGCTGCGCGTGGCCGGTCGGGTCGTTGGTACTTCGTGCAGCTGTTCGGTCGCCCGGCCGGGGCTGCGCATCCGGTGAGGACATCCCGATGACCCGATACGCTCTATCGCGCGTGCGGCGTACGCGCGCGGTCCTGGCCGTGGCAGCGGTCCTTGCCTGCGGTCCCGCCCTTGGCGAGGGGGACGCGGACGGGACCGAGGAGGCGGCTGTGCCGGAAACCACCATTGAAGGCGTGGTCATCGAGGCCGAGCCGCTGCGGCTCGAACGCACCATCGAGGAGTTGATGCAGCAGTTTCGCGAGGCGCTGCGCCGCGACCGCTTCGACCTGCCTTTCGCCGAACGTCCCCTTCCGGGCGGCGCACTGGAGCTCACCACGCGCTTCGGTCGCTTCTGCGTCGTGCCGGTGCCTACCCAGTTCGGATCGGACCTCGCGCGCGGGATCGACCTGGCGCAGCGCTGCGCGGAGTTCTAGCGCTGTCCACTGCCGCGCAGCGGCACTTCTTCTCAAGATCGTTACACCGGGTCCGATAGTGGCAGGGAGACCTGCGCGCATACGAGCCCGATGTACGCGAACCCAAACCGGCTGTCCGCCGTCGACGGCCGGGGCCATTCCCGCCATTTCCCAGTTTCGCGCCCGCGTGGGCGCGCGCCCATCGGCTGGCTGCTGTTGGCCGCGGCGCTGCTCGGCTGGTCCGGCCTCGCCCCGGCGCAGGCGCTGCCGCAGGACGAGGAACTCGACTCCCTTCTGTATACCTTTGCCTCGTTCACGCGCTGGCCGACGGGGTCGTTGCGCACCGGCGCCGATCCGCTGCTGATCTGCCTGCAGGGCAGCAGCGCCAGCCTGCGTTCCCAGCAGCCGGTCACCCGGGGCGCAAACACCGGCATCGCGGTCCGACGCGTCGTGGCCACCGACGATCTGCGTCGCTGCCACCTGCTCTATGTACCGGCCTCCGAACAGCACCGCCTGCGCGACATCGTGGCCAGCGTCACCGGGGCGCCGGTGCTCATCGTCTCGGACGCACAGGGCGCGCTGGAGGAGGGGGCGGCCATCGAACTGTCGTCCCGGATCGATCGCGTCCAGTTCGAGGTCAACCTGGAGGCTGCCCGGCGCAACCACCTCGTGATCAGTTCCAAGCTCCTGCGCGTGGCGCGCAGGGTCGTTCACACGGCGAGCCACCCATGAGCGCATCCAAAGGCCTCGCCACGCGGCACGCGCGACGCACCCGGCGTCTGTGGCGCATCGGCGTCATCGTCGCGCTGGTGGTCGCCTGCGTCGGGCTGACGCTGTTCGAGTTCTGGTCGCTGCGCCAGTCGCTGCGCGAGCACATCGAGGTGCAGGCGCAGATCGTCGCCGACAACAGCGAGGCGGCGCTGGTGTTCCGCGACCGCGCGGTCGGTGCGGAAGTACTCTCGGCACTGCGTGCCTCGCCCAACGTGCGCATGGCGATGATCCTCGATGCCAAGCGGCGCAAGTTCGCTGCGTTCGAGCGCGAGCCGTCCGAGACGCCGCTGCCCAGGGACGGGAGCAAGCTCGAGCCGCACCAGAGCGCCACCTCGCTCGCCGTGCTGCGGCCGGTGAAGCGCGCCGGCAAGCCGATCGGCTGGGTGTACGTGCAGGCGGGACTGGGATCGGTCTACTGGCATCTGCTGGTCTACGCGGCCGTGGCCTTCGCCACCGCGCTGCTCGGCATGGCCGCGGCCTCGCTGCTGGTGTCGCGTCTGCGTCGCGCAGTCGAGCATGCCGAGGCGCGGCTCGATTACCTCGCCTACTACGATCCGGTCACCAACTTGCTCAATCGCCACGGTTTCAACGAGCGCATCGCTTTCGCGCTGTCGCGCGCGCAGCGTTTCGGCGGGCACGTCGGTCTGCTGCTGCTCGATCTGGACAATTTCAAGGTCATCAACGACACGATGGGACACCAGGCCGGCGATGCGCTGCTGTCCGCGCTCGGGCATCGCCTGCGCGAGGCGCTGCGCCAGGGCGATACGGTATGCCGACTCGGCGGCGACGAGTTCGCGGTGATCGTCGACAACATCGGCAGCGCGCACGAAGTCGAGCTGGTCGCGGCGAAGATCGTCAAGACGCTGGAGAGGCCGCTGATGGTGTCCGGTCAGGAGGTGTACGTCACGGCGAGCTGCGGCGTGAGCCTGTACCCGGAACACGGGACCGACGCCAAGACGCTGGTGCGCACGGCCGACACCGCGATGTACTGCGCGAAGGAGGCCGGCAAGAACGACTTCCGCGTCTTCCGCGCGGAGATGAACCAGCGCGCCTTCCGGCGCATGAGCCTGGAGAACAGCCTGCGCAAGGCAATGGAGAACGGCGACCTGCGCCTGCGCTATCAGCCCAAGGTCGACCTGCGCACCGGCCGCGTGGTGGGTGCCGAGGCGCTGTTGCGCTGGGTGCACGCCGACGACGGCAGCATCAGCCCGGCCGAGTTCATCCCGGTCGCCGAGGAATCCGGCCTGATCGTGCCGCTCGGGGCCTGGGTCCTGCGCACTGCCTGCCGCGAGGCGAAGCGCTGGGAGCAGGCGGGGCTCGGGACGATCCCCGTCGCGGTGAACCTGTCCGCCCGGCAGTTCAAGGATCAGGGCCTGCTCGCCGCCGTGCTGCAGGCGCTGGATGAGACCGGCCTCGCGCCAGACCAACTCGAGCTCGAGCTGACCGAGAGCATGCTGATGGAGAACGTCGAGGGCAACATCGAACTGCTGCGCGAGCTGTGCTCACGCGGCGTGCGGCTGTCGATCGACGACTTCGGCACCGGCTACTCCTCGATGGGCTACCTGAAGCGCTTCCCGATCCGCGCGCTCAAGGTCGATCGCAGCTTCGTGCGCGACATCCCGCACGACCGGGACGACTGCGCGATCGCCGGCGCCATCGTCGCGCTCGCGCACCAGCTCGAGCTGGACGTGGTGGCCGAGGGCGTGGAGAACGTCGATCAGCTGCGCTTCCTGGCGCAGCATGAGTGTCACGTGCAGCAGGGCTTCTACTTCAGTCCTGCGCTGGCGAGCGACGAGTTCGAGCGCTGGGTGCGCCAGCACCACGGCAAGTTCCGCTACAGCGCGCTGATTCCCTCCGCGCGGCAGGGCGGGCAGCGTTCAGGCGGGTGGAACAAGGCGCTCGAGCGCCTGGCGTAGGGGCTCGGGCAGCGGCACCGGGCGGCGCGTCTCGCGATCGACGTACACGTGGATGAAGTGGCCCCTCGCCGCCGTCAATCGATCCTCGTTGCGGAAGATCCCTACCTCGTAGCGCACGCTGCTGTTGCCCAGGCGCGCGACGCGCAACGCGCCCGTGACCAGATCCGGAAACGTCACTGACGAGAAGTATTGGCAGCCGGTCTCGACCACCAGGCCGATGGTCCGGCTGCCCTCGATGTCCAGCACGCCCTGCTCGATCAGGTACTGGTTCACCACCGTGTCGAAGAACGCGTAGTAGACGACGTTGTTCACGTGGCCGTACACGTCGTTGTCCATCCAGCGCGTGGGGATGGGCTGGAAGTGCAGGTAGCGTTCGCGCGCTTCGGGTTCGGGCTTCGACATGGGGCGGGTGCGTCGGGAAGTAGCGATTCTACTTGCTGCGCCGGATCTGCTCCCAGTTCACGGCGATCAGGCCGCCCAGGACGATCACCGCCATGCCGAGCAGCGATCCCGAATCGGGGAACTCGTCGAAGGCGGCGTAGGCGAGCAGCGTCGACCAGACCAGCTGGGTGTAGATGAAGGGTGCGAGTGCCGCGGGCGAGGCGTGTTCGACGGCGCGGATGAGCAGGAAGTGCCCGGTGCCGCCCAGTACGCCGATCCCGATCATGAAGGCGAACTGCACCGGCGTCGGCGTCTGCCAGGTGAGCGGCAGCGGCAGTGCGGTGAGCAGTGCACCCACCAGCGCGGTGAAGAACAGCGTGGTGAGCCCATTCTCGCGCCCGGCCAGCTTGCGCGTGAACACCTGGTAGAGCGCGAACAGCAGGGCGCACACGAGCGGAAACACTGCGTGCCAGGTGAACACTCCGCCGCCCGGCCGCACGATGATCAGCACGCCGAGAAAACCCAGACCGATCGCGCTCCACTGCCGCCGGCCGATGCGCTCGCGCAGGAGCGGGCCGGAAAGCGCGGCGACCAGGACCGGACCGACGAAGCTGATCGCGGCGGCTTCCGCCAGCGGCAGGTAGGTGAGCGAGAGGTAGAAGAAGCCGGTGCTCCCCACCAGCAGGAGCCCGCGCAGCACCTGCAATCCGGGATGCCTGGTGCGCACCAGGTCGAGTCCCATGCGCGGCGCGAGCAGCGCGATCATGAACAGCAGGTGCACGCCGTAGCGCGCGAAGATCAGCGGCGAGATCGGATAGGACTCGCGCTTGAGCATGTGCTTGGCCAGCGTGTCCATCGACGAGAACATGAACACCGCCAGCATGATCAGCAGGACGCCCCGCATCGGGTGCGCGTGCTGGGGATGCGTCATGTCGCGGGGTGGCGGGCGGGATTGCGCGCAAGGGCCTCGCGGCCGGCGAAGCGCGCCTGCGCGCCCAGCGCTTCCTCGATGCGCAACGCCTCGTTCCATTTCGCCATGCGCTCGGAACGTGAGAACGAGCCGACCTTGAGCTGCCCGGCATCCCATCCCACCGCAAGGTGGACGATGGTGACGTCCTCGGTCTCCCCGGAACGCGCCGAGACGATCGTGCCGAATCCGGCATTCCTGCCCGCGGTCAGGGCGGCCAGCGTCTCGGTCATGGTGCCGGCCTGGTTGGGCTTGATCAGCACCGCGTTGCAGGCGGCTTCGCGGGCGGCCTCGCGCACGAGCGCGGCATTGGTGACGAGGTAATCGTCGCCGATGATTTGAACGGTGTCGCCCACTGCTGCCGTGAACAGCCCCATGCCGGGCGTGTCGTCCTCGGCGAGCGGGTCCTCGATCGAGACGATGGGAAACCGCCGGCACCACTCGATCAGCATGCCGGCCATCTCCACGCTGTCCAGCTCGCGCGCCTCCAGCGCCAGGCGGTAGCTGCCGTGCTTGCCGAATTCCGAGGCGGCGATGTCGAGCGAGATGCCGACCTGCTCGCCCGGCCGGTAGCCGGCGCGCTCGATGGCGCGAACCAGCATCTCCAGCGCCTCCTCGTTGCTGGAGAACGCGGGCCAGAATCCTCCCTCGTCGGCCACGCCCTGCAGCAGCCCGCGCTCGGCCATCAGGCTGCCGGCGGCGCGGTAGACCTCTGCCGTCATCGCCAGCGCCTCGTCGAAGCTCTCGGCCGACAGCGCCATCACCATCAGGTCCTGGATGTCGATGCGCCGCCCGGCGTGAGCGCCGCCGCCGAAGATCTGGATCTCGGGCAGCGGCAGGCGCACCGGCCTGCCCTGCGACAGATAGCGCCACAGCGGCTCCCCGGCGGACTGGGCTGCCGCGTGCAGGCAGGCCATGGATACGGCCACGGTGGCATTACCGCCCAGGCGCGCCTTGTTGCCGGTGCCGTCCAGTGCCCCGAGCGCCTGGTCGATCTCCAGCTGGCGGGTCACGTCCATCCCGCGCAGGCGTTGCGCGATCTCGCCGTTGACGTGGGCGAGCGCCCGGCTCACGTCCATGCCGCCGAGGCGCTCGCCGCCGTCGCGCAGATCGATCGCCTCGCGCGAGCCGCGCGAGGCGCCTGCCGGGGCGATCGCCCGTCCGATCGCGCCGCCGGCGACGTGCACCTCGGCTTCGACGGTGGGGCGGCCGCGCGAATCCCAGACGCGACGGGAGAGGACTTTTTCGATGGTGGTGTCGGGCATGGCAGTAGGCGTCGGTTGGGTCATTCGGAGGCACGCGGCCAATCGGCGCTGTCTTCGCGCCAGGCCTGTGCAATCGGCCCGAGCGTGCGCACGGGCTGAGCCAGGAAGCGGCGGGCGACGCGACGTACCGCATCGCGCTGCCAGTCGTGGCCGATGTACTCGGCCGGAGACTTCCCGTCCACGCGTGCGAGGAACAGCCCGGGCAGAAGCCGGGCGACACGCGCTTCCAGTTCTTCGCGTGGCTCCCAGGCCGCGCCGGCCAGATAGCCGGCGTTCATGCGCTCGAAGCAATCGAGGTAGCGCGCCGTCCACTGCGGCCGCCACAGGCACTTGAGCAGCATGTGATTCAGACAGAACGCGGCGTCGAAGGCGGGATCGCCGTACCAGGCGCACTCAGCGTCGAGGAAGACCGGCCCGTGCGGGCCGCACAGGATGTTCTTCGGGCTCACGTCGCCGTGGACCAGGGCGACGTGGCGGGCGCCGGTGTCGCGTGCGATGGCTTCGAGCACCGGCGCCAGATCGGGATGCGCGCGTGCAGTGGCGATCAGATAGGGCTCGAGCCGGATCGGGAAGAAGATGTGGTCGGTGTCGAAGCGCGCACGCAGCTGCGCATCGTGCGCCGTTGCCGCATGGATGCGCGCGATGCACCCGCCGACCTGCGCGGCGAAAGCGGGATCGATGTGACCGTCGCGCAGCCGTGCCTTCCACACCGGGTGCGTGGTTTCGTCGAGGAAGGCCATGGCGAACATGCCCAGCTCGGCGTCCTCGCCCAGCACCTGCGGCACCGCCGCAGGTGCCACCCGGGCGACGGTGCGCATCCACTCCACTTCCCAGCGGTTGCGCTCCACAGGCGCCTGCCAGTCCGCCTGCACTTTGAGCCTGGCGAGCGCGCGCTTGATGCACACGGGGCCGGACTTCAGGTCGGCGCGCACGATGTCGGAGGACACGCCTCCGGTGAGCGGGTGGATGCGCGGATGCTCCCCAGGCGCGGACAACCCCATGCGTTGCAGTGCCGTCACGAAGTCCGAGGCGGCAGCGGTGTCCGGCGGCATCTGCAGGATGGAGGCGGGTATAGTTGAGTGCGTCGCCGCGTGCGAGGCATCCCGCTGCGGACGCCGCCGACTTTAGCACAACCGCCCGCGGCGCCATTCCTGCACGAAATCGATCCGACCCGATACCGCCCATGCGCCACATCCTCGCCCTGGACCAGGGAACCACCAGTTCCCGCGCGCTGGTGTTCGACGAACGCGGCCGCACGGTCGGCCTCTCGCAGCGCGAGACGCGTCAGCACTATCCCCGCCCTGGATGGGTCGAGCAGGATCCCGAGGAGATCTTCCAGTCCCAGCTGCAGGTGGCGCGCGAGGCGCTGGCGCGCGCGGGCGTGGGCGCCGACCGGGTCGTGGCCATTGGCATCGCCAACCAGCGCGAAACCACGCTGGTGTGGGAACGTGCCACCGGGCAGCCGGTGTATCCCGCGATTGTCTGGCAGGACCGGCGCGGTGCCGTGCTGTGCGACGCGCTGCGCGAGCAAGGCCTGGAGCCGCTGTTCAGCGCGCGCAGCGGGCTGCTGCTCGATCCTTATTTCTCGGGCACGAAGATCCGCTGGATCCTGGACAACGTGCCGCACGCACGGGCGCGCGCCGAGGCGGGTGAACTCGCCTTCGGCACCGTCGACAGCTGGCTGATCTGGAACCTCACCGGTGGCGCGTCCCACGTCACTGACGCGACCAATGCGTCGCGCACGCTGCTCTATGGTCTGGAGCGCAACGACTGGGACGATGAACTGCTCGGCCACTTGCGCATCCCGCGCGCCATGATGCCGCGGGTGGTGGATTCGAGCGGCGTCGTTGCGCACGCCGCGCAGGCCTTCCTCGGCGCGGCGCTTCCGATCGCCGGCATCGCTGGCGACCAGCAGGCGGCGCTGTTCGGTCAGCGCTGCACGCGTCCGGGGATGGTGAAGAACACCTATGGCACCGGCTGCTTCATGCTCCTGCACACGGGGTCGCGCGTCGTGTCCTCGCACAGCCGGCTGCTTACGAGCGTGGCGTGGCGCCGCAACGGTGCCCGGGAGTACGTGCTCGAGGGGAGCGTGTTCGTCGCCGGTGCGGCGGTGCAGTGGCTGCGTGACGGGCTGGGCATCATCCGCACCGCCGAGGAGGTGGAGGCGCTTGCCGCATCGGTCCCGGACAGCGGCGGGGTGTACTTGGTGCCGGCGTTCACCGGCCTGGGAGCGCCGCACTGGGATGCCTATGCCCGCGGCACCCTCTGCGGGCTGACCCGCGGTTCGAGCGCGGCGCACATTGCGCGCGCGACGCTCGAGGCCATCGCCTACCAGAACGCCGACATCCTGCGTGCCATGCACGCCGATTCGGGCATCGGGCTGCGCGAGCTGAGGGTCGACGGCGGTGCGGCGCGTAACGACCTGCTGATGCAGTTCCAGGCCGACGTGCTGGGCGTGCCCGTGGTCCGCCCGCGCGTGCTCGAATCCACGGCGTTGGGGGCCGCAGGACTGGCGGGTCTGGGCGCCGGGATGTGGACGGGAGACGATGAACTGGACCGGCACTGGAGCGCGGAACGCACGTTCGCACCGGCGATGTCGGCGGACCGGCGCGAGGCCCTGCTGGCGGGCTGGACACGCGCGCTGGCCCGTTCTAAAGACTGGGCAGGGGGCGACGTAAAGGCATGACATGGCGCGCATCGCGGTGTTCAACCAGAAGGGTGGAGTGGGCAAGACCACGACCTCTCTCAACCTCTCGGCCGCGCTGACGCGCCGCGGGCAGCCCCCGCTGGCGATCGACCTCGATCCCCAATCCCACCTCTCGGCCATCACCGGCACGACGGTCGACAGCGCCGGCGACAGCATTTTCGGCTTCTTCCAGGATCAGCGCGCGTTGAGCGAACTGGTCCGCACGGCGCAGGGCGGGTGGTCCGTCATCCCCGCCCACGTCGAACTGTCGAAGGTCGACTCGCAGCACGGCAGGGGTCCGCAGGTCCTGGCCCGACTGGGTGCCGGCATCACGCGCGAGCACCTCAACAGCGATCGCGCGGTGGTCATCGACTGCTGTCCGATACTGGGCGTGCTCAGCCTGAGCGCGCTGTTCGCCAGCGACCGGGTGCTGATTCCCGTGTCGGCCGACTGGCTGTCGGTGAAAGGCGTGGACCAGGCGGACCGGACGCTGCGTGCGCTCGAGGAGCACGTGTTCAAGCGCAGGCTGATGCGCCGCTTCGTCATCACCCGCTTCGATGGCCGGCGGCGGATGGCCCACGATATCGCCGCGAAGCTCGAGCAGACCTACGGCGAGGAAGTCTGCCGCACCCGCATCGGCGAGAGCGTGAGCGTGGCGGAGAGCCCCGCGCTCAACGCGGATGTCTTCTCCCACGCGCCGCAGAGCCGGGGTGCGCGCGACTACGACGCACTGCTCGACGAACTGGTGGAAACGGGCTTCGTGGACTAGGAGAGGGTAAGCGGCCGGGAGAATCTCTGGCCGTGAGGCGGCCGGCGGGAGAGGCCGGCGGAAGCTGTGCGGAGGTTCAGCGCTGCCGCGAGATCAGCGACAGGATGCCTTCGACGTCCATCGCATCCTCGCGCGCACCGTGGTGCACGGGCCGCGCTTCGAGGATTTCACAGTGGCGGTAGATTTGCTGCAGCTTGCGCTCGGCTTCCTGCTGGTCGCGACCGGGAATGGTGAGATTGTCGACCACCATGCCGCCACGAGTCCTGATCTTGAACCCGTACTTGATCATCACCCGACGCTCCTGTCCCGTGCTCGCCAGCATTTCCGCAGTCTCCGAAGCCTG
>CAYLTE010000057.1:0-20856 GCA_964386195.1 uncultured Burkholderiales bacterium | reverse complement strand
GCGCGTTCTGCGATCTCTCGCCGGATGTCGTGATCATGGACATCAACCTGCCGGGCACCAGCGGCATCGAAATCACCCGGCGCATCACCGCACGCGAGCCGAGCGCGAAGGTGCTTGTGTTCAGCATGCACGACGATGCGATGTTCGCCTCGCGCGCGCTGCAGGCTGGTGCTCGTGGGTACATCACCAAGGCCAGCGCCCCCGAAGTCCTCGTGGACGCGATCCGCACGGTGGCAATGAACAAGGTGTTTCTCAGTCAGGACGTGGCGCAGCAACTCGCCCTGCAGGCTATTCCTGGCCAGCAACTGCCGCTGAACAACCTCTCGCCCCGGGAGTTCGAGGTGTTCCGGCTGCTCGCAGAGGGACGCTCGGTGGCCGACATCGCGCATACGATGCGCCTGTCGCAGAAGACGATCGCGAACTATCAGTCGAACATCAGGCAGAAGCTGGAATTGACGAACAGCGCGCAGATCATCCGACTGGCGATGAGCCACGGACTGGTCGATTCGGGAAGTCGCTGATCGGGAGGCATTCCCAGTGCGATTTGGGGGACGTTCCGACGACCCTCCGAGCATGGGTCAGTAGAGTTCGGGTCGTGCCAGTTGGATTCAGTTCATCTCACCAGCACACCTCCCAATCAAAAGCCGGCCCCGCGCCGGCTTCTTTTTTGCATTGTGGCGATCGGAGCGCGGCTCATCGCACCTGTATCGTTCCCGTCATCCCCGCTTCGGTGTGGGTGCGTGTCGAGCGCAGGTCGTCGAACGTGCCGGTGCGAATCGGCACGAACCACCACTCGGCGATGCTGCCGGCCTTGAGTTCCAATCGCCGAACCGGTCCGTAGACCTGCACCAGATCCCGTCCTGACGGATCGAGTACCACCGCCTTGCGCGAATACACCGCATCGGCGAAGCCCTGCGAGCCGAAGTAGTAGTCGTTCGGTCCGGGGTTCTCGATGCGCAGCGCATACAGCTTGCCGGTCTCGAAGCTCAGCGTATCCGGTACGAATCGATGCGCGCCTTCCGGCGTACCGACGCGCACCGACATCCGGATGGGTTCGCCCTTCGTCAGATCGCCAGCCGCATGTGCAGGCAGGCTGGCACACAGGCCGGCGACCAGTCCAATCGCTCCGATGACAGTCTTCATGGTGGGTCCCCTTCGTGGTTCCTGTCCTACGAACCATTGGCATCGACGAAGTTCCCGCGATCAACCTGTGCGAACTGCCTTGGTGTGTCGGGAAACTCCCAGCCGAGACCCGGGCTTCTGGGTAACTGCCGTGCCAATGCCGAGATCGCCAGCCTCCCATTGCGGCGGGTAGCGCACGCGGCTTGGGAAGGGCAGGGAACCGGTCGGTCTGGGCTAGCACGGGCAGCGGAGAGTGCCTGCTCGCTCCCGATGCAGTAAGGCGCGATTCCCGCGCGTCTTCATCTCGATTTCCGAGTGGCACGAGGGGACACGCTCCCTTTATGCATTGCCGCCCATCCCCAAGAATCCCGGGCCAGATCGCTCGCCGCGCAGCAGTTGCAGCGGTACGCGGAAACCGAAACCAGGACGAGGGCATGAGCAAGCAGGCGATAACAGTCAGTGGGAATGAGCAGGAAGCCGGACTCGATGCGTGCGGATGCATGCGGCGGTCTCTGTTGACCGGTGCGATTGCGCTGGCGCTCTCGCCGCTGTCCGGCCTGGCGGCACAGGACGCGGCGGGCGGGCGCAACGCGCGGCCTCAGGCGGGAGACCGGCTGGCATTTACCGACGGCGACCGTGCCGGGCAGCAGGTGATGGTGGATGACATTCAGGTCGGCGACGCACCGAAGTTCGCCTACCCGGTCGACCCTACCTCGCAGACCGTGCGCGACGGATCGCGCCTCAACCAGGTCCTGCTGGTTCGCCTCGACGACAAGGACATTTCCGAGCGGACCCGGCCCCATGGCGCCGACGGCGTCGTCGCCTACTCGGCGATCTGTACCCACTACGGCTGCCCGGTGACCACCCTTCACGAGAACAAGCATGCAGTCACGTGCAACTGCCATGGGTCGACGTTCGACGCTGGCAACAACGGCGAGATAACCGTCGGTCCGGCGACCCGGCGGTTGGCCATTCTTCCGCTCAAGGCGGTGGATGGCGCTCTGGTCGTGGCGGCGCCGTTCATCGGCCGCCTCGGCCCGCCTCAGGAGTAAGCGGCTGAACGCCGGTTTCCCCTTGTTTCATCCATAACCCACAGTAAGAGGAGACAGAGATGAAGATGTCCAAGCTGGGCGCGATGCTCGGCATGATGCTCGTGCCCGCCATCGGCGGCGCAATCGAGTACAAGCCGGTCACGCACGAGCGGCTGGTCAATCCCGAGCCGGAGAACTGGCTGATGGCCAAGGGCAACTACTACGGCTGGAACTTCAGTCCGCTCGAGCAGATCAACACGCGCAACGTCAAGCGGCTGGTGCCGGTGTGGAGCTACTCGACGGGAGTGGGTTCCGGGCACGAAGCCCCGGCGCTCGTGAACAACGGCGTGATGTTCGTCACCACGCCGTACAACCAGGTGCTGGCTCTCAACGCGGTGACTGGCGAACTCATCTGGAAGTACAAGCGCGAGTTTCCTGAAGGCTTCGGCGCGTTGCACGTGACCAGCCGCGGCGTCGCGCTTTGGAACGACAAGGTCTACTTCGCCAACCTGGACTGCGTGCTCACCGCACTCGACGCCAAGACCGGAAAGATCGTCTGGGAGTCGGAGGTGTGCGACTGGAAGGAAGGCGCCTACATCACCTCGGTTCCGCACGTGGTCAAGGGCAAGGTCTTCATCGGACCTTCGGGTGGTGAGTTCGGCGTGCGCGGATTCCTGTCTGCATTCGATGCCGAAACCGGTTCGAAACTGTGGACTCGCTACAGCGTGCCTGCGCCCGGAGAGCCGGGTTCCGAGACCTGGCCCCAGGAAGGCCGGTGGAAGGACGCGTGGAAGATCGGTGGGGGGACGATGTGGATGCAGGGCAACTACGATCCCAAGTCTGACCTGCTGTACTGGGGCGTGGGCAACGGCTCGCCCTGGTTCGGGGACCAGCGCCCCGGCGACAACCTGTACGTCGCCTCGGTGCTCGCGCTCAATCCGAACGACGGCAACATCGCCGGGCATTTCCAGTACCACTGGAACGACTCGTGGGACTGGGCAGGCATGAATGCACCCACGCTCATCGATATCGAGCGTGACGGCAAGACGGTTCCGAGTCTGGTGACGCCGCAGCGCAATGGTTACATGTACTGGCTCAACCGACACAACGACGGAAAGATCGAGTACGTGCGCGGCGTACCCTACGTCAAGCAGAACGTCTTCAAGTCGCTGAACTCGGAAGGACGGCCCACGTATAACGAGCAGCACAAGCCCGGCACGGGAAAGATGGCGACGTACTGCCCGAGCCTGTGGGGTGGCAAGGACTGGCCCTACGAGTCGTACAACCCGAAGACCGGAATGATGTTTGTCCCGATCAACGACAACCACTGCATGAGTCTGGAAGGCAAGGTCCAGGAGCGCGTCCCCGGTCAGTGGTCAGCGGGTGTCGACATTCCCGACATCAAGCTTCTGGTCGACAAGAATCCCGAATGGATCGGCGGCATCCAGGCATGGGACGTCAAGGGCGGCAAGACGGTGTGGAAGGAGAAGTACGAGAAGTCGTGGAACTGGGGTTCGATCCTGAGCACCGGTGGCGGCCTCGTCTTCGCGGGCGGAACCAGCGATCGCATGTTCCGCGCATACGACGCCAAGAACGGCGACACGCTGTGGCAGTTCAAGACCAATTCCGGAATCATCGCACCGCCGATCAGCTACTCGGTCAACGGCATCCAGTACATCGCCGTGACCTCAGGCTGGGGCGTGGACGCGGCGTTCGTGCAGGGGTTGATGCACGAGCTGTCCGGCTGGGAGCCCAAGCAGGTCGCGCAAGGTGGTGTGATCTGGGTGTTCGCGCTGCAGGATTGACGGGAGGGCGGCGGGTGGCCGAAGGGGGCTAACCCCTTCGGTGCCTCATGCTAGAAACCGCAGGCGGAAATAGTCCCGGCACTGCTGGGGCTACTCTCCGTGTTGCAGAACGCAATGACTGAATACGATTCGACTCAGCGATGCGCCACACCTGACGCCTTGCTGACACCCAACCGGATTCGCGGATCGGCTTGCCGATCCGTTTTTTTTTGGCGAGCGCCTGCTCAGGATGCCGCCGCCATCGCCTCGTCGATCAGTTCCACCCAGTGGCGTACCGGAACCGGTGTTCCGGTCTGGATGTGTGCGAGGCAGCCGATGTTCGCGGTGGCGATGACGTCGGGCTGGCCGGATTCCAACGCCTCGGCCTTGTTCTTCAGGAGCTGCTTCGACAGCTCTGGCTGGAGAATGGAGTAGGTGCCGGCCGAGCCGCAGCATAGGTGCCCGTCGGGCACGACGGTCAGGCGATAGCCGGCTGCGACGAGAAGCGCTTCCGCGATGCCGCGGATCTGCTGTCCGTGTTGCAGGGAGCAGGGCGAGTGGAAGGCCACCTTCGTACGCGTCGCTGTCTTGGCTGCCTGCCGCGCGAGCGCCTCTCGCGCACCGCTCAGGACTTCGGTGGCATCCCGGGTCAGCGAGGAGATCCGCCTGGCCTTGTCCGCGTAGCGCGGGTCGCGCTCGAGGAGATGCCCGTACTCCTTGACCAACGTGCCGCAGCCGCTGGCTGTCATCACGATCGCCTCCACGCCCTGTTCCACCAGCGGCCACCACGCATCGATGTTGCGCCGCATGTAGTCGAGGCCTTCCTCCTGCGCATTGAGGTGGTAGGACACGGCGCCGCAACAGCCTGCCTCGGGTGCCGTGATCAGCGAGATGCCGATGCGATCGAGCACGCGGGCGAGGGCGGGGTTGATGCTCGGGGCGATGCCCGGCTGCACGCATCCCTGCAGCACGAGCATCCGCCGCGCGTGGCGAGCCGCGGGCCAGTCGCCCGCCCGCGTGGAGGTAGGCACCTTGCGCGCAAGAGCTTCGGGAAGCAACGGCCGGGCGAGCTGGCCGAGCTTGAGCAGCGGCGTGAACAGTGCTGAATTCGGGATCACCTTGCGCAGCGCGGCGCGCCGGATGCGCGCGCCGGTGGAGCGCGGCACGCGCTGTTCGACGATGTTGCGACCGATGTCCACCAGGCGTCCGTACTTCACCCCTGAAGGACAGGTGCTTTCGCACGAACGGCAAGTGAGGCAACGGTCCAGGTGAAGCTGGGTGCTTTCGCTGACCTCGCGGCCCTCGAGCACCTCCTTCATCAGATAGATGCGCCCGCGCGGCCCGTCGAGCTCGTCGCCGAGCAACTGGTAGGTCGGGCAGGTCGCGGTACAGAAACCGCAGTGCACGCAGGCGCGCAGGATGGCATTCGCCTCCTGGCCTTCGGGCGTGTCCTTGATGAACTCGGCGAGGTTGGTCTTCACGGGGTCAGTTCAATGCTTCAACGCTAAGGCCGCCAAGAGCGCAAAGACCGCAAAGAGACCATTTCATCCGTTCGTTTGTCCTTTGCGACCTTTGCATTCTTCGCGTTGATCGCTGTAGTTGCTGTCGTCACAAATCGGGATGCAGCCGCTGCGGTCCGAAGAGACCCATCGGGTCGAGGGCCGCCTTGAGCTTGCGGTGCAGGGCGAGCGTGCCGGGATCGAGTTGCATGAGCGGCGCGGGCAGTGCGCCACGGAAACGGGTGGCGTGGCCGCCGGCCTTGCGCGCAGCGGAAACCACTGCTTCCGCCGGTACATCGCCCGCAATCCAGCGCAGCGCACCGTTCCATTCGATCACCTGCTTGCCGGGCAGGTTCAGCGGCGGCGTGGTCGAGCGGATGGACAGCCGCCAAAGCGTCGCGCTCTTGAATGCAGCCAGGCGTTGTTCGCGCACCGATTCCCAAAGGGCTGTCGCGTCGGGAACCGGGTCGCCTCCGAGCTTCGAACAGGCAGCGCGCACGCCCAGCCCGCTGCCCGAGAGCCGGACATGCAGCACGCCGTCCACGTAGCACGTGGCGGAGACCGGCAGCGGTTGTCCTGCCCATGTGTTCATGCGCTCGATCGCATCGGCTTCGTCGACTTCGAAGCGCAGCGTGACTTCCTCGTCGGGAAGCGGCAGTACCTTCAGCGAAACCTCGAGCAGCACGCCGAGCGTGCCGAACGATCCGGCCATCAGCCGCGACACGTCGAAGCCGGCGACGTTCTTCATTACCTGGCCGCCGAAGCTCTGCACGTCGGCGCTGGCTGTCAGCACCTTGGTGCCGAGGACGAAGTCGCGCACCGAGCCGGCCTGCACCCGCCGCGGACCGGAAAATCCGGCGGCAACGCAGCCGCCCAGCGTAGCGTCCTGGCCGAAGTGCGGCGGTTCGCAGGCCAGCATCTGGCCGCCGCCCGCGAGCGCCGCCTCGACCTCCTTGAGCGGTGTGCCGGCCTTCGCCGTGATGACGAGTTCCGTGCGCTCGTACTCGACGATGCCCGTATGCGCGCGCATGTCGAGCACCTCGCCCTGCAGGCCGTGCGCGTAGAAGTCCTTCGACCCGCTGCCACGGATGCGCAGCGGCTGCCGACGCGAAGCGGCGGCGCGGACGGTTTCGGTGAGTTGTTCGATCATCGGAGTGCTAAAGCTTGAACGCAAAGACCGCAAAGGTCGCAAAGGTCGCAAAGAAAATCGATCGACAGATCTAGAAGAAAAAGCTTTGCGCTCTTTGCGTACTTTGCGTTGAACGCCGTGGCTGCCCCATCAGAACCGCGGAATCTCCGGAAACTTCTCCTGGCCGCGGTGCACGTGCATGAAGCCGAACTCGGCGCAGCGGTGGAGGGTGGGTACGGCCTTGCCGGGATTGAGCAGGCCGTCGGGATCGAACGCGGCCTTCACGGCGTGGAACGTCTCCAGCTCGCCGGGACGGAACTGGTCGCACATCTCGTTGATCTTCTCGATGCCCACGCCGTGCTCGCCGGTGATGGTGCCGCCCACCTCGATGCACAGCTTGAGGATGCGCGAGCCGAACTGCACCGCGCGCTGCATCTGGTCGTCGTCGTTGGCGTCGAACATGATGAGCGGGTGCAGGTTGCCGTCTCCGGCGTGGAATACGTTCGGGCAGGAGAGGTCGAACTCCTTCGACAGCCGGCCGATGCCTTCCAGCACCTCGCCCAGCCGCTTGCGCGGAATCGTGCCGTCCATGCAGAAGTAGTCGGGCAGGATGCGGCCCACGGCAGGGAAGGCGGCCTTGCGGCCGGACCAGAACTTCAGCCGTTCGGCTTCGTCGCGCGAGAGGCGGATGTCGATCGCGCCGCTGTCGCGCATCACCTGCGACATCTTCTCGATCTCGGCGGCGACTTCCTCCTCGGTGCCGTCGGATTCGCACAGCAGGATCGCTTCGGCTTCCAGCGGATAGCCGGCGTGGACGAACTGCTCGACCGCCCGCGTGGCGAGCTTGTCCATCATCTCCAGGCCGGCCGGTACGATCCCCGCGGCGATCACGTTGGCGACCGCGTTGCCGGCCTTGATCGCAGAGTCGAACGCAGCGAGGACCACCTGTGCCTTGACCGGCTTGGGCAGCAGCTTGACGGTGATCTCGGTGGTGACGGCGAGCAGGCCCTCGGAGCCGATCAGCAGCGCGAGCAGGTCGTAGCCCGGCGCGTCCAGGCCCTCGGCGCCGATCTCGAGGATCTCGCCTTCGATGGTGACCACACGCAGCGCCAGTACGTTGTGCACCGTCAGGCCGTACTTCAGGCAGTGCACGCCGCCGGAATTCTCCGCGACGTTGCCGCCGATCGAACAGGCGATCTGGCTGGACGGATCCGGCGCGTAGTACAGGCCGTGCGGAGCGACCGCCTCGGAGATCGCCAGATTGCGCACGCCGGGCTGCACGCGGGCCGTGCGCGCGACCGGATCGATCTCGAGGATGCGCTTCATCTTCGACAGCCCCAGGAGCACACCCTGCGCGTGCGGCATCGCGCCACCGGACAGGCCAGTGCCGGCGCCGCGTGCGACCACCGGCACCTTGAGGTCGTGGCACGCACGCAGGACGGCGGCGACCTGTGCCTCGTCCTCAGGCAGCGCGACGGCGAGCGGCACCTCGCGGTAAGCGCTCAGGCCATCGCATTCGTACGGCTTGAGGTCCTCGGCCTCGTGCAGCAGCGAGCCGGGCCGCAGCACCGCCGAGAGGCGGCGTACCAGTTCCGCCTTGTCCACCTTGAACGCCGCTGGCGTTTCGATCGCTTCGGGTTTGCCCATGGAGTCCTCTGCTGCGCGGAGTGGCGAACGCCCCGGCTAGTTGCGCCGGCCCGATCAACGGCCGGTGATCAGGATCGCCCGAAAATCGTTGACGTTCGTCAGGGTGGGGCCGGTCTTGACCAGGTCGCCGACGGCGCTGAAAAAGCTGTACCCGTCATTATCGGCGAGGCGCGCTTTCGCGTCCACGCCGGCTCCAGCAGCGCGCGCCAGGGTGTCGGGGGTGACCAGGGCGCCGGCGTTGTCTTCCGTGCCGTCCACCCCGTCGGTGTCGCCGGCCAAGGCATAGACCCCGGCTTCGGCATCCAGCGCCACGGCCAGGGCGAGCAGGAATTCGACGTTGCGACCGCCGCGGCCGTTTCCGCGCACGGTGACGGTCGTCTCACCGCCCGAGAGCAGCACGCAGGGCGCGGCCGCAGGCTGGCCACGTCGTGCCACCTGGCGCGCGATGCCGGCGTGCACCAGGGCCACCTCGCGCGCCTCGCCCTCGAGGCTGTCCCCCAGGATCAGTGGCGTGACCCCGGCCCGAAGCGCCACCTCGGCGGCCGCCTCGAGCGACTGCTGAGGCGCCGCGATCAGATGCGTCTCGCAGCGCCCCAGACGCGGGTCCCCCGGCTTGGGCGTCTCGTCGGCCGCGGCCTGCAGGTGCTCGATCACGCTGAGCGATTCGGCAATGCCGTACTTCTGCAGGATCGCGCGCGCATCGGCGAAGGTCGTGCGGTCGGGAACGGTCGGACCCGAGGCGATCACCGCCGGATCGTCGCCCGGCACGTCGGAGATCGTCAGCGTGACCACGCGGGCGGGATGACAGGCTGCCGCAAGGCGCCCGCCCTTGATCGCGGAGAGGTGCTTGCGCACGCAGTTCATCTCGGTGATGTTGGCACCGCTCTTGAGCAGCGCGCGATTGATCGCCTGCTTGTCCTGCAGGGTGAGGCCTGGGGCGGGTAGTGCCAGCAGTGCGGAGCCGCCACCAGAAATCAGGCACAGGACCAGATCATCCCCGCTGAGTCCCTGCACCATCTTCAGGATGCGCTCCGCCGCCTCGCGTCCCGCGAGGTCGGGAACCGGATGCGCCGCTTCCACCACCTCGATGCGTTTGCACGGGACGTGGTGCCCGTAGCGCGTGACCACCAGACCGGTCAGCTCGCCCGGCCAGTTGTCTTCGACCGCCTTCGCCATGGTCGCCGCGGCCTTGCCTGCGCCCACGACGATGGTACGGCCCTTCGGCGGCTGCGGCAGGAAGGGCGGGACGCACTCGGCCGGCATCGCGCGGGCGACGGCGGCGTCGAACATCGCGCGCAGGAGTTGCGTAGGGTCAACGTGCACAGTCATGGCCTCTCGACACTAAAGCGCAGAACGCGAAGAACGCAAAGAACGCAAAGCACGCAAAGCACGAAAGGAAAGCCTGGGTCTTCCTTGCGGCCTTTGCGCTCTTTGCGTTTAGAGGTAGTCCTTCGCCCAGCCCAGCCCGTCCTCGGTCTTACCCGCCGGACGGTACTCGCAGCCGATCCATCCCGTGTAGCCGATGCGGTCGATGTGCGCGAACAGGAAGTCGTAGTTGATCTCGCCCGTGCCAGGTTCGTGGCGCCCCGGCGTGTCGGCGAGCTGCATGTGCGCAATCTTGTCGAGATTCCTCTCGATGGTCGGCGCCAGATCGCCTTCCATGATCTGCATGTGGTAGATGTCGTACTGGAATTTGAGGTTCGGCATTCCGGCGTAGTGCATGATGTCGAACGCCTGCGCCGAATAATTGAGGTAGAAGCCCGGAATGTCACGGGTGTTGATCGCCTCGATCAGCAGGTCGATGCCGTGCTTGCCGACTTCCTTCGCCGCGAATCGCAGATTCTCGATGTAGGTCTCGCGCATCGTCTCTTCGTTCACGCCCACCGGCCGCAGCCCGGCCATGCAGTGCAGCTGCCTGCACTTCAGGGTACGTGCATAGTCGAGCGCCTTGCCCACGGCGTCCTGAAACTCGCCCTTGCGCGTCGGGATGCAGGCCAGCCCCCGGTCGCCGGCGGCGAAGTCGCCGGGCGGCATGTTGAACAGCACCATCTCGAGGTTGTGCTTGGCGATGAGCTCGGCAAGCTGGTTCCTGTCATAGGCGTAGGGGAACAGGAACTCCACCCCCTTGAAGCCGGCTTTGGCGGCCGCGCCGAAGCGCTCCAGGAAATCGACTTCGTTGAACATCATGCTCAGGTTGGCGTTGAGCTTGGGCATGCGCGGTCTCCTCTGACGGTGGGATTGTACGGCGGCGAGCGCATTTCGGCGGCCGGGTGGAGCCGCCTGCGGCTGTACAGGCACCTCTGCCATGTGCACGAGTAGAATGAAATGCTGGTTCGCATGGACAACTCGTATGCGCACAAGTAGAGACCAACCTTCACCGCCGGGAGGCCTGACGTGAGCGGGATCCGTCTCGATGCGCTGGTGATCGGCGCGGGTTTCTCCGGCTTGTATCAGTTGCTCTGCCTGCGCGACCGGCTCGGGCTGTCGGTCAAGGTGCTGGAGGCAGGCAGCGGGCTCGGCGGCACCTGGTACTGGAATCGCTACCCGGGCGCGCGCTGCGACTCCGAAAGCCACTCCTACTGTTACTTCTTTTCCAGAGAACTGTTCGAGGAATGGCAGTGGTCGGAGCGCTATCCGGCGCCGCCGGAGATCCTGCGCTACCTGAACCACGTCGCGGACCGGTTCGATCTCCGGCGCGACATCCGCTTCGATACGCGAGTCACTGCAGCGCACTACGACGAAGCGGAGAACCGTTGGCACGTAGAGACTTCGGGGGCCGAGCGCTACTGCGTGACCTACCTCATCGCCGCGGTGGGCTGCCTGTCGTCTGCCAGCGTGCCGGACATTCCGGGGCTGTCGAGCTTCGCTGGCCAGTGGTTCCACACCGGGCAGTGGCCCCACGAGGGAGTGGATTTCCGCGGCAAGCGCGTCGGTCAGATCGGAACCGGTTCCACCGGTATCCAGACCGCGCCGGTGATCGCGCAGACTGCGGCGCACCTGAGCGTCTTCCAACGCACCGCAAACTACAGCGTGCCGGCGCGCAATGCGCCACTGACGGAGGAGTTTCTTCGTCACGTGCGCGAGCACTACGACGAGATTCGCGACACCACACGCTCAACGCCGAACGGGCACCCGTTCCGTATCTCCGAACGCAGGGTGTTCGACGTCACGCCCGAGGAAAGGCAGGCGATCTACGAAACCGCGTGGGAGACAGGCGGATTGCGTTTCCGCGCGAGCTTCCAGGATATCGTTCTGGACGAGCGTGCGAACGACACGGCTGCCGAGTTCCTCAAGCGCAAGATCCGTCAGATCGTCAAGGATCCGAAGACAGCGGAGGCGCTGGCCGACATCGACCATCCCTACGCAGCCAAGCGCCCGCCGATCGACACGGACTATTTCGAGACCTTCAACCGTGACAACGTCACGCTGGTCGACCTGCGTGTCGACCCGATCGAGCGCATCACCCCGAGCGGCATTCGCACCCGCAACCGCGACCATCCTCTGGACATCATCGTGTTCGCCACCGGCTTCGATGCGATGACCGGCCCGCTGCTGCGGATCGACATTCGTGGACGCGACGGGCTCGCTCTGCGCGAGGCCTGGCGCGAGGGCCCCCGCACCTATCTCGGCCTGCAGATCCCCGGCTTTCCCAACTTGTTCACCGTGACCGGGCCGGGCAGCCCCTCGGTCCTGTGCAACATGCCGGTTTCCATCGAGCAGCACGTGGAGTGGATCACCGACTGCATCGCCTACCTGCGCGCCAATGGGATCGCGACGTGCGAGGCGAGCCCGCAGGCGGCGCAGAAATGGGGCGAGCACGTGAATGCAGCGGCGAAGGCCACGGTGCTGTCACTCGCCAAGCACTCCTGGTATCACGGTGCGAACATCCCCGGCAAGCCCGTGACGTTCATGCCCTACGCCGGGGGCATGGTGCGCTACCGTGCCATCTGCGACGATGTCGTCGCACGCGGCTACGAGGGTTTTATCTTGAGCCGCGATGGCGCGGGCGCTTCGGCCCGTCCTCGTGGCGCTGCTACCAACGACTTCTCTGCCGCGGCGCGGATCAACTCGCCGGGCGTGTAGCAGCGGATCAACGCGCACAGTTCACCGTCATTGGCAATCGTTGTCATGCGCGCGCGAAAAGCACCCCCAACGATCGCAAAGCTGTCCCGTCCGGTGCTGCATCGGGCAGTGCCCCGGGAAAGACTTTTCAGCCTGCTCGACTTGCACCGCGTGCAGCGGCGAGGTATCTGCATCGTGGGGCCCCCTGGGGCAGGGAAGACGACCCTGCTGGGTAGTTGGCTCGCTGCTCGCAAGGTGCCGGGCATCTGGTACCAGGTGGATCCGGGCGATGCCGATCTGTCCACGTTCTTCTACTATCTGGCGCAGGCCGCGGAGGGCTTCCGCAAACCGAGGCAACGTGCGCTGCCGCTGCTGCTGCCTGAGTATCTAGGGGATGTGCTCGGATTCGCGCGCCGTTTCTTTCGCGAGTTCTTCGCCCGCTTGCCTGCCGGCGCTGTCGTTGCGCTCGACAACTACCAGGAAGTTTCCCCGGACGAGATCTTTCATCAGATCGTTGCACTCGCATTGGACGAGGCGCCCCATGGGATCGTGTTGGCGGTGGTGAGCCGGAGGGATCCACCTGCGTGTTATGCACGTCTTCGCGCCAACCAGCACGTTGCGATGGTCGACTGGGAGAGCTTGCGGCTCGACCGCGAAGAAACGTCTGCGATCGCCGCGCGTCATGGCGATTCATCTGCGGAGTTCGTCACTCGCGTGCACGAGCTTACAGATGGATGGGCCGCGGGACTCGTCCTGGCCCTGGAAGGAGGTGTCAAGAACGTCGATGCGGCGTACGTTTCGGAATCGACGCGAGATGCGACGTTCAGCTATTTCGCAGAGGAGATCTTCGCCCGCGTCCCCCCGCATACCCAGCGCTTCCTGATCTGGACCTCAGTCCTTCCGGACGTGCCAATCACCATGGCACAGCGTCTGACAGGCGAAGAGAGCGCTGCGTCGATCCTGGAAGACTTGTACCGGCGGCATTTCTTCACCCACCGCATGCCTATCGAGCAGCCGACCTACTGGTATCACGCGTTGTTCCGCGAGTTCCTGTCGCGCCAGTTGCGAGCTCGCTGCAGCGCGCGGAAACTCGATGAACTGCGTGTGCGCGCAGCCGCTCTATTGGAGGATCACAACACGGACGCTGCGCTCTCGCTGCTCTGCGACGCGAGCGATTGGAACGGGGCGGAGAGTCTGATTGTTCGCAAAGCGCAGTCGCTCATTGGCCAGGGACGTTGGAGGGTCGTAGCCGGGAACATCCGCCGGCTGCCGACTGAGTGGATCGAGAGCAGTCCGTGGCTGTCATGCTGGCTCGGCATCGCGCTGACCTCGAGCGATCCGGCGGAAGCGCGTGGACACCTGGAGCACGCATTCTCGCTGGCCGTGAAACGGTCCGATGCGACCTGCCGCGTCAGCGCGGCGAGCGCCATCATCCAAACCTATCTGCTCGAGTACAACGCGTTCCGTCCCCTCGACAAGTGGGTGGCCGCGCTCCTGGATGCCATTCCGGAGGCCCGCTTTGCTTCAGTCGAGGCAGAAGTGATGGCGTACTCGTCCCTGGTCGCCGCGTTCGGTTTCCGACAGCCGGACCGCCCGGAGCTCGACCAAAGCGCGCTGCGCGTGTTCGAACTCCTGCCGAAGATTCCGGATGTCAACCTCAGGCTTTCGGCTGTGGCGTCCGTGCTTGCCTGGGGTTCTCTTACGGGGCCCATCGATATGGCACATCGCGCCGCGCCAATCGCTGTGTCGCTTTGGCGCGACCCGGACGTCACGCCCTTGAACGCAGCGGTCACTGGTTACTTGATTGCCTGGTACTACTGCTTCGTGCGCAATCGAACAGAGTGCGAACGGGCCTTGAGCGTGCTTCTCGAGATCTATGAACACGACGGACTCACAGTAGCTGGCGCCTACGCGGCGACAATCGGGAGTATTTTGGAGATCTCCGACGGAAGATTGGAGGCGGTGGGTCGCTGGCATGCCCTGCTCGAGCGTACGTTGGATACGGCGCGACAGTTTGACCGCGCGATGCATGACGGATTGGTGGGGTGGATATGCATGTTCCGCGGGGAGCGGGCTGCCAGCCTCGATCTCAGCCAACGGTCGGTAAGAGCGTTCGACGAACTAGGGTCTGCGTTACACCAGATCACCATGCGCCAGAACCTGGTCTGGCACTACGTCGAGTTCGGACCGTTCGAGGAGGCCGAGCGCTGGATCGCCGATAGCCGGCGGCTCATGGCGGAGTATGGCGCCCATCGTTACGAAGTAGATGTGCTCGTCGCCGAAGCGACGATTGCAATGCGACGTGGCGATCTCTCGACGTGCCGCGACCGCGCTCGGGCTGCGTTTCGCATGGCGCGCGAGCAGTCGCTTGAACACGCGTTCATTGAAGTTCGACGATGGATGTCGCCTCTTTGCGCCACAGCTCTAGGCGCAGATATCGAAGTGGAGTATGTCCGCAAGCTGATCGCTCACTATGATTGGGCGGTGCCGGCTGATCGTCCGGAAGCCTGGCCTTGGCCGGTACGCGTGTACGCGCTCGGGGCGCTTCGTGTGTATGTCGATGAGGGCCTTCTCAGATTTCCACGTAAGGCCCCACGCAAGCCGATCGCGCTGCTCAAAGTCATCATCGCGTTGGGAGGCAGGAACGTCCCGATGGCGCGGGTGCTCGATTCGCTGTGGCCCGATGAAGAGGGAGACAGGGCTTATCACGCGTTCGGCCTTGCCCTGCACCGTCTGCGCAAGCTCTTGGGGAGCAATGATGCGGTGCTCCTAGATCAAAGCCGGCTGTCGCTCAATCCAAAGTGGGTCTGGACGGATGTGGAGCGTCTCCACCAAGTCCTTCAGGAGGTGCTCGAGACGGGAAACCCGCAGCCACTATTTGCCGTCTATGCCGGCCATCTTTTGGCCGACAGCGACGAGTACTCCTGGGTTCTTCCTGCCAGGGATCGTCTCCGGGCACGCTTCATCCGCGCCATCTGCGATGTGGCTCGCCGAAGTGAGTCCGTAGGTGAACACCATCGGGCGCGCTCCTGGTATGAACAGGCCTTACAGGTGGATCCGTTCTCGGAGGATCTCGCGCAGGGGCTGATGCGGTGCCATGTCGAATTGGGTGAGCGGCTAAAGGCTGAAGCGGTACTCGCAGCCCTGCGGTCGCGACTGAGTGCTGACTCCCGCAGGACGCTTTCCAGTCAGACGAAATCCCTGGTCAAAAGGCTTGCGCTTGATGGGGAAGCATAAGAGGGCCTCCCGCTATCGGTAAGGGATCGGAGGGTTGAACGGCTGCAAGGTTCTCACGCGGGCAACGTTCCATTGCTCGCACATGACAGACATAGGAGAACCGATGAAAGCCACATTGCTAGTTTCTGCCGCTGCGCTGGCATTTCTGGGGTCGGGCGCCGCGTCCGCCGCCGACCCGCTGCCGAAGATGGGGACGCTGTCCGGCGTGTTCGGCTGGCATTATGCCGCTGGTAAGAACATCGAGATCGAGAAGGATCACATCATTTGGGGAGGGGTCGCATCAGGTCCGTTCGTGGGCGACGGAGGGAAGGGATTGCTGCACGGCGCCGCAGCGTCTTGCACTTTCTCCGGAGAGTTCAAGAAGGATTCGGTGACTCGCAACGCAGGGGATTGCGTCGTTGTCGATGCTGAAGGTGACAAGGTTCTGTTGAACTGGCGGTGCACCAGGTGCCCGAACGGGGACCTCCTGATCACTCATGGCACGGGCAAGTACGCGGGTATCACGGGAGCCGGAACCTATGAAGAGAACATCGCGGGCCCGTTCGATAGCGACTCGGGATGGTCAGTGTGGAAGGTGAGGTGGGAACTTCCGTAGCGTGACCGGATAAGGTGCGCAAACAGGGCGGCCGATGGTCGCCCTTTCTTTTGCCGAGGCGTGCTTTGCGGCAAAGTCAGTGGCATCCTTGCGGCTGGAGTGGTTCGGAGACGGAGGGACGATGTCGAGACTATTCTTGGCCTTTCTTATCTGCTGCTCGTTCTGGGCGATCCTACCCGCATACGCCGCAGGCAAGTACGGCCCGGGTGTAACGGATAAGGAGATTCTGATAGGGCAGACCGTGCCCTATAGCGGGCCTGCGTCGGCATATGGTGCATGTGGTCGCACGAACGACGCCTACTTCCGAATGATCAATGACCAAGGCGGCGTGAACGGGCGGAAGCTCAAGCTTCTGAGTCTCGACGACGGGTACAACCCGGCCAAGGCGATCGAACACACGCGCCGGTTGGTGGAGCAGGACGGCGTGCTGTTGGTGTTCGGCACCGTGGGTGCGCCGGCACTGTCCGTCCTGCCTTACCTGCACGCAAGGAAGGTACCGTTTCTCTTCCCGACGACTGCGCACGCCAAGTTCCACATGCCTCAGAAGTACCCCTACACGATGGGATGGGTGCCGACATTCGGGTTCGAGGGGAAGATGTTTGCGCGCTACATCCTCAATCACCGCCCGAACGCGAAGATTGCCGTGCTGTGGGAGTACGACGACATCGGAATCGAGGAATTGGAGGCGTTCAAGGCCGAGCTCGGAGCGAAGGCGAAGTCGATGATCGTGTCGGAGCAGAGCTATCAGGTGACCGATCCGACCATCGATTCGCAGATCATCGCAATGCGTAGCGCAGGCGCCGACACCGTAGTCAGTCTGACGACGCCGAAGTTCGCCATGATGACGCTCCGTCGCATGCACGAAATGGCTTGGAAGCCGCTGCATCTGATCACGTACGCATCGTCATCGGTGGGTACGACTCTGAAGCCGGTCGGCCTCGAGAAGGCGAAGGATCTGGTGACCGTCTACTTCGGGAAGGACGCCACCAATCCCGTCCTTGCCGACGATCCAGAGGTGGAAGCGTTCCATACGTGGCGCAAGAAGTATTTGCCCGAAGCCGATCCGGCAGATGGCTGCCTACCCTACTCGTACATGCAAACGGCACTGCTGGTGCAGGTGTTGAAACAGTGTGGCGGTGACCTCAGCCGGGAAAACGTAATGCGGCAGGCGCGTAATCTTCGAGACGTCCGCCTGCCGCTGCTACTGCGAGGGATAAAAGTCGATACCAGCGAGACCGACTACCGGCCCATCGAGACGATGCACTATCTCCGGTTTGACGGGACGTCCTGGGTGCCGACTGGTGAGTCGATGCGGGAGGGCGCGCCCTGACGTCGGCTGTGTAAGCTTGCTGTAAGGGTGGTAGCGGCATGCTCTGATCCGTCCAGGAGGCGCAATGCTCGCAAAGTTGTCCATGCCGATTCTGCACGCCTGCGTCCCCAGGGAGCGGTTGTTCGCCCGACTGGATGTTCGGACGAGCCACCCAATCATGTGGATCTGCGGGCCGGCCGGAGCGGGCAAATCCAGCTTGGTTGCCAGTTACGTGGAGTCCCGCAGGTTGCGTGCTGCCTGGATCCACCTCGATGCCGGCGACAAGGAGCCCGGTACATTCTTCTATTTTCTGCGTGAACTGCTGCCGGCCGGAGCTCGAGAAAGGGTTCCAGTGCTCACGCCTGAGCACGCGCTCAGTCTCCCTGCTTTCTGTCATCAGTTCTTTCGTGCAATGTTCGCAGCGATCCCGCACGGATCGGTGCTCGTGCTCGACAATCTGCAGGATGCAATGTGCCCCGAACTCGGGGCCATACTGAAGGAGGGCCTGGCTGAGGTGCCATCGACTCATTCGTTGATGCTCCTGTCCCGTGATCGTATTCCTGCGGAACTTTCCCGTTTCGTGCTTAGCAGATCTCTGGAGGTGGTCGACTGGGAGGACCTCAAGTTGACCCAGGAAGATGCTGTTGCAATGGCACCGCGCCTTGGCATCAGCGATCAGCGCGCGAGGACGCTGCGTGATCGATCCGACGGATGGGTGGCCGGTCTCGTATTGCTTTCTGCAGACGCAGGGTCGGCGTACCGCAGGCTCGATAAAGAAGCCCTGTTCGACTACCTGGCAAGCGAAGTCTTCGATCAGGCATCGCCATCCGAACAGGAGCTTCTGCTTGCAAGTAGCCTGGTCTCCGATTTCGACGCTGCCCTGCTCGCAGAGGTCACAGGTTTCGTAGATGCGCGGCAGGTCTTGGATCGCCTCTATAGGACCCAGCATTTCGTGACCCGTACGGAAGGCGAGGACCCTGCGTTCAGGCTGCATGCACTCTTTCGCGAGTTTCTGCTCAATCGCCTGGCGCTCGAGAAAACTGAGACCGAGCTCAGATCCATGAGAGCGGCGGCGGCAGATGCACTCCTCCGACGTGGACGGCAAGAAGAAGCGGTCGAGATCTTGCTGGCAAGCGGAGATGGCGTGCGTGCTGCGCAGGTATTGGTAATGGTGGCCGGTGACCTCATGCGCAATGGGCGGACAAGCGCACTTCTAGCATGGCTGATGAAGCTTCCCCAGGACCTGACTGCCCAACACCCATGGGTGAACTACTGGCGCGGAGCCGCTCTCTTGTGGACGCATCCGGCCGAAGCGTACAAGTGGTTCCTGAGCGCGCACGAATTGTTCGTCAAGAAGGCGGACGACGCTGGGCGGATAGTCTGTGCGATGGGGGTCGTGGATGCGATCGAATTCTCTTTGGCTGACTTCAGCCTCAAAGACGTCTGGATTGGTGAAATCGGGCAGCTACTCAAGCATGACAAGCTTCCGATTGCGGAGGCGGAACGACAGCGGGCGTGGTGCGTATTTCTCGTCTCTGCGTTGGACAGATGCCCGAGCCATTCCCTGATAGACGAGGCAGTACAAGTCCTGTTCGCCCAGACGGATCGTCCCTTGGAATCCGCGGACATGCGCATCTCGATTCTGTCCGCGCTGCTGTACTTCGGTTACTCCAGCGCAGATGAATCGGTGTGCCAGAGAGCGTTGAGAGCTTGTTATGGATCTACAGCGCTTCATGAATGCAGCGCATCCGTAGCGTGCGGTTGGTACCTTTGGGTCGGATGGTACTTCTACACCAGAGGAGAATGGGCCGAGGCCATCGAGCAGTTCGAGCAGGCGGCTATCCGTGCACGCGACGCGTGCCTGTCGGAGTTCGAGCTGGCTGGCCAAACGGCGTCTGCGTACATGCGGGCCCTGTCTGGAGACCATCGCCAGGCGAAGAAGGACGTCGAGCGGCTGTCTCCGATGTTGCGGCCGGACCAGGGCAACGCTATGCGTATGCTCAAGAAGACCGAGGCGATCGTGACAGCGGACGCCGGTGATCGAAGAGCCGCCATCCCACTTTTGGAAGACGCTGTGCGGCGTGTCGATGTGCTCGGGCTGGTCGACGCATGTGCGTGTGCACGACTGTGTCTTGCAGATCACAGTGTGCTGATTGGCGATACGGAGAGTGCGAACACGCTGGTGAAAGCTGTCAGGCATTCCGTCTCGGATGGGCGCATTCGATACCTCGATGCTGCCATCGGAGCACTCGAGATCGCTGCACGCCACGCCGCCGGATCCGAGATTCTGGAGGATGAGGTCTTCGCCTGTCTCGAGTTGCTGCGATGCGTTGGGAAACGGGGTGCATTCTTCGCCGTGCGTCACGCTGCAGCCGTCGTCTGCGCCCTGGGCCTCAAGTACCAAAGTGACTCGCCCTCCTTGCGCGAGGTGATTGTTGATGGCGGATTGAAGCCACCGCATGACGCACCCAAATCGTGGCCGTGGCACGGCGTCGTACATGCGCTTGGAGAGTTCTCGCTCAGGATTAATGGCGCGGATGTGCTGCAGGGAGAGAGAAGCGCGAGAAAGATTCTGGAGTTGCTCAGATGTCTGGTCGCTGCCGGCGTGCGTCCAGAGTATTCTCCGGCGCTCTGCGACATGCTTTGGCCAGATGCGGATGGCGCGAACGCGCAGACAAGTTTGCACACGGCGCTGCATCGACTGCGGCGATTTCTGAGCAATGACGACGCCGTCCGCCATCAGAACGGAAAGGTGTGGCTTGACGAGCAGCTTATCTGGTCCGACGTGCGCTTCTTTGAGACGCGCGCAGATCGCCTTCTCGCGAGCGGTCACAGTTGGCTGGACCAGGACTGGCAGGTGGCGCGAGAAGTGCTTCAGCAGTATCGAGGAATACTGTTTCCTGGCATCGATGATCCGGCGATTATCGCGGCGCGGGAGAGACTTCAAGCGAAGTTCTTGAAGGTGACGATCCGCTTCGCGGATGCGTTGGCGAGCGTTGCGAATTTCAATGAGAGCAGCCGCGTTCTCGAACACGCCCTGACGATAGATCCGGCGAATCCGACGCTGCTGGCCAGAGCGAGCAGGAGCCTTGCGCAAGCGGGGCGACACGACGAGGCAGAACTCATGGCGGAGCGCGCACGTGGGTGCGCACGTAGGCGCGTTTGATGCGTCGTAAGGCAGTTGTAAGGGCTGAGCGGGCATTGTTGCATCTGCTGGACCCCTTATCGAGGAGCTTAGCCATGAACAACTGCAAGGGTAGTTTTGGGATTACTTTGGCGGGTTGCTGGGTCATCGCCATCGCCGCTATCGGGATTGCGTTCCGTGGTGTGGCATTTGCAGAGGAAACGTTACCTGTTGCCGGGACCAATACCTGGTCGATTGTTGCGACGCATGACGCAGTCACTGTTGACGGACCGAAGGATGCGCCGGTATTCGTGAGC